>CAZDHR010000095.1:0-18977 GCA_964505295.1 uncultured Planctomycetaceae bacterium
CAAAACCCCTTCGAACCGGCTCGTCGATGGATTCGTAATTGGAAATGAACAGCACGATTGAGCGCACGCACCGGCCTGCCGCGGACCCTCACGCCTGGGCCAACTGGTCCGACGAGGACCTACTGCTTCGGTACCGGGCCGAGGGCGACCGGCGGGCGTTTGAGGAGCTCGTGCATCGCTACGAGCGGGAGTTGTACAACTACCTGCGCCACTACCTGGGCGATGCCGAGATGGCCGAGGACGCGTTCCAGGCCGCGTTCCTCCAGGTGCACCTGAAGTGCGACCAGTTCGAGCCGGGCCGCAAGGTCCGTCCTTGGCTGTACACGGTCGCCACCAACCAGGCGATCGATGCCCAGCGAAGAAACCGGCGTCACCGGATGGTCAGCCTCGACCGCCGGTCGATCGCCAACGGAGGGGATGAAGAGGCGGGAACGCTCGTGGGACTCCTGGACGGAGACGAACCGGGCCCCGTCGCCCGGTTGGAATCGGAGGAGCAGCGTCGGGCCGTTCGGGAAGCCGTTGACCGCCTGCCCCTGCCCCTTCGGCAGGTCCTCCTGTTGGTCTACTACCAGGGACTGAAGTACCGCGAGGCCGCCGAGGTGCTCGCAATTCCGGTGGGAACCGTGAAGAGCCGGCTGCACGCCGCGATCCGGAAACTCGAATACACCTTAACGCACGCCCAACTTCCCGCCCATGGTTGACCGTACGCAAGCGCAGTTGCTCGGGTATCTGCTTGGCGCGTTGGAGGAGTCCGAGCAGGATTCGGTGGAAAACGAGTTGGACCAGAATCCGAAGCTGATGCGTGACTTGGCGTTGGTGCGCGAAAGCCTTCAGCCGCTCTGGCTCGCGCAGCCGGATTGCGATCCGCCTCCCGGCCTGGCCGAACGAACCTGTCGACTCATCGCCTCGCAGCCCGCGCCGTGGGCCGATTCGTCTCCGGCGCCCGCGGAAAAACCGGCGGAGCCGGCCGCCCCGCGGCTCGAGCCCCTCCCCGCGGCGCAACTGGGGGGCGGACGCAGCCATGCGAGTTGGCTGGACGTATCGGTGGCGGTGGCGATCGTCGCGGCGATGTCGCTTCTGGTCTTCCCGGCCGTCCAGAACAGCCGCTTCAACTCCCGGCTGTTCACCTGCCGGGACCATCTGCGCCAGATCGGCCTGGCGCTGACCCAGTATAGCGAGAGCCAGAAGGGCTACTTCCCGCCGGTCTACGATCGCGGCCGGTTCGCGGGGGCGGGGGTTTACGCTCCCGTGTTGCTGGGCAACGGGTTCATCGACGGACCGCACTGGTTCGTCTGCCCCGACTCCCCCTTGGCCGAAAACCGCCGCTTCCGGATTCCCTCGCTCGACGAGCTGCGGACCGCGTCCGGGGAAGACCTCCTCTCCTTTCGGCACTCCATGGGCGGGAGCTTCGGCTACAACCTGGGGTTTCTCGAAGACGGCCGATACTACAGCCCGCGCAACCTCAGGCGGCCTTTCTATGCCGTGGCAGCCGACGCCCCGAGCCACTTCCTGCCCAACCACCAGACGATCCACCACGGCGGCCGCGGTCAGAACGTCCTCTTGGAAAGCGGCGCCGTCGCTTTCTACGCCACGCCGCAGCCGAACGACGAGGCGGACCACGTGTTCGTCAACGAGCTGGGCCTGGTCGACGCGGGCCGGCACCGCAACGACTCGGTGATCGGGGCCAGCGACGCGGTGCCGCGCTTCTTCCAAGAGGCGAGCTGCGCTCGAGGGCGATAAGGCCCGAAAGCGGCGGTCGGCAACCTCACCCGCCATTGGCTCATCCAGAGACACGTTATCGGACCCCTGGGGCGGTCCGCCACTCGTTCGCCACTTGCCTCGCCTCCGCCGCATGATTACGATCAATCCACCGTCGGACAACGCACGCGCGGTTCAGGCACCTCCCGTGTTCGGCGAGGGTCTCCCGACCCCGCCGACGGCTGTAAACATTCGTCCAACCCGTCAGAGCGAACTCTCCTGGTTCTCAAGCTCCAGCTTGAGAACCTCGCGATTCGGGGCGACTAACGGGCAAACGTCAGTTCCCAAGCTGGAGCTTGGGAACCAGCGTGCGAGAACAGACGGGTTGGGCGAATGTTTACCGACGGCTCGACCAAAGGTCTCCCGCCATGAGGCGTTACCTGGGCAGGGAGGGCCCAAGGGCACGGTGACTTCGCCAGCATCGTGTATCAAGTAGGGGCGACTCCCATGTCTCTGTTCAATTTCTCGGATCTGGCCATGCTGTGGCCGTTTGCCAACCAGGCCGACCGGACGCTCTTCGTCTACAAGCAACACGACGAGACCGGGTCTCCCCCCAACGACGGGCGGGCCATGCTGGCGCTCGCCGGCGCGCTGGGGCCGATCGTCATGGACGACTCGTCGCCCGACATGTACAGCGTGGGCACGGCCCCGCGTGGCGACTTGGCCGGTCTGGAAGAAATGCTGACCGAGGGCCGGCACGCGATCTACGTGGGCGGCGGCGCCAGAAACGAAGCCTCCCGGGCATTCCTCCAGAAAAGCGAACAGGTCTTCGCCGACTGCCCCGACCCCCAGCCCAAGATCGCCTCCCGGCTGCCCCTGGCCGCGGAGGAGCCTCGGGTCCTTCGGGTGGCGGGCCACCAGTTCGAGGCAACGTACCACGACGACGAGAAAACGCGCGTCCGAGAAGACTACGGAGTGGCCATTCTCACGTTCAGCCCGTTTAACCCCGAGTACAAAGCGCTCTTGGTGGCGGGGTTGCACGGTCCGGGGACGCTCTCCGCGGCTCGGGCGATTTCGCGTCCCGACCTGTCGCGCGACGTGGTCCGCCGAATCATCGCCAACTACCATCTGCCGCTGCACGTCTTGGGCACCGTCGAAGTCGTCGTCCGGGCCGAGGTGGAGGAGAATGGCGAGATCAAGAAGTCCGGCGGGCACGGGGTGATCGAGGTGCGGTCCGTGATCGTCAACAACGTCCGCCTGTTCCCCGACCCCGACGTGGAATCGCCCCGGAAGGCGTATCCCTGCCTTCCGGCGCCCCGCTGTCCCGTGCTTCGGGTTCACCGTTGGCCGGTCGGGCCGAACCGGTTCGAGGCGTCGGAGGACATCGACATCACGTTCGTCCAGGAGGGAGCGAACGCCGCCTACCGAAGCGACGACTCGGCCATGCCGGCCAAGGGGACGCCCGATCGCAAGCCCACCCCGGAGTTCTTCGAGCACTTCTCCGAGCGGGACCTGGTGGTGATCTCGCCCCACAGCGACGACTCGGTGATCGGCTGCGGCGGGCTGATCTACTACGTCCGCAACCGGGAGCTTTGGGAAGATCCCTCGCTGCGCCCGAACGTTCACGTGTTCGTGATGACGGCCAGCCCTCGCGGCGTACGTCCGCGCGAGTTCGACGCCTACTCGCGAGCGATCGGCGTCGAGCCGCCCGACGCGAAGGAAGACCCGGACGCCAACGCGGAGCTCCGCCGCCAGATCCGCCGCAACGAGGCCCGCAGCGAGGCGTTCCTGCTCGACGCGGTGGCCCACTGGCTCGACCTGCGGTTCGACGATCCCAAGAGCGGCCGGCTGCTGGCGAAACGGTTCAAGCGACTACGCGACGAGGCGGAGAGGCGCCACCGGCGGCTCACGTTCCTCGTTCCCCCCTTCGAGGATCAACATCCCACGCACCGCTCGGCCCGGGAACTGGTGTTGGAGGTTCTTCGCAACGGAGACTACCATGCCGACGTGTGGGCCTACGAAAGCCCTTGGGGGTTCCTCTCGCCGACGCACATCAACGTGATCCTGCCCCTGGACAAGCACGCGATGTTCGCCAAGTGCCAGGCGATTTCCATGCACCAGTCGCAGGAGGCGCGGACCCGCTATTCGGAGGTGGCGAGGACCCAGGCCCGACGCAACGCCGAGGTCGTGCCCGAAGAAGCCCTCTCCTTCGGCTCAGGGGCCTTCGGATGGGACTACGTCGAGGTCTTCCACAAGTTGACGTGGACGACCGTCGTCTATGGCGACCAATAGCCAGGCTCGGTCACGCGCCCCGTGGCCCGGACTTCCAGCCGGTAGAATGGAGGCGTAGGGTGCGTGAAACGCACCATTATCCTTGGGCAGCAAATATGGTGCGTTTCACGCACCCTACGCGGGCGGGAGCGCTATTTCTTGAGCACGAGCACGGCGCAGCGGGCCAGGCGCACGAGGCGGTCGGCGACCGAGCCCAAGAGCAGGCGCCGCAAGCCCGAGCGCCCGTGCGACGAGAGCACCACCAGCCCCGCCGAAACCTCCTCGGCGTACTCGGCGATCTCGTGCCCCGCGTCGCCGATCCGGATCACGCTCTGCCCGACGCGGACGCCGCGCGCTTCGAGCTCTTTCTCCAGGGCCTCGGCGGCGTGCTTCGTGCGGCTTTCGTCGTCAATCGTGTGCCAGATGACGCCCGGGTCGGCCGGCTCCAATTCGGGCAGCACGTGGATCACGTGCAGGTGGTTCGGGTCGGTGACCAGCTCGCTCGCGGTCGAGAGCGCGGCGAAGGAATCCTCGGAGAAGTCGATCGGCACGACGACCGTCTTTCGGGGCAGCCAGTTCATCCTTGGGCTCCTTGGGTTTCTCAGGCAGACGCCTCGGGGGGACTGGATCGCGTCGGCTCCAGCTCGCCCGCCTTGAGCCGACTCCAGTAGTCATCTAGGGCTCTGCGGATCCTCCCGCTGAGAAGGACCACGCCCAGGACGTTGGGAAAGGCCATGGAAAGGATCATCAGATCGGAGAAGTTCAGCAGGTTGGTGGCCGTGACGATCGATCCGATGAGGACGAAGCCGAGGAAGATGAACTTGTAGATCAACGCCGTGCGCCGGCCGAAAAGGTGCGACCAGCACCGCTCGCCGTAGTAGGACCAGGAGATCAACGTCGAGTAGGCGAACAGGCAAACGGCGGCGGCCAGAATCCAGGGGAACCACGGCACGGCCGTGCGGAACGCCTCGGCCGTCAGCGGCGCCCCCTTGTTGTTGGCGATGTAGTCGGCGAATTGGGCGTTGTTGTAGACCCCGGTGATGACGATCACCAGCCCGGTCATCGTGCAGACGACCACCGTGTCGATGAACGGCTCCAGGAGGGCGACGATCCCCTCGCTCACCGGCTCGTCGGTCTTGGCCGCTGCGTGGGCGATCGACGCCGAGCCGAGCCCCGCCTCGTTGGAAAACGCCGCCCGGCGGATCCCGATCACCATCACCCCCAGAAAGCCGCCGTAGATCGCCTCTGGCGAGAACGCGCCGTAGAGAATCAAGCCGATGGCCGGCATGATCATCGAGTGGTTGACCGCCAGGATGTAGAGCGAGGCCAACACGTAGACGCCGCACATCAAGGGCACGATCTTCTCCGCCGTCGCGGCGATTCGCCGAATGCCGCCGATGATCACCACGCCGACCAGGAGCATCAACGCCACGCCGTAGATCCACGGATAGTCGGCCAGAAGCGTGACGTCGTATTCGAGCAGCTCCGCCCGAACGGCTTCCAGCGACTGCGAGACTTGGAAGACGCACCCGCCCCCGAACGATCCGCCCATGCAGACGATGGCGAACAGCGTGGCCAGCACGAGCCCCGTGCGCGGCAGCCCGAGTTCGGCCAGGCCGTCGCGCAGATAGTGCATGGGCCCGCCGGAGACGGTTCCGTCGCGGTCCACCTTGCGATACATCTGCCCCAGCGAGCATTCGGAGAACTTGGTGCTCATGCCCAACAGGCCGCCCAGGATCACCCAGAAGATGGCTCCGGGCCCGCCGGTGGCCACGGCGATCGCCACGCCCGCGATGTTGCCCAGCCCGACCGTCGCCGACAGGGCCGAGGCCAGCGCCTGGAAATGGGAGACCTCGCCGGCGTCCTCCGGATCGTCGTAGTCGCCCCGGGTCACGCGGATCGCGTGCCAGAACCCGCGGACGTTGATGAACCCCATCCGGAGCGTGAAGAAGATGGCCCCGCCAAACAGCCAGACGACGACCAGCGGCACGCTGGTGCCCAGCCAGTGCTCCGTCCAGAAATCGAAAAACAACACCGCCCCCAAGCGTTTGACCAGATACTCGCCGAAGAACTGGTCGACTCGCGTCATCCAGGTCTCCGGCTCGGGCGGCTCGCGGGGGCCATCGGGATCGCTGGGGGCCTGAAGGTCCGCTTGGGCCTCGGTTTCCGGGCCGGCTGGCTGCTCCGGGGTGCTCGATTCGGCCGGAGAAGTGTCCCGGGCCGGGGCCTCGCCCGCCGCCAAGCAGCGCACCGCAAGCATGACCAGAAGACCGAGCAGCAGCGGGAGGATCAACAGGGCGGGGATGCAAAATCGTCGTGGCATAGGCTCGGTCTCGTCCACCCGAGGGAGGGGCGTAATGAAAGGAACCGGCCTCGCATCTTGCCGGCAGGCGATCGACACCCGTCGTCCGCGGCCCGTCCGACGGCCGGAGGCCCCGTGGGCCGATGCACTATATTTCAACCCGTTGCGGCGATCAAGCCTTGCCTCCCGGCCTCCTCTAGCGCGAGCGGCCGGCATTCCTGGAAGACTCCGATCGCCGTGTCCTCGCCGGGGTCCCGCGACTGGGTGGGGGCAATGTGGCGCGAAGACCGGCGGTTTTCGACCTCACGACGACTATCGCGGACATCCGACAAGGGCACGCCGCAATCGGATCGGAATCGGTGCCGATTCCCAGAAATCGCAGAAAGCGTGCCAACGGCCAACAGAATCACTGATCGTCCGATCGCGCAAATCGTGTGTCGAGCAGTAGCGTGATACCCCTGGTCGTCGTGCCATCCTGGGGCATCCGGGAGGCGATGCCGTAGGCATGACATCCCACGCCGGTAACCGGGAACGACAGGAGCCGAGAAACCAGTCTTGATGCGACAGACACTCCTGGCGGAATGCGGTTCGTTCCATTGCCGTGTCCATCGGATAGCCGACCGGCGGTCTGCTCCCCCTGGTCGAATCCCCGGCCGTCAATTGCTTGACATCCGCGAAGCGCCGCGCTCATAATGGGCCTGCGATTGGCCGCCCGGGGCGCCGAGCTTTCACACGCCGTGGCCGCGGCCGAGCGTCCAGCCGGACAACGATCCCTTTGCCAGGAGAACCGGAATCATGACGAGCTTCCATCGCCGAGAGTTCCTCGATCGCTCGAAGAAGACCGCCCTGGGCTTGGCCGCCGGGGTGACGATCCTCCAGAACGCGGGCTCGGTCCGCGGGGCGCCCGCCGCCGACAAGGTGATCCTGGCCGCCGTGGGCGTGGGGGGGCGGGGGAACCACCTGGCCACGCACCCCGAATGGGGCTTCCTCTGCCGCGGCGACTGCGAGTACGCCTACCTCTGCGATCCCGACTCTCGGCGGGCCGCCTCGCGCGTGAAGGGCTTCGCCGACATGCAGGGCGGAAAGGAGCCGAAGGTCGTCGGCGATCTCCGCAAGGCCCTCGACGACCCGGAGGTCGACGCCATCATCAGCGCCACGCCCGACCACTGGCACGCCCTGTCTACATTTTGGGCCTGCCAGGCCGAAAAGGACGTCTACGTGGAGAAGCCGCCCCACCATAGCTGCTGGGAAGGCCAACAGATGGTCCTGGCTGCCAGGAAGTACAAGCGGGTGGTGCAGATCGGCACGCAGAACCGCAGCGCCCCGTACAACATGGCCGCCCGGCAGTACATCGCCGACGGCAAGCTGGGCACGGTCCATCTCTGCCGCATCTACAACCAGAAGCCGCCCTGGGGGATGACCAAAAAGCAGCCCGACAGCGACCCGCCGTCCGGCCTCAACTGGGACATGTGGAACGGCCCGGCCCCGGAGCACCCGTACAACGTCGGCTTCCACCGCACCTGGCACCACCTCTGGCGCTACTCCGGCGGCGACATCGCCAACGACGCCAGCCACCAGATCGACCTAGCACGAATGGTTCTGGGAGTGGATTACCCCAAGACGGTTTATTCAACGGGCGGGCGCTACGCCACGAACCCCGAGGAGCTGGTGGCCGAGACGCCCGACACGCAGATCGCCTTGTTCGACTTCGACAAGCTGCTGGTCAGCTTCGAGCTGACGCTGTTCGGCAGCTACATCCTCAAGACCGACGGCGAGGTCCGCGAGAGCGACATGTTCCCTTACTGGATGCAGAACTCCACGCGGATCGAGATCTTCGGCACGGAAGGGATGATGGTCATCGGCCGGCACGGCGGCGGCTGGCAGGTCTTCGTGCGGCCCCACCAGCGCAAGCCGGTGGTCAAGGACCAGATGTACGGCCGCTTCCCCGATCCGGACCACAAGGAGAATTTCATCCACTGCATCCGCACCCGCGAGAAGCCCAACGCCGACGTCGAGGAGGTGCACCGCAGCGGCCTGATGATCCACTACGCCAACATCAGCTACCGGCTCGGCAGCCAGAAGGTCGCCATCGACCCCAAGACCGAGCACATCGTCGACAACCCCGAGGCGATGGAGCTGTTCAAGCGGAGCTACCGGGCGCCGTACGTGATCCCGGAAAAGGTGTAGGGGGGAGGGGGGAGTAGGGAGGGGGGAGTAGGGAGGGGGGAGTAGGGAGTAGGGAGTGGGGAATAGGGAGTGGGGAGTAGGGAGTGGGTCGGCGGCGGTTGTCGGTCGCCAGTCCCCCAAGCCCGCGGGCTGCGTCCCGCGGGACTGATCGGGTTCTGCCGCAGACTCAGGCTGAAACAGCAGGGTGGGGCGAGCGCAGCGAAACCCACGAGGGTGAATCTCGGAGGGGAGAGCCTGGCGCTGGCTACCCCGGTAGAAGGGAGGTTGACCGATGATACGATTTCATGCGATGTTCAACGGCGGCGGTCTGGCAGTCTCGGCTTTGTTGGGCGTAGCCGTGGCCTTCGCTCAGGCAGCGGAGTCACCCGGTGTCAAAGAGACCGCTTCGGCACGTTCGCAACTTCCCGACCCTTATCCGTACGTGGCGGCCGACGTCCTGGAGTATTGCCGCCCGCAAAAAGGGATTTGGGTGGACTTGGGGTCGGGAAGCGGCGGGGTAGCCTTGGCGCTCGCCCTGGCGGAGGATCCCGCAGCTTCCGAGAGCACCCTCGTTCTGGTTGACCCAGACGCCGAGGCGCTCTCACAAGGGCTTCAGGGCGCGCGAGGCAAAGGGCTCGCCCACCGTGTGGTTGCGGTCGTAGGAAAGGCCGAAAGCATGCCACTGCCGAGCGAGTCGGTCGATCTGGTCGTCAGCCGCGGGTCGATCTTCTTCTGGGACGATCCAGCCAAGGGGATAGCGGAGGTCTATCGGGTGTTGCGTCCCGGTGGGGAGGCGATGATCGGAGGCGGCCGGGGAAAGCACTATCCCGAGTGGGCACGTCGCGAGTTCAGCCGCCGTCGCCAGGGAAACATGGACCCGAACAGCGAGGCGACCAAGCGATTCCGAAGACTTCGCAGTCCCGACACGTTCCGGCAGTGGGCAGAACAGGGAGGGGTGCCGGACTTCGAGGTCATCGGCCAAGGAGCACTCAGCCCGGACGACCCGCGCGCTGGGAGGGGGTTTTGGCTCCGGTTCAGCAAGCCCAAGAGCGATGGATAAGCATACGGCGGTCGCAATCCAGGCCCGCGGCCTCTCACCAGACGTTTTGAGGACGTCTTGGCAGTGGCGCCGTGGGCTTTGGCGTGCGCGAACGCGACGTGTTCGGCTTTCTCGACGCCAACGGTGCCGTGAAGACGCCGTGTGGACACCCCTGTTTGCCACGGAGGAGAAATGACAAAGCGAAAGGAGACTGATCGATGCAACTCGGCATGATTATCACTCAGACCGATCCCGAAACCGTCTTCAACGCATTGCGCCTGGCTCTTTACAGTCTGGAGCAAGGCGACCAAGTGTGCATCTTCCTCTCCGGGAAGGGTGTCGACATTGACAAGACCGATGACCCGAAGTTCGACGTGAAAGGACAGGCCCGCCAAGTGCTCGATGCGGGCGGGCGGTTTCTCGCTTGCGGGGCTTGCCTCAAGCTCCGCGAATCCGATGGTTCCGAGATCTGTCCGCTCTCGACCTTGAAGGACCAATACGAGATCGTTCGCGACTCCGACCGGCTCGTCACCGTATGATGACTGATGCTCTTGCTATTGAAGTTCGTGGGCTCACCAAGCGCTTTGGCGACGTGTTGGCCGTGGACGCCGTGGATTTCGACGTGCGCGAAGCCGAGGTGTTCGGCTTTCTCGGTCCCAACGGTGCCGGAAAGACGACCACGATCAACATGCTCACCGGCCTGGCCCGGCCGACCGGCGGCACGATCCACGTCTTCGGCCGCAACGTGACCGGCAACGTGAAGAACGTCCAGCATCTGATGGGGATCGTGCCGGACGAGAGCAACCTCTATCCCGAGTTGGACGGTTTTCAGAACTTGTGCTTCTGCGCGTCGCTCTATGGCATGCGGCGCCGCGAGCGCGAGACACGGGCGCGGGAGCTTCTGGAGCAGTTCGGCCTGGCCGAGGTGGCAAAGCGCAAGTTCGCGGCCTACTCCCGCGGGATGAAGCGGAAGCTCACGATCGCCGCGGGGATCATCCACCGGCCGCCGATCCTCTTCCTCGATGAGCCGACCACGGGGATCGACGTGGCCAGCGCCCGGCAGATCCGGCAGTTGCTTGCCGCGCTGAACAAGGCCGGGACGACCGTCTTCCTCACCACTCACTATATTGAAGAAGCGGAGCGGCTCTGCGGTCGAATCGCCTTCATCGTGGACGGGAGGCTCGTCCGCGTGGATACCCTCGCGGACCTGGTCCGGAACGTCCAAGATAAGCACATCGTCCAGCTCACGGTGAGCCGCGGTGCGGGCGACCTGCTCGGCAGGCTCCGCGAAGGCTTCCGCGACGTGGAGTTCGAGCGCATGTCGGACTCCGCCCTGCGCGTGCACGCGGCCCGTCCGCTGCCACTGGCGCCGCTGGTGCGGTTCTTCGAGGAGCACGACGTTCAGGTGACCGAGGCGCGCATCATCCGTCCGTCGCTGGAAGACGTCTTCGTCGAGATTACCGGCATCGAGCTGGAACGGATGAAAAAGGAAAAAGAGAAGGGAGGACGCGGGTCGTGAAGGCGTGGATCGCGTACTGGAACATCCTCCGCAAGGACATGCGGACTTACTACGTCAAGCCGCCGAACTTGAGCTGGGGGATCATTTTTCCGCTGGCATGGACGCTCATGTTCTTCATCAAGTCCGGGTCGGCGGTGGACGTGCGCTCACTCCTGCCGGGCGTGATGGCCCTGTCGATCCTCTTCGGGACCACCAGCTTGCTCTCCGTCACCGTGACCTTCGAGAAGAAGGGCCGGTCCTTCGAACGGCTGCTGTTGGCGCCGATCCCGCTGGAGCTGCTCATGTTGGCAAAGACGTCTGGTGCGATGCTGTTCGGCGTGGCGAATGCCTTCGTGCCGGTCGTCATGGCCGCCTTCGTAGCGGACCTGAGCGGCGTCGTGTGGTGGCAAGTGGTGCTGGCCGTAGTGCTCGTCGCCATTAGCTCCACGTTCCTGGGACTGTTCATCGCCGTGTCGGTAAGCGAAGTCTTCGAAGCCCAAACGTTCTCGAACTTCTTCCGTTTCCCGATGGTCTTCCTTTGCGGGCTGTTCTTCCCCGTCGACCACTTGCCCGTCCTGCTCCGACCGCTGTCGTACATTCTGCCTCTGACCTACGGTGCCGATCTCTTGCATGGTGGGGTGAACGGCGCCGCGCGGATGCCCGTCGCCCTGAGCTTCGCGGCACTGGCGGGGTTTTGCGGGATGCTGTTTCTCGTGAGCCTGCGGAATATCCGCAAGAAGTGGATCTCTTAGGTTAGTCATCGTGTCGTGGTGCGGTCTCCCGACCGCACCACCCGCTCGACCGCAGGTCTGCGCGGAGAACCGCTTGCTCACCGGATCGACTCGATCACTTCGATGATCCGCTCCTCGGGGTACTTCTCCGCGTCGCCCGAGAAGGTGAACATCACGGGGCCCTGGTCGCCCTGGAAGGTGCCGGTCACTTGGATCCGCTGGTTGCCCGAATCGTCCTCCCCCGTGGCGAAGTAGAACGTGACCGGCTCGCCGCGGATGGTGATCTCCTTCTCGTGCGCGTCCCACTCGGCGACGCTCTCCTCCCGGCCAACGCCCTGCTCCTCCATCGATTGCCGGATCCCCTGCTGGAAGTCGTCCTGGTCCATTCCGGCCATGGCTTTTCCGAAGGTGCCCAGCACCAGCGTGCTCTGAGTCGCTTCGTCCATGTAGACCACCCAGGTCATCAGTTGCTTGTCGCTGAACGGGACCTTCATGCTGAACGAGGCCTGCGGCTTGAGCTCGCCGGGGACGTCGATTTCCACGATCTGGGCGGTGACCCGGGCGATGACCGCCGGATCGTCGCTGACCGCGTCTTTGAAGTAGTAGCCGATCCCCGCCATGCCGCCGCAGCAGAGCAGCACGACGAGAGCCCCCAAAATCGCCAGCACGATGAGCACGATGCAGCCGCAGCTCAGCCCCTTTTTCCGGGGGGGCTCCTGCATCGCTTCCGGGCCCGCGTAAGGCTGGTCCCACGGTGCGCGGTCGGCGCCGGGCTGGTCCATCGACATGGGCTTGTCCCCTTCGGCTTGCGTGGCTGCGGCGGCCGAGCGTCGGCAAACGGCATTCTCCGGCTTCCCAGCAAGGGTGTCAATCCGCATGAGTCAGGTGCGGATCACCGGGGGAAGGGGTCGCGCAGAGCAGCTTTCGGGTGGCACGCCCTGGCTGCTCAGCGCGTGCCACCCCATGGTCAAGCAAGGCCCGGTCGTGATATCCTCGGAGATATCCTGCTCCGGCGTGGAAGAGCAGAACGCTTCGTCCCCGGGCTCCCACCGTGCGTCACCTCCTCGACCTATCGCCCGAGCAGCTAAAAGGCTGGCTTGCCGAGCGCGATCTGCCCGGCTATCGGGCTGCGCAGATCCGCCGATGGGTGTTCGCCCTGGGCGCGGCCGACTTTGAGGCGATGACCGACTTACCCAAGCCGCTCCGCCGGCAACTGGCCGAGGACCTTTCGATCTGGACGACCCGCGTTGTGGCCGACCAAAAGGCCGACGACGGAACCGAGAAGCTGCTCGTGGATCTCTCCGACGGCGAGCGGATCGAGTGCGTGCTCTTGCGCGACGACCGGGAGCACCGTACGATCTGCCTCAGCACGCAGGTCGGCTGCGCCATGGGCTGCGCGTTCTGCGCCAGCGGGCTGGACGGCGTGAAGCGGAACCTCTCGACCGGCGAGATCGTCGAGCAGATGCTCCAGCTCCGGCGGCTCCTCGAAGAGGGTGGACGCCTCAGTCACGTCGTGGTGATGGGGATGGGCGAGCCGCTTTCAAACCTCGATCGGCTGCTGCCCGCCCTCGACGTGGCCACCCACCCCGACGGGCTGGGCATCAGCGCCCGGCGGATCACCATCTCCACGGTGGGGCTTCCCAAGCCGATGCGGCGCCTGGCCGACCTCGACTGCCGGTACCACCTAGCCGTTTCGCTCCACGCGCCCGACGACGAGCTGCGCACCCGGCTCGTGCCGGCGAACCGGCAGGCGGGCATCGCGCAGGTCCTGGCCGCGGCCGACGACTACTTCGAGCGGACCGGGCGCCGCGTCACCTTCGAGTACGTGCTTCTGGCCGACACGAACGACGCGCCCGGCCACGCCCGGCGACTCGTCGCCCTGTTGAAAGGCCGCCCGGCCCTGGTGAACGTAATCCCCTACAATCGTGTCCCGGGCCTGCCCTACCGGACGCCCTCCCGAGCCGTCGCCGCCCGGTTCGTCGAGATCCTCCAGCAGGGCGGCCTCCGCGTCAAGCTCCGCTTTCGCAAAGGCGACCGCATCGACGCCGCCTGCGGGCAACTGCGGTGCCGGCGCCGTTACTCCCGGTAAAACACCGGCTTATCGACCATCACGTTGACCTCGTTCCCAAGCTCCAGCTTGGGAACGAGACCATGGCACACGTGCGAAGCCCAGGGGTTGCAACCCCTGGGCTTGGGGGCCGATTGACGTTCGCCGGTCAACGCCGCGATTCCTGGTCGCCGAAAAACACTGCCTTGTCGAGCATTACGTTGCGGTCCTCGCCGTCCCGGTTGTAGTCGTTGGTGAAGGCCAGGGCCAACTCGTGGGTACCTTGGCTCAGCTCGATCCGCAACGGGTAGGGGCGCCAGGCGGTGCTGGTCAGGTGGACCTGGCCGACCGCCTCCCCGTCGATGCGGACCTCCACGATCGGCAGCACGCCCGCGGCCTCGCTCCCCGAGGCCACGACCTCCACCGTGTAACGCCCGGTCGCCGCGACCTCGATAGGGGTCTTCACGTACCCGCTGCACGCCAAGGCGGCGAACGTGCCCCGGTTGTTAAAGTGTTGCATGCCGGGCTGGGGCTCCATCGTTTCGCACTCGACGGTGACCCCAAGCCGCGGCGGGAAATCGCCGCCCAGCGCGGTCAATAGCGACGAGGCGTACCGGGCCGCCTTCCGGGCGTTCGGCGCCTCCGTGTCCCAGCGGAGCTCGTCGACCACCAGCGTGCCTTGGCCGAAGGCGACCACGGCGACCGCCGGGGGCGTGGTGAGGAAGTCGATCCGCTCGCCGCCCTCGTCCGGGGCGACCAGCACCTTGTCGACGTAGAGGTTACGATCCTCGCGGGGCGGGTCGCTGCCGTCGTTGGTAAACGCGATCGCGACCTCGTGCCGCCCCTGCTCCACCCGGCCGAACGTGGTCGCCGTGTGCCACTCGTCGCTCGAGACGGGCACGTCGCCGAGCCGCTCGCCGTCGATCGAAACCCGGGCCACGGGGTAGACGCCCTGGCACGGCGTTCCCCGGGCGAGAAGGCCGACGACGTACGTCCCCGTCTTCGGGAACTCGATCTGGGCCGACGCCGAGCCGACGGTGGCGAACGTGACGCCCGGCTCCCGCCGCTCGACGATTCCCCCTTCCAGCTCCCACTTCTCCACCTCGTACGACTGCGGCTGCTTCCCTTCGAGGCTCTTGGTGAACACGGCATCGACCATATCCGGGGCCCGGGGCGTGGTCGACCAGCCGATGCCCACGTGTTCGCCGAGCCAGTAGAGGTCCTCTCGGGTGACCGCGCCCAATAAGGGGTGATCGTCTTCAGCCCGGGTGACGTGGCCGGGATAGGGCTGCGCGACCAGGTCGAGCCCCGCCGCCCGGTTCAGCTTTGCCAGCGCCTCGGACGACGGCCGGTGTACGACGACGTTCCCCCCCTGCTTGAGAAACTCGGCGAGCTTGTCCGCATCGACGCCTTCGCCCCGACACACGACGAGCGAGTAGCCCCACAGATTGGCGCCGGCCGGCTTGCCGGTCAAGTCGTCGAACCGCAGGCCGAGGCTGCGCAGATACGCACGGTACTCGTCGGAGCCGCCCGCCAGCGCGGTCTTTCGGGCAGCGGGGCGGTAGTCGGCCAGGTAGCGGAGCAGGTTGGCCAGGATTCGGGCGGCGGCCGGCTCGGTCGCGTGCTTCTCGACCAGCTTCAACTGGCAGTGGACGATCGCGCCGCGACCGATCGGGCGCTCCAGAAGCGGCGCGTGGTCGAGCCCACTCGCGGAGCCGGAGACCACGATCGGCACGGCCGCACCGGAGGTGGGCCGCGAAGGCTCGTGGGCCGCCACCATGTGGTCCCCGCGCCAGAACTTCAGGTCGTCCGGCTCGACGCCTTCCAACGCTGGGTGGCTGGGCCGTCCCGCGAAGGTCATCGTCGAGCCGTGGTCGCTCAGGCTCACGTCGAATAGCCCCGCCGGATAGGCCTCTTGCTCGAGCACCAAAACGCGCCCTCCCCGGCCCGCGAACTCGACCAACGTCTTCCGCTCGGGCAGCACGCGGCCGACGATCGGACGCTTGGGCCCCCCGGGGGCCAACGTGCCGGCCCCGATCACGAGCACGTCGAGCCGGTCGTCGAGCCCGGCGAGCCGCTCGACCGGGGTCGTCTCCAAGCCGGCGGCCTCGAGAAGCTGCCTGGTCGCCCCCTTAGGATCGTACAGTCCGATCCGCCCTCCGATCTCGGGCAGAGCCGTCCGGGGAAACACGAGGTAATCGTGCGCGTCGTCGAACACGGTCTGGCCGTCGCGCACAAGCGACACCTTCCACTTGACCGGAGTGCGGCGTTGGACCTGCGGCATCGCGACGGGCACCTCGATCGTCCGGTGTTCCGCCGGGCCCAGCCGAACCGGCTGCACCGCGCGATCGACCACCTTGCCCGCGAGCACCAGCTCGCACTCGAGCGTGAGGTCGGACGCCTCGATCGCGTCCTCGAACACATCATTGAACACGTCGACCCGGCGCCGCACCGTCTCGCCCGAGAAGAACCGGCGGTCGTAGTCGAGCGGGTACGCGGCCACGTGCTGGTAGGCGTACTGGTGTGCCTGGTAGAGGGGGTTGGTCTCGTCCAACGGGCCGCCTTCGATCACGGTCCAGGGGGAGATGCCGGCGACTTCGTGGTGCCGGTAGCCGAGGACCTGCATGCGCCACGACTCGGCCTTGCCCAGGTTGCGGTAGCGGCGGTAGTCGACGTACGCCTCGTCGCCGAAGAAGACCGTGTGCCAGGACGGATCGCGGGAAGGCAGCCAGAGGAACTCGCCCACGTAAATCGGCTTGTCCTTCTTCCACGAGAATTGCTCCCGGCCGTTGTGGAACATGTGGCCGATCGTCGCCGGCTCGGCGAGCCAGTGTGCCTCGTTCGGCCAGCAGGTGTAGTCGGGATACTCGTGCGGATAGTGAATTCCAATCACGTCGGCCACGCCGCCGGGGTCGCCGTCCGACTCGTAAAACATGGGACGCGTGGGGTCCCACTCCTTCATCAGCTTGCCCATCCGCACCAGGTCTTCCTTGGCCGGCGCTTCGTCGTTCATACGCCCGCCGTAGAACTCGTTCTCCAGGCTCCACATCACGACCGACGGCCGGTTCTTGTCGCGATCGACCATCGCCTCGAGATGCCCGGCGTAGTTCTCCCAGAACACGGGGTCGTTGATCCGGTAGACGCTCTCGTCGTTCCAGACGGCGCCCTCGATGATCATCAGAAGCCCCAGCTCGTCGGCCACGTCGTAGTGGACGGGCCGCCAAGGCTGGGTGTGCGTCCGAAAGGCCACGCAGCCGCACCGCTTGATCGCCTCCCACCGCTGGCGGACCTCCTCGCGCGGCATGGGGGCGTGCGGCGGCCACCAGCTTGTCGCCAGCAGGTTGATCCTCGTCCCGTTGAGATAGAACCGGTGGCCCTCGACCCAGAACTCGCGGAAGCCGAACCGCGTCCGCTCCACGTCGCCCGACGAAAGCTCCGTGCGCAAGTGGACCAGATACGGATCGACGTGCGACCAGAGGTGCGCATCCGGCCACGGCTGGCGCACGGTCGCCGTAGCCGTCTTGCCGGCGGGCACGTGAACGCGGGCGGGCGGCAGCCGGAGCACGTCGGCCCCCTGGTCCTCGACGGCCGCACGCAGCTCCACGTCCGCGTCGGCCGACGACTCGTTGGCCAGGGTGTAATCCACCACCAGCTCGCCGCGGCGCACCGACGGCTTGATGAACCGGTCCTTCACGTACACGGCCGGGTGCGCCCGCAGGATGACGTCGTCCCAGATCCCGTACAGGCCGTAGAGGCCGCCGATGGGCGCGAGGATTTTGTCCCGGGGCGCGCCGCGCACCCGATGCCAGTCCGACTGGTCGCTGAAGTCGACCCGGCCTGGGGTGAAGATACCCGTCCAGTCGTGACAGCCGACCACCAGCTCGTTCGGCCCGTCGAAACGGACCGCCTCGGTCACGTCGACCTCGAACGGCCGATGGCCGCCGAAACACCCGCCCACCGGTTGGCCGTTCACCAGCACGCGGCTGTTGTACTTCACGCCCCCGAAGTGGATCTTGATCCGCATCCCTTGCATGCCCTCGGGCACGGTGAACGCGCGCCGGAACCAGGCCCGGCCGTAGTCGATGCCGCTGAGATAGCCGGGCACGTCGCAGGGGGTGAACCCGTCTTCCGGCACCGGGGCCGAGAGGTCGTCGACCAGCCGGTGCTCCCACCGGCCGCTGAGGCTGATCTCCTGCCTGGGCGGCGCACCCGCCAAGGCGGCGGCAAGCATGCAGACTCCAAGTGGGCCGTAGATCATCGGGTTCTCCTTGTGTCTCTTGGGGCGTGACTTGGGGTGGGTACCGGCTGGCTTGCCCTGGGCGACCACGCCCTGCGGGGCCAACGTCCCGCTCGGGGGCTCTGCGTCGCGACCGGGGGGGAGTGCTTGCCCACATCCTACCCAAGCTGCCGGGCGATGCAAGCGGCGAGGGTACGTGCCCCCCGATCATGGCCCACGCCTTCTGCGGGAACCCCCTCGCCTTCCGGCCGGCGTCGTCGGGGTTGTCGAGACCGGCGTAGGGTGCGTGAAACGCACCATTGTCTCCGGGCCGGACAAATATGGTGCGTTTCACGCACCCTACGCGGTACCGGTCACTTCCCTCCGATCTTGGCCCACGCGTCTTCCAGGAACCCTTTTGCCTCCCGGCCAGCGGCGTCGGGGTTTTTTAGATAGGGGTAAAGCTCGACGGTGATCCATCCGCCATAGCCCGAGCGGGCGATCTCGCGGAGCGTGGCCTCGAAGTCGATCGCGCCGTGGCCGGGGATCAGGTGCTCGTGCCGGCGGTCGGCGGCGATGTCCTCGATGTGGTAGTGCTTGGTGTGGGGGGCCATTTCGGCGATCCAGTTTTGCGGGTCCTGGCCCATGCAAAAGGCGTGGCCGAGGTCGAAGTTGAGCCCGACGCGGGGCGAGTCGATCCGATCGACGAACTCGAGGTACTGCTCGAACGTCTCGATCAACAGCCCCGGCTCCGGCTCGATGAGCAGGTAGATTTCGAGGTCTTCGGCCACCTCGACACAGGGCATCAGCTCGTCGTAGAAGACGCGTGCGCCCTTCTTCCACGACTGCCCTCGGGGGAGCGGCCCGCCCGGCTCGGTCTGGATGCTCGGCGCGCCCAGCTCGGCGGCCAGCTTCAGGGCCCGCTTGGTGTGCTCGCGGCGGATCGCCCGGTAGCTCGCGTCGGGCTCGATCCACGAGGGGTGCCAGTAGGGCTGGCGCGGATCGGCCA
>CAZDHR010000096.1:0-18946 GCA_964505295.1 uncultured Planctomycetaceae bacterium
AGCTTTGGAATTGCTCGCTTTCCATTTTCCCTCTTTTCCATTTTCCCTCTTCTTATATCTACTTCAGATGGCTGAGCCGATACCCGTTTCCTCATTTCGGGGGGAGGACCGACTCGTCGACCGGGCTTCCTTTTCCCAGCCGATGCGGCCGGCAGGCTGGGGTAGATTGGACGTGCTTCGACGCAAGCCCCGAGCTGCGCGTGCGGGAATTCAAGAGGGCAGCAACCGCTCGGCGTTCTGGCGGGAGATGGCTTCGAGCTGTGCGGGCGTTAGCTTCGACTCGCGCATCTTCAAAAGCGCGGACTCGAGGACGAAGAACGGGAAGTGGGAGCCGAAGAGGAGTCGCTCCGGGGGCATGGTTTGAAGCAGGTTGGCGATGCCGCCGACGCCTTCGAGCATGGCGATCTCGACGTGGACGTTGCCCGACTGGATGAGTTGGGCGAGGACCTTGCCGCGGAGCGCGCGCAGGCCGTTGAGGATCACTAGGCGGAGGTTGGGGCGAGCGGCGATGAGGTCGGCCAGCGGGGCCGGGTCGACGTCGGGGACGGGCATCAGGGGATGGTGCGTTCGCGTGTCTTCCATGCGCATGGCCAATTGGACCACGAGCTTGCGGCGCTCGGAGAGCGTGAGCAGCTCGGCGAAGACCGGATCGTCGAGCGTGTAGCCGTGGTAGTTGGGATGGAGCCGGACGCCGGGCATGCCGTACTCTTCGTGGCAACGGCGGAGGTCTTCCTGCCAGTCGGGCAGCGTGGGATTGACCGAGCCGAACGGGACCAACAGCCCCGAGCCGTGTCGCTTGCACTCCTCGGCCAGCCGGGCGTTGACGCCTTCGACGTCGCGGTGCAGAAGCCCGTCGAAGCTGCCGGCCCAGGCTTGCGTGACGCCGCAGGCTTGGAGCTTTTCGACCAGGCGGGGCGTTTCGTCGCAGGGGAGCCTGCGGAACGGCCAGCGGGAGAGGTGGACGTTGACGTCGATCATGGTTTGATTCCCTTGAGGGCAAGGATGGGCTGGAGCATGCGGCGGATGTTCCCGGAGAGGATGAGCCGTTTGGCCTGGTCGGGGATTTCGGCCCCATAGACTTTGGCGAGCTGCGAGGCGAAGCTGCGCCCGGCGAAGTCGCTGCCGTACATCACGCGGTCGGCGCCGAGTTCGCGCACGGCCATTTCCACGAAGCCCGCGGTGGGGTCGGAGCCGCAGATTTCGGCGGCCACGTTCTTCACGGCGCGGAGCGCCCGGATGCCCCGTTCCCATTGTCCGCCCGTGTGGGCGGCGATGAACGATGCCTGCGGATGGCGCGCGGCCAACTTGGCGAGGTCGCAAGCGGTCGATTCGCCGGGCAGGTTGCCCGCGAGCTTGAGCCACGTGTGCTGGAGGACCGGTGCCTTCAGTTCCGCCGCACGCTCGACGATCGGGTCGAGCTGCTTCTCGTGGCATCGCAGCGCGACCCAGAGCTTGACGCCGACCATGGGCCCGTCGGCGACGCAGCGATCCAATTCCGCCAGGCTCGCCTCGGTATGGTTGGGGTTGAGGTAGACGAAGCCGAGTGCCCGGCCGTGCGAGTGCTCGATCGCTTCAAGCACCTGGTCGTTCTGCCGGCGCAGATCGTCTGGCGTTGGGTCGTGGGCCCAGGGGTATCCCATGAAAACCACCAGGCGTTCGATACCCATCCGGTCTGCATATTCGAGCAGCGTCGTGATTCTCTCTTGCGGCGTGCCGCTGAGGCTCGTTCCGCTCAGGTGCCCGTGCATGTCCCAGACGCCTTCGAGCGTATGCGGCGGGGGCGGCTCGCCCGCCGCGAGCGGCTCCAGGCCACAGGCCACGGCGGCGATCGTGGTGGCGCGGGCAGTCTGCGAGAGCATCGCACGTCGGGTGATTCGGCTATCCGGCACGTTCGTATCCCCTTTCGAGCCCGAGTTGACACAGCCCTTTCATACTCTGGAGCGAGCTGCGTTGACAATAGCCTCGTTGGGGGATATGATAACCTCAATCATGGCCACAATCCAGCAAATCACGACGGCCCAGCAGTTGCTCGATGCGCCGGATCTCGAGCGGTGTGAACTGGTGCGCGGAGAGCTGATCATGGTGTCGCCCGCCGGATTTGAGCATGGTCGGATTGTGATTCGCGTGAGCACGCCCCTGGCACAATTCGTGCAGGAGAAAGGGCTGGGCGTGGTGACTGGCGCCGAGACGGGCTTTCTGATCAGCCGCGACCCGGACACGGTGCGGGCGCCGGACGTGGGTTTCGTGCGGGCCGAGCGTGTCCCCGCCGGGCCCACGCGGGGCTTCTTCCAGGGCCCGCCCGACTTGGCCGTCGAGGTCCTTTCGCCCGACGACCGGGCCGGCCGGGTGCTGGCCAAGGTCCACGATTGGCTTGCGTCCGGGTGCCGTGCCGTTTGGGTGGTGGACCCGGAGGCGCATACGGTCTCGGTTTACCGCAACCGGGCGGAGATGGTCGTTTGGAGCGTCTCGGACGAGCTGACCGGCGACGAGGTCGTGCCGGAGTTCCGGCTTGCGGTGGGTGAGATCTTTGCGACCTAGGCATGGGTCGGCCACCCGCGACGTGCTGTGTCATCAGCAATCACCTTCCCGCTGCACGCGTCGGTTCATTGACAGGCCGCCGGCGGCCTGCGATATTGTCGCGTGTTCAATGACCCTGCCGATGAGGTGGCGGAGTCTGTCTGGGTGGCGAGCCCTCGTCGGGAGAGGCTCGGTCGTCGAAGCGATCCAACTGAAGGAGGAAGAGGTCATGGCCGAATATCGCTTCTCGTTTGGGCCCTGGAACATCCACGAAGGCGCCGATCCGTTCGGTCCGCCGGTTCGCCCGACGATCGAGTTCGCCACGAAGCTCAAGAAGTACAAGGAGCTGGGGTTCGACGGCGTGCAGTTTCACGACGACGACGCCGTGCCGAACCTGAGCGAGATGTCGCCGAGCCAGATCGTCGAGGAAACCAAGGCGGTCAGGAAGCTGCTCGACGGCGAGGGGCTGGTGGCCGAGTTCGTTGCCCCGCGGCTCTGGGAAGACCCCCGCGGCATCGACGGCGGGTTCACCTCGAACGATCCCGACTGCCGCGCCTGGGCCGTCGATCGCCTGAAGCGTTGCGCCGACATCGCGGGCGCCCTGGGCACGAAGCTGATCGTGCTCTGGCTGGCGCGGGAGGGCACGTACGTGCGCGAGTCGAAGAACGCCATCGAAGCCCACCGGTGGCTCCTGGATGCGTTCAACCAGCTTCTGGAGTACGACGGCCAGATCGAGATCGCCATCGAGCCGAAACCGAACGAGCCGATGGACCAGGCGTACATCCCCACGATCGGCCACGCGCTGGCCATCGGCTGCCAAACGGTGGCCCCGGACCGCGTCGGCGGGCTGATCGAAACGGCCCATGCCCTACTGGCCGGGCTCGACCCGTCGGACGAGATGGCCTTCGCCCTCTCGGCGGGCAAGCTGTGGAGCGTTCACCTGAACGACCAGAACGGGCTCAAGTTCGACCAGGATAAGACGTTCGGCTCGGCCAACCTCCGCGGGGCGTACAACCAGGTCCGCGTGCTCGAGCTGGCCGGCTACCCCGACACCGGCCGGTTCGTCGGCCTGGACGTCAAGGCCATGCGGACCCAGAAGGTCGAGGTGTCGGACAAGCACCTGGCCAACAGCCGGGCCGTGTTCCTCAAGCTCGTCGAGAAGGTCCGCACGTTCCCCAAGGACGTCGAAGCGCAGTGCCTCGCCGACCGCGACTACGAGACGCTGGAGATGGCGGTGCTCGAACACCTGATGGGCGGCTGACTTCTCCCGTCCGGTCCGCGAAACGCACCAGCGTCTCTCTGCATCCACATGATTTGGCGCACTTCTTGCGGAGTGAGCTTCGCCGAGCCGCAACGGCCGCTGGAGAGCCGATCTCGCGGTGGTAGCGGAAGTGCGCCTCAACTGGCAGCGCCAAGGTGTCTCGCAAACCACGCGCGGGCCCGGTTCCACATCTCGTCGGAGAGGACGTGGCCGGCGCCCTCCTCGATGTAGTAGCTGAATTGGTCGGCGACGCCGGCCTTCTCGTACGCCCGGGCGATCGTCTTCACGCCCTCGCGCACTTCCCGGATCGGGCTTCCACCGTCGTCCTCGCCGAAGTTGAGGTGCAGGGCACGGGGGGCGATCAGTCCGGCGACGTCCGGCGTATCGCCGTATTGGTAGAGGCCGGGGATGAAGTTGGGGAAGCAGTGCAACAGGTGCGTGCGATGGATCGCCGCGTAGGTGGGCAGGCAGCAGTTGCCCACTAGGCACTTGAGCCGCGGCTCCCACGGGCCGACGAGCCAGGTGTGGGTCGAGCCCATCGAGTGGCCGTAGCAGCCGATCCGGTCCGCGATCACCTCCGGTCGCGAGCAGAGGTAGTCGATTGCCCGGCGCATGTCGAGGATGTTCTTCCACGCCATGCACTTGCCGGCGACCACGTAGCGGAGGAATTCGAACCGCTCGTAGGCCCCGCCTTTGAGGTGCTCGCTCTGGCGCTCCTCGAAACAGAGGGCGTCGGGACACAGGACCACGTATCCCTCTTTCGCCAGGGCCACGCCCGTGTGGTGCATCGGGTTGCCCGCCAGACCGGCCGGCTCGCTCTTGCCCAGGTGCCACTGGCCGTTGTGCTGATGCCACACGGCCACGGCCGGCGCGGGCTTGTCGGCGTCGACCCCGTCGGGCACCAGCAACATGGCGGGGATCGGGTCGCCCGGCTCCGCCTCGTACGTGAGCGACTCGATCCGATAGCCGTCCTTCCGGATCGTCTCCCGCAGCTTCGGGCGCAAGGGGCACTCCTTGGGCCACGGGCCGCCCAGGCACTGGAGCAGTTTCTGGCGGAAATCGACGTTCTCCGCTACGCTACTGGTTGTCATGGCCGTTGCCTCGACGGGGATGGAGGAGCCGATGATGCAGGCGGCCCCGGCTGCCGTTCTGCCTAGAAACGTCCGTCGTTCGATGCCGTGTTTCGGTGACTTGTGCTCGTTTGACACGGGGCGACCCCTTCTGTTCAGCCGGCGCGCTGGATGCCTTGGTCGCCCGTCACAATAGCAGGGCTCACGACAAGTCGCAACCATGAGCGATCCCTCGCAAGAGACGCCAGATCGTCCGGAAGACCGCGCCCGGTTCCAGTTCGGCCTCGGGCACTTGTTCGGCCTGACGTTTCTCGTGGCCGTGTTTCTGGGCACCACGGTGGGACTGTATCCGTTTTCGTTGATGATGCTTCCGCAGGTCCTGGTCGTCGGCTTGGCGGGGTTGTTGTTTCTTCTGATCCGGGGAAAGGTCTTCGAAAAAAAAGGTCCCACTCTGACAGGTCTCCTGGTCGTTCTTACGATCATGTATCCACTGCTCAGCTTCCTGGCGTCGGGGTATGTCGATCAGAGAGGGGCGGCGAGACGATGGCAATGCTGCAACAACCTGAAGAGGATCGCGCTGGCACTTCACAACTACCACGATCGCTACCGATGCTTCCCGCCGGCCTTCATCGCCGACGACCAGGGGCGCCCGATGCACAGTTGGCGCGTGCTGATACTGCCATTCGTGGAGGAGAACGACCTCTACGCGCGGTACGACTTCAACGAGCCGTGGGATGGGCCCAACAACCGTTTGCTGGGCGCAGAGATGCCCCGCGTCTTCCAGTGCCCCGAAGACACGGCCTCTCCGACGGCGACCAGCTACGTCGTCGTGGTTGGCCCGGAGACCATGTGGCCGGACAGCGAGACGATGACGTTCCGGGACATCGGCGACGGCACGTCCAACACGCTGATGGTCGTGGAAATGGCCAACTCCGGCATCCACTGGATGGAGCCGAGAGACTTGGAGTTCGCCAAGCTGCCGATGAGCGTGAATCCCAAAACGGGGCGCGGCATCTGTAGCCTGCACCGACCGGAATCGTGGGTGCCCAAACGGCCCTACGGGGCCAACGCGGCGATGGCCGACGGCAGCGTGAGTTACATGTTGCCGACCGACGTCTCGTCGGCCAAGCTGCGGGCGATCCTGACGGCCAACGGCAACGAGCCGGTCGATTGGGACGCACTGAGCGAATGAGCCTTTCGCCGGGAGGCGCGGATAGCGCGGCACGCCGGTGACGCGGCAAGCGTCACGCCGGCCGTTCGAGCATCGCCCTTGCGTCGGGGCGAGGTTCGTTCTTCTCGGTGTCCCAGTAGGGCGAAAGCTTGCGCAGGTTGGCCACGATCTGGGGGAAGACCTCGATGATCCGGTCGACGTCCTCGTCGGTGTTATAGCGGCTGAAGCTGAAGCGGATCGAGCCGTGGACGGCGGTGAACGGGACGCCGAGGGCAATCAGCACGTGGGACGGCTCGAGCGATCCGGAGGTGCAGGCCGAGCCGCTCGACGCACAGATCCCTTCGGCGCTGAGCTGGTAGAGCATCCCCTCGCCCTCGACGTAATGGCACGACACGTTCAACGTGTTGGGTAGCCTCGGGGCGTTCTTGCCCATCACCTGAACGTAGGGGATCCGTTCCTCGACGGCCCGCTCGAGGCGGTCGCGGAGCCCGGCGACTCGGGCTTCGTCCGCCTCCCGATTCTCTTCCACCAGGTCCATCGCTTTGGCCAGCCCCACGATGTAGGGCACGTTCTCCGTACCGCCTCGCCTGCCCTCTTCCTGATGGCCGCCGATCATGAACGGCCTAAGCGGGGTGCCGCGCCGCACATACAGGGCGCCGATCCCTTTGGGCGCGTGCAGCTTGTGTCCGGAGAACGACAAGAGATCGACGTGCCGGAACTCGCCTCCCAGATCGATGGGGAGCTTGCCGACCGACTGCGTGGCGTCGGTGTGGAACACGATCGAGGGGTCGGTCTCCTTCACCAGGCGAGAGAGCTGTTCGATGGGGAAGATCACGCCCGTCTCGTTGTTGCCGTGCATGATGGTGACCAGGAGCGTGTCGGGCCGCAGCGCCTGGATGAACGTGGCCAGGTCGAGGTTGCCGTCACCGTCAACCGGCAGGAACGTCACGTCGTATCCGTCTCGCCCGAGCTCCTTGCAAACCTCGAACACGGCCGGGTGCTCCACGGCGGTGGTGATCACGTGGCGACGCTTGGGATTGGCCTTGGCCGCGCCCAGGATCGCCGTGTTGTTGCTCTCCGTCGCGCAGGAGGTAAAGAGGATCTCCCGGGGATCGGACGCCCCGAGACGTCGGGCGATCCGCTTCCGGGCGTCGGCGACCGTGTCGGCCGTGTACCTCGCCGGATCGTACATCGAGCTGGGGTTGAAGTAGTCCTCGGTGAAAAAGGGGATCATCGCCTCGTAGACTTCCGGGGCGACCTGCGTGGTGGCGTTGTTGTCGGCGTAGATGGTTCTCATGCGCGTGCGGTTCTCGTTCAGACGGCAATCACTCGGACCCGCTCGTCGACCATGTCTTTGAGCGTCTTCTCGACCATCATCTTCAGCGTCTGGCTCGCGCCCGCGCACCCGGCGCAGGCACCGACCAGACGGCAATAGACCAGACTATCCTTGATGTCGACGATCTCCAGGTCGCCCCCGTCCTTGACCATCAGCGGCCGGACGTACTCGTCGATCGCCCTCTCCACCTTCTTGGCGAACTGATAGGGTGACAGGGCCGGCTTGCCGTCGGGCGCGGGCTCCGCGGGCTCCAGGGGCGGGCTCGCCGACGGCACGACCCGCAAGCTGCCACCGTCTTTACCCCAGACGTCGTCCAGGATGTCCTGGAGTCCACCCGGCACGTGATGACACGACATGCACGCCCCGCCCGCCTTGATCGCGTTGGTGATCTCGGGAATCGTTCGGAGGTTGAGCTCCTTGATCTTCCGCCGGATGTACGGCTCGCTCAAGCTGAAGCACTTGCAGACGATGCGGCCCTCTTCCTGCTCGTCGGCATGGATGTCGACGCCCAGCTCCTCCAGATCGACCCCCCTCCTTTGGGCCCAATTGAACACGGCCGATTCCAGGGCCTCGGCCCCCATCACCGAGCAGTGGATCTTCTGATCCGGGAGCCCGCCGAGGAACTCGACAATGTCGCTGTTGCCGATTCTTAGCGCGTCGATGGGCGTATACTGCCCCTGCTCGATCATCGTGCATAGTGCCTCGGACGAGGCGATCGCCGAGGTGCAGCCGAACGTCAGGTACCTGGCCTCGACGATCACGTCCTTCGTGGGATCCGTGGGGTGCCGCTGGACCCGAAAGGTGAACCGCATCGAGTCGCCGCAGACGATCGAGCCGTGCTCGCCGAAGCCATCCGGGTCCTCGATCTCCCCGAGATGCGTGCCGGGCTCGCCATGCACGGCGGCCATGAAGAGCTCTTTTGTCTTCTCGCTATACTGCCAAGCCATCCCACTTCTCCAGTATTGCGCAGGTTTCCCGTAGGCCCTGCATTTCCAAGTACTGCCTTCGCTCGACCCGGTCGTCTTCAAGGTCTGTGCCGTCTTGTAGGCAACGCTAGCTCACGGGAGAACGATGCTCAAAGCATTATACGGACGGGAATGCTGAGCGACGATCAGCATGCCAGACGGCGTCGGGGTAGACAAGCCCCCCGGGCTCAGCTTTGGCCACTTGCGTGCTTGCGACGGGTCCTGAGTCGGTCGTGCTCGGCGCGATCCTTCTTCGCTTGGGCCGCGTCGCCCTGCTTCGCATGAGCGACGGCCCGATTGCGGTAGGCGTCCGCGTAGGTGGGATCGATCCGAATCGCTTCGGTGTAGTCGGCAATGGCCCGATCGAGATTCCCCTGCATCCTGCGGGCAACCCCCCGATTGTTGTAGGCTCGGGCGTAGTCGGGCCTCAATTGGATGGCCTCGTCGAAATCGGCAATCGCCGCGTCCAGGTCGCCGAGCTCACAATAGACAGTCCCCCGGTTGCAGTAGGCCCGGGCGTACTGCGGGTCGAGCCGGATGGCCTCGGTGAAGAGGACCACGGCTTTCTCGGGCTTCCCCTTCACCCAGCATCCGGTGCCGCGACTGCAAGCCTCGAGGGCTTTTTGCATGACGTGCCTCAGCGTGGGGTGCCCGGCCGCCCTCTGGGGAGGCTACGCGCTTATGTGGAGACCGCACGTGTAGATCATGCCATGGTCTTACAGAGTCCGCAACCTTTCGGGCGTGTTCTGAGGCACCTCGTCCTGCCGACCCTATTGGGGGGCTCCGGCGACCGGATCATCCCCCGGTGCAATCGCCAGGCGGAATCTCGATCCGGCTCGCGTCGCAGGCCGTCGTCACCCGCCAGCCGCGCTCGGCTCCTCTGCGTGGCCCTCTACCCGCCGCTCGATCAACGCTCCAGCGACCATCGCGCTTGGCGCAGGACCGCATAGGGTGAACCTTCCATGTTCTCATACCACGCCGTCAACAGCGAGCCGTCGTCGAGCTCGACCGTCGAGGGATAGCCGAGATCGCCGCCCACTCCGTCGCCGGAGACGATGATCGCCTCGGACCAGGTGCGGCCGTGGTCCTCGCTGACGCGGGCCTGGTTGCCGAACGGCTTGCGGCGATGCCCGTAGGTCATCAGCAGCCGGTCGTCCTTGAGCCGCAGCAAATGGGAGGGCAGCCCCCAGACGCCGATCTCGTGGGGGACCGACCAGGTCTTGCCGCCGTCCGACGACTCGGACTGGAGCGTCTCCCCGGCGTTGGCCTTGTTGTGGTTGCGGATCTGGGCGACGATCCGTCCGTCGGCCGTCTCCACGGCGTGCAGCTCGTGGTAGTTCTTATTGGTGTCGCCTTCGCGGGTGGGGATTTCGGCCAGCGACTGCCAGGTTTGGCCGTCGTCGCTCGACTGGCAGACGCCGACCCGCTTCTCACCTTGCCAGAGTTCCTTGCCCGCGTAGAGCAGGGGGCCGTCGGAGAGCTGGATCGGGCCGTGGGGACTGTTGACCTGGCAGCGGTAGCGGCCCGAGAAGGTGACGCCGCCGTCGGTCGAGCGGATCATCCACACGTCGAGCGCGGCCTGACGCTCTTCGGCCGTCACGCGGCGATGGGCCGCCTGCCATGCCTTCAGCCTTTCGTCGGGCCAGGCGCCCTTTTGCCCCGGTTCGATCTTCTCGGCCTTGGCCAGGCGCGGCTCGTACGCCAGCGAGGTGAAGGTGGTGATGAGGATGGAGCCCTGGGCGGTCTCCAGCACGCCCGAGTCGCGATCGTCGATGGGGCCGTCCATCACAACGCGGGGCCAGCTCCAGGTCCGGCCGTCGTCGTCGGACCGCATCAGCTCGACCCGGCCGAACGGGCAGACGTGCTCCTCGCGCCCGCCGGAGCAGACCAGCAGGAGCTGACCGTTACTGCGCCGGGCCAGCGTGGGCCATCCGTGATAGCGATGCGGCAGGTGGCTGATGACCTTCGTATCGAGGACCTCGGCCTGGGGCGAGGCAGCGGCCCGGCGGTTGAGGCCGAGGGCCGCGCAGGCAGCCGCGGCGCCGGTTCCGTACAACATTTGTCGACGATTGAGCTTGGTCATGGCAGTGGATCCTTGTGGCTTCAGGCGGTGAGTAAGGAAGCGGATCGGCAGCAGCGTCTGGTCTCCTCCCGGCAAACGGCGATTTCCGGCGAGTTTGGTTTGGATGCGTCGGGATCGCGACCCGGGGCAAGTGGAAATCGTGGTGTGTCAACCACTGGCTTGTGGGTGGCACGGGCATCTTGCCCGTGGGTTTCGTGGACGCACTGGCGAGACGCCACTGGCACCCAACTCGCGAGGGAAGGACTGACAGACCACCAGTCTACCCGGAACGAGATCGATGAGGAAGCAGACACCAGCAAAGCCAGCGGCGGCCGAGATCGGCCCCGTCAGTTCGCCGCGAGCTGCTCAGGCCGGAGCTGGTAGAGATAGAGCGAGTCGCGCTCCAGGACGGTGTCTTTCCAGAACAGACGCCCTTCAAAGCGTTTGACGAGCTCGTATTCCGGGCAGGCCAACCCGTGGTCGTGCTTGTACTTGACGCCCACCAGCACGAACTCCGGCGTCTCGTCGCAGACCGAAGGGCACCGGGCCATCAGCGGGTTGCCTTTCGCCCAGACGAAGTAGCTCGGGTTCTGCTTGTCGTGGTAGTTGTCGAAGATGTTTTGCGGGAAGTACGGGAGCACGGAAACCGTGCTGAATCCGTGGGCGTGGAGCTCTCGCTCGTCCAGGTGGTGCTCTGCCAAATAGGCATACGCCTCTCGGCTCCCCGAGTAAGGGCCCAAGACGTCGTGGTACGAGCAGACGAAGCCCCAATAGACGTGGAAGGCAACCACCAGGGCGAGCGTCGCCGCCGCACCGCGAAACGCCCAGGCGGGCGGGGGCGTCTGCGAGGCGGTACGTCGGTCCCCCCCGGCCTCCCAGGAGATCCAGACGCAGAAGACCCAGTAGTAGTAAACCACTCCCTGGTGCCAGACGCTGCCGCACTTGAAGATGAAGAGCCAGAGCAGGGCGAGCGTCGGCCCGGCCCAGAGAAGCAAGGTCTTCTGTCGCGCGAACCAGAGGCTCGACGCCGCCAGCACGACCACGGAGAGGTACCGATAGGGAGTGAAGGCGGCGAGCACCAGGCCGGCGTTCCAGAACTTGGTCTTCATTCCCGGCACGTAGAGGTCGGCCGGCGGCCAGACCAGGATCACCACGACGATCGCCATCAGGCCCAGCACGAAGGCCCCGATCCCGTGTTGCCAGAGGCATTTTGCTTCCATCTCCGAGCGATCGAGCCAGAGGTGCCCGAGGTGATAGACGGCGAGGAATCCGGCGATGATGAAGCCGTGGGCATTCACGTTGGCCAGCAGGGCCAACAGAGCGAAGAAGAGGATCGGATGGCGATTTCGCTTGCGAAACAAGGCGGCGAGGGCCACCAGCAACAGGGCCATCGGCACGTAGCTGCGCGCCACCACGGCGTATTGGTATAGCGTGAACAACCCAAATGGGAAGGCCAGCTTGACGTACCAGGGAAACGGGGAGTAGCGAAGGAAGAGGTAGACCGTCGCCACGGCGACCACGACCGAAATCAGCGTCAGCGTCCCGTAGGGAAGGCCCAGCTTGGCCGGCAGGAACAACATCAGGTGCCAGAGGGCGGGCGTGCCCTCGTAACGCACGCGCTCGCAGAGGATCTCCGTCAGTCCCGAATCACGGGCGATGAGCCACGCCTGACCTTCGTCGAACCACGGTTCGTGATGCCAGGCAACTGTGCATACGACGGCGACGTAGAGCAAGAAGACCGAAGTCAACACGACGTCGTCACGCCGCGAGTTCTGGCCGAACATTCGGGATCCCCTTTCCACGAAATCGACAAGCCTCGCGCGGGTACGCTCCGTCGAGAGCCCAGCTTGGAGCGGCCTCGCCTGTTTCCCGGGCAAGGTGGTTCCTGCCCTGCCACCTTGCGGTCGAGGGAATCGGTCGAAAGACGGTCGGTCACCACAGACTGAGCGTCCCGGTCACCGGGGGCTCTCAAGTAACTCTAGGTTGCGTCAGAAAATGCGCCCCCCTTGGGCAGGGGGTGGGTACCCATGCGGGGTGGTGCTGTCCCCGCCGCAAGAAGGGCATTGGCTCGCCATCGCATCGCGCGGAAATGCCCTTCGGCTACGCGAACGGCCAGAGGTCGCCGAGGCCTTCGCGTTGGAGGTTGGTGAGCCGGCGGATGCCGGAGCGGGCGAGCCGGACCATCGCGGTGAGATCGTCTTCGGTGAAGGTGGCTTCTTCGCCGGTGCCTTGGACTTCGACGAACCGGTCGTCGCCGGTCATGACGACGTTCATGTCGACCCGTGCGGCGGAGTCCTCGCCGTGGTCGAGGTCCAAGAGGACTTCGCCGGCGACCATGCCGACGCTGACCGCCGCGATGCTCTCACGGAGGGGATAGCGGCCGGGATCGGGGAGCGCGTCGCGGATCGATGCAAGGGCGTCGACCAGGGCCCCGGTGATGCCGGCGGTTCGCGTGCCGCCGTCCGTCTTGTCACGAGCCCAAACGAACCCTCACGCCTTGGCCCCCAGGAGCCAGGTGAGGATCCCCTTCTGGACGTGCATCCGATTCGCCGCCTGCCGGACGATGACGCTTTGCGGCCCATCGATCACCTCGTCGGTGACTTCTTCGCCGCGATGGGCCGGCAGACAGTGCATGAACACGGCGCCCTTCTGCGCGTGGGACATCAGTGCCGCGTTGATCTGATAGCGGCCGAAGTCCTGCTTGCGCTTCTCCTGCTCCGCCTCTTGGCCCATGCTCGCCCAAACGTCGGTATACACGGCCACGGCGTCGCGGACCGCTTCAACCGGATCGGCCGTCACGGTCATCTCCAAATCGGGCACCTCGCGCCGGAGCAAGGCGAGGAACTCGTCGTCGAACCGGTAGGCGGGCGGGGTGGCCATGACGAATCGCATGCCGACCTTGCCGCAGCCCAGGGCCACACTGCGGGCGACGTTGTTTCCGTCGCCGACCCAGGCCAACGTGTGTCCCTCCAGCCCGTCGGTCAGCTCGCGGATGGTGAACAGGTCGGCCATGGCCTGGCAGGGATGGGCGTAGTCGGTCAGGCCGTTGATCACCGGGCACGAGCAGTGCTGGGCGAGGCGGACGACCGTATCGTGGCGATTGGACCGCACCACGATCACGTCGACGTACTCGCTGAGCACGCGTCCGAAGTCGGCCATGCTCTCGCGGCGGCCGAATCCCACGTCGTTGCCCAGGAAGAGGGCGCTTCCGCCCAGGTGGATCATGCCCGACTCGAAGCTGACCCGGGTCCTCAGCGAGGGCTTCTCGAAAAGCATGGCCATCACGCGGCCCGGCAAGAGCGGCTCGCGGAGGCCCTTCTCGAATTTGGTCTTGAGGTCTTCGGTGATCGAGAAGATCCGCTCGATTTCCGCCGAGGACAGGTCGCTGAGCGTGATCAGGTGTCGCGTCATGAGATCTCTCGAAATCGTGGGGCGTGCCGGTGTCTCACTTGGCCTGCGACCGGAGCACGTCGGCCAGGACGTCGCACCCCTGATGGGCTTGTTCTTCCGTCAGGGTCATGGCGGGGAGCAATCGGATGACCGTTTGCTGCGTGCAGTTAACCAGCAGCCTCCGGTCCATGCAGGCTTTGACCGTCGGCCCCCCCTCGATGGCCAGCTCGATCCCGATCATCAGCCCGAGGACCCGAACCTCGCGGATGATGCCGCATTGGCCTTGAAGCTCCTCGAGCCGCTGGCGGAAGACCCGGCTGAGCCGTTTGGCGTTTTCCAAGAGGCCTTCGTTCTCGATCATTTCGACCGTGGCGATCCCTGCCCGGGCGGCGATGGGGTTGCCGCCGAACGTGGCGGCGTGCATCCCGGGGCGCAGGCTGGGGGCGATTTCGGGGGTGGTCACCAGCGCGGCGCCGGCCAGTCCGCCGCAGATCGCCTTGGCCAGCGTCATGACGTCGGGCACGACGTCGAAATGCTGGTAGCCGAACCAGTTGCCCGTGCGCCCCATGCCCGTCTGCACCTCGTCGAACACCAAGACCAGCTCGTGCTCGTCGGCCAGTCGCCGCAGCCCGGCCAGGAAGCCATCCGGCGGGATCCGGATGCCGCCCTCGCCTTGCACCGGCTCGACCAGGATCCCGGCGGTCTCGGCGTCGATCAGCTTGGCCACGGCGTCCAGGTCGCCGTACGGCGCGTAGACGAAGCCGGCCATCAGCGGCCCGACGCCCTCGTGGTACTTGGGCTGGGCCGTGGCCGCGGTCGAGGCGAGCGTGCGGCCGTGGAAACCGCCCTCGAAGGTGATGATCTTGTAGCGGTTCTTGGGCGTGTGCAAGCGGACCAGCTTGATCGCGGCCTCGTTCGCCTCGGTGCCCGAGTTGCAGAAGAAGGCCTGTCCGCCGAAGCTCCTCTCGCTTAACGCCTGCGCCCATCGGCCTTGTGCCTCCATGTACCACGTGTTCGGTACGTGGATCAGCCGGGCGACCTGGTCGCTGACCGCCTCGACGACGGCGGGCGGACAGTGCCCCAACAGATTGCACCCCCAGCCCGGAAACAGGTCGAGATAGCGGTTTCCCTCGCTGTCCCAAACGTAGGAGCCCTCTCCGCGAACAAGCGAGACGGGAAACCGGCCGTAGTTCGGCACGACGTACTTCTCGAATAGCCGAATGGTCTCCTCGGAACTCAAAGCATCATGGGAACTCATAAGTGTTTCTCCGGTCTGCGAAGCCGCGAGCGGCTTCATGGACGCGGCTGCTGCTCCAACCCCCGGTCTACTGCCGAGCGCGCGCCGCCTACGCGCCGCTATCCCTCAGGATCTCCGTTCCGACCCCTTTGCTGGTGTACACCTCCAGGAGCAACGAGTGACGCAGCCGGCCGTCGATGATGTGGACCTTGCGGACTCCCTGGTCGAGCGTCTCGAGGCAGGCCTCGACCTTGGGGATCATGCCGGAATCGATCGCCCCGCTGGCGATCATGTCGCGGGCCTGCTGTACCGTGAGAGACTCGACCAGCGACTCAGGTTCGTCCTTCGAGCGGCGGACCCCGTTGACGTCGCTGAGAAACACGAGCTTCTCGGCCTTCAAAGCCCGGGCGACCGCGGTGGCGGCCGTATCGGCGTTGACGTTCAGTTTCTCGCCCTCGTCGGTCCGACACATCGAGGGGATCACCGGGACGACTCCCTGGCGGCACAGCTCGTCGACCGTCTGCTCCTCCACCCGAGTCACCTCGCCCACGTGGCCCAGATCGACGGGCTGGCCGGCCTGGTCGCGAAGCTGGATCCTGCGGCCGAAGAGGACGTTGGTGGTGCGAAAATTGAACGGGACGGCTTGGCCCCCTAGCTCTTCGATCTGGCGGGCCAGTCGCTCGTTGACCTCATAAGCGAGCACGCGCTCGACGATTTCCAGGGCGGCATCGTCCGTGTAGCGGCGTCCCTCGACGAACCGGGGCTCGAGCCCGGCGTCGGCCATGGCCCGGCTGATCGCAGCGCCGCCCCCGTGCACGAGGACGGGCCGCATCCCCACGGTCTCCATGAAGACGATGTCCACGAGCAGGTGGCTCAGTGCGACCGGGTCCTCCATCACGCTCCCACCCAGCTTCACCACCGTGACCTTGCCCCGGAACTGGCGAATCCAGGCGAGCGCTTCGATCAGGACGTCGGCCTTTTCAATAGCGCCTTGAGGATCTAGCATCGAATCACTCCCGAACGGCGCCGCGGAAGGTGACGCAGCCGCGGGGGGCGAAAAAAACGGCCCCGGCGCGACTTGCCCGCCACCGGGGAAACCCCACATTTTACTGCCGCTGGAGCATTTGTCAACGCAGAGGAGGGCCCAGCTATCGGGGGGCGTGCCCGTGTTGAGATGTAGTAGGTGGCCCGCGGGGCGCTTCAGGGCGGGCCAGCTTGCCACGAAACGCGGGGCCCGCCCCTGGCAGCGAAGCCAGTTTCTTGGCAAGATGTGGGAGCGGGGTTCCGCGCACAGCCGGCCCTTTTCGGGGGCTATGCCCGCCGGATCAGGGGAGTCGGCCGCCCAGGCCCCGTCGTTCGCAAGGTCTCGGCACCGTTGCCCTTTCAAGCAGGAGCCCTCTGCGGCCATGAATGATCTGAGGCTGTTCAGCGGAAGGGCCAACCCCGACTTGGCCACTAAGATGTGCGCGTATCTCCGGCTCGAGCCGGGAGAGATCGCGATCAAGAATTTCGCGGACGGCGAAATTCACTGCAAGATCGAGGAGGACGTTCGCGGCCGCGACGTGTTCCTCGTCCAACCTACGTGCCCGCCCGTCAACGAAAACCTGATGGAGCTGTTGATCATGATCGACAGCTTCAAACGGGCCAGCGCGGAGCGGGTGACGGCCGTGATTCCCTATTTCGGGTACGCCCGGCAGGATCGCAAGGAAGCCGGCCGGGTCCCCATCACCGCGAAACTGGCCGCCAATATCATCGTCCGCGCGGGGGCCGATCGCGTCCTGGCCATGGACCTGCACGCCGCGCAGATCCAGGGATTCTTCGACATTCCGGTCGACCATCTCTATGCGGCCCCCGTGATTGACGACCACTTCAAACAGAAGGGCTTTCACGAGGACGACATTGTCGTGGTCAGTCCCGACGAAGGGAGCATCAAGCGGGCCCTGACGCACTCGCGACGCCTGGGTGGACACCTGGCGATCGTCGACAAGCGCCGATCGGGCGACGACGTGGAACAGGCGAATCTGATTGGCGGGCCCATCGACGGCAAGGTCGCCCTGATCTGCGACGACATGATCAGCACGGGCGGGTCCATCTGCGGCGCGGCCCACATGGTCTCGAAAGCTGGTGCCCGAGAGATCTACCTTGCCGTCACCCACGGAGTCCTCTGCGGCGAGGCAATCCAGCGACTCCAAGAGGCGCCGGTCGACGGCGTGATCATCACCGACAGCGTGCCCCTCGCGCCCGAACGGACGCTCGCCAAAATCGACGTGCTCAGCGTGGCGCCTCTGTTAGGCGAGGCGGTGAAGCGGATCCACCACAACAAGTCGGTCAGCGAGCTTTTCGCGTCCGATGGCTCGAAGTCGGACGGGGCGCGAAAGGCCGGAAAGGCCGCCTCTTGACGTGTTCCCGAACTGCGCGACGGGGGGCTCACGCGGCTCTTGGGCCCATGTGGCGGGCCTTCGCCGCTTGTCCCTGGGCACCCGGATTGCCACCCGAGGGGGGCGTGCGGCAATGTCGTCTTGCGACATGCCCGCGGTTCCTGGTCCACGTTCCGGATTGTCTCCACAGACTGCCCATCTTTCCGAAATGGGCTCCTTGACAGATTGGGGATGGCTACACAGAATTGGCGTTTCGGTTTGGCAAAAGACTGTTGAGAAAGAGAACGCTGAAGGCGCGGCAGCGCGAAATCGAATATCGGTTTCCTGATCTCGGAATAAGAAAAGGAGCGGCAAATGCATTCAGCGACTCGGTGGAGTTGGATTAGGGCGTCCCTGTTGGTGGTCGGTTTGTTGGCGGTTGGCGGGATGGTGCTTTCGGGATGCGCCCCGGCGCCGCAGGAACCGACAAGCACCGGCCCTCCCACAGGACCTCCGGTCTCCAGTGCGGCTCCGACGGCGGAGGAGCCCGTCGCGGAGGAAGCGGCCGAGATGGGCGCCGAGGCGGCTCCCGAGGCTGAATCGAAGCCTGACGCGCCCGCTGAGGCGGCGGAGAAGCAACCGAGCGAGGAAGCGAAACCGGCCCCGGCGGCGGCCGATCTCGACTTGGCTCCCCCCGTCTCCAAGTTCGCGCCGGCCGAGGATCTGGTCGCCCAGGTCCCGGAGTACCTGGAAGACCTCGAAGAGGCCGTGGAGACCGAGCAGGAATACAACGACTCGGTGGAGAAGATCGCCAAACAGGCGAACACCTTTATCCTCATCGCCTTGGCCCTGGGAATGCACGATAGCGACAATGAGTTCAAGGTGGCCGCGGGTCCCATGATCGGGGCCGCTCAAGAGTTGGCGGCTGCCGAGGACTACGACTCCGCGAAGGCCGGCGTGGCGAAACTCCAAAAGGCTGCGACCGTCACGGGGGACGACCCCGCCGAGTTGAAGTGGGGCCATCTCGCCTCGCTTCCGGAACTGATGAAGGCCGTCCCCCTGATCAACACCAAGATGAAGCGGCCCCTGCGTAGCGAGAGCCGGCTGGAAAGGGGCGCGGACGACATGGCTGGACACGCCGCCGTGTTGGCCGTGATCGCCCAAGGCAGCCTCGACAGTTGCGGCGACACGGAGAAGCCGAACGAGGTAGGCAAGTGGCAGGCCCTGTGCGTCGAGATGCGCGACAAGGCGGCGGCCGTGAACACGGCGGTCCGCAAATTCAGCGTGGCAGCGACGCCGGAGGCGTTCGAAGCCACCAAGGCCGCGGTGGAGGCCCTGAACGTGAGCTGCGAGGCCTGTCACGAGGTCTTCAAGCCCGACGTGGCGGTTGAGGAGTGACCCCTCGTTTGACGAAGCAGACATTTCCCCCGCGGGCGGCAGCACCCCCCTGACTGTCGCCCGCTTTCTCTTGCCCACCGGGGTGGTGCGAGGCGTGCGGCCTGGGGCGAGCTCGTCGCTTACACTCTACTTCCTCGCCCAGTTTTCCGACCTATAAGAACTGGGCCGCGAGACGGATTCCC
>CAZDHR010000097.1:0-18920 GCA_964505295.1 uncultured Planctomycetaceae bacterium
CCGTAAAGACGGCGTTACCGGTCCGAGTTTTTAGCACGTCACACGGCGTGTGCCTGCTACTCCGCAAATGCGAAAGTCATTGAGCCTTCAGGGAAAGCGAAGGCCATGACCATCCTCCTTCACCCGGGACGCTGACAACCTCGGTCCGCTGCTCGCCGTCCGAGCCGCAAGCTCACGGCTCGACCGCTTCCAAGCGTTCGGCAATCGCCCGAGCCAGCGCCTCCACGTGCGGCTCCTGGACCAGCGTGAGATGATTGCCGGGCACCATGTGCACGTCGACGTCGTCGCACAGCCTGGGCCACTCGCGGGCCGGCTCGAATCGCGGCTTCACGATCCCTTCGCTCGCCTGGAACAGCGTGAGCTTGCCCTCATACGGCTCGGGCCGGTAGTTGAGCACGGCGTGCATGTTCGAGGTGAACAGGTGGAAGATCTGACGGGCTTGCCGCTCATCGGCATCGTCGGGGATCAAGCGTGCCGGGGCGCTCCGCCGACGAAACTCCGACAGTTGCTCCGGCGACGACAGCCGCAGCATGTCGAGTATCCCAATCTCGCCCTTGGGGAAAAGCGCGGTCACGATCGCGCAGGCGTAAAGGACGCCGCTGTCGATGATCGCCAGAATCCGCACGTCGTCGCCCGATGCCCTGAGCCTTTGGGCCATCTCGTACGCCAGCACGCCGCCCACCGACCAGCCGGCGATCGCATACGGCCCGTGGGGCTGCACCCGGCGCACGGCCGCCACGTATTCCTCGGCCATCTCCTCGACGGTCGCCAAGGGCTCGCGAACCCCGTCCACGCCCGGACACTGAAGCCCGTAGAACGGCCGCTCCGGCCCCAGCAGCCGCGAAAGGTGCAGGTAGCAGAGGACGTTCCCGCCGCCCGGGTGAACGCAGAACAGCGGCAGCTTGGCTCCCTCCGCCCGGATCGGCACCAACGCCGACCAGTCGGCCGGGTCGGAGTCTTCGCGAAGAATCCTGGCGAGCTTCTCGATCGTCGGAGCCCGGACGATCCCCGCGGCCGGCAACGTCAGCCCGGTTTGCTGGACGATCCGGGCCAGGAGCGACATCGCCATCAGCGAGTCGCCCCCCAATTGGAAGAAATCCTCGTCGACGCCGATGGGACAGTGGTCGAGCAAGTCCTCCCAAATTCGCGTCAACTGGAGCTCCAGCGCGTCTCGCGGTGCGATGTGCCGATCGGCTCCCGTGAGTTCACCCGGACAAGTACGCTCCATTCGACAAGCTCGCAACAGGAGGGGATCGACTTAGGCGATGGGTTTCGCGCGAACGGCCTTCATTCTAGACTAATCGGGCTATCGCACGCCTTCTAGACAGGAAACGTCCGCAAAGCGACGGTCGGGGGCCGGTCGGCCGAGATTTCGGCTCCAACAGGCGGACGTGCGTCTGCCTTGCCGAGCCCCCGCAAGCCGTTGCCAACCAAGGAGTTTCGTCGCCACGATTGGCTGCGGGCCTTCTCCCGGCGGTCTTGGGCCACGGCGGGCCGTCGCGCGCGAAACGGTGCTCACCCCCAGGTCATCGAGCACACCGCCCAGGCGAACCCGACGCCGAAGCCGGCCAGCACCAGACGCTGACCCGGCTTGATCCGGCCGGCCCGGACGTACGCGTCCAGCGCCAGCGGAATGGAAGAGGAAACCGTGTTGCCCACGTTCTCCAGGTAGTACACCATCTTCTCTTCCGGGATGCTGCTGCACGTCGCCAGGTTTTCCATCATGAACTTGTTGGCCTGGTGATAGACGTACCAGTCCACGTCGTCCCCGGTCAGCCCGCACTTGTCCAACAGCGCCGCAATCGCCCGAGGAACCGTGTTCAAGGAAAAGGAGAACACGGCCTGGGCGTCCATGTACAGGTTATCCTTGCTGCGAACGCAGCCCTGCGAGTCGGCGAACTCCTCGCCCGTGGCGGCCGATCGATTCAGCCGGAAGGCCCCGCTGGGGACGATCAGGCTCTCCGCGCCGCTCCCGTCGGTGCCCACGACGAACTCGCCGATCTCGCCCGCACCGTCCTGCGAGGCCCCGATGAGCGAGGCCGTGGCCGCGTCGCCGAACAGCGCCCGCACCGTGCGGTCCTTCGGGTGAATCAGCTTGGAATACGTCTCGCCGGTGAGCAAGAGCACGTTTCGGGCGGCGCCGGCCAGGATGAGCGATTTGGCCAATTGCAGCCCAAACACGTACCCGGCGCACCCCACGCTGAAATCGAACGCCCCGATCTGCTCCGGCAGCCCTAGCCGGTGGTGGAGCCGGCAGGCGTTGGAGGGCAGGAAGTGATCCGGCGTCTGGGTGCTGAAGATCAGAAAGTCGATCGCCTCCGCCGGAACCAGCCCGCGACCGAGGAGCTTCCTGGCCGCTTCGTACGCCAGATCGCACGCGGTTTCATCCTCCGCCGCGACGGGCCGGGCACGAATCCCGGTCTTCTCGCCGATCCGCCCCATGTTCCAGTCCGAGTTCTCTCGGCCCAGGTCCTCGTTCGTCTCCATCCCCTCCGGCACGTGGCAACCGATGCCCAGGATACTCGCCTTCACACGCCTACTCCTTGTGGGAACCGGGGCCTTGGTTGCCCAGTGCCCTGTCAGATGAGACTCCCTTGCCCGCAGGGACCCGGCTCATCGAGCCCCCCGGCCGCCGACGACTGAAGCAGTGCGGCCACCACCAGCCCGTCGAACGGAACTCGACCCGGCACAAGGGCACATGGGACGACGGTCGTCTGAGCCCATTGTGACTGCCATCCCCCAGGAGGGCAAGTGCGAAACATGACTGTGATACGCCACATCCGGCCCGGCACCTGCCCCCCCAGGCTCGCACGAAAACGAAAGGTGCCGTAACCGGTTGCGGTTCCGACACCTTGCAAGATCGCCCTAAGTCCATCAATGAAGAAGACTTAGATTCAGTGGAGGCGAAGAGACTCGAACTCGATTCCGTAACCCCTTGCGAAACAACGGCTTCGGAAAACCGCCCTGACCCAGGCGGTGCGGAATCCGGTGCACCCTCTGCGCCTTGCCCCCCGATGGACCCGGGTTTGGAGCGGGTGGTCGAGGCTTGGCCGAGGTTGCCCGAGCCGACACGACGGCATATCCTGGGAATCGTCCGCGTTGGGGGACGGACGTAACGACGGGCGTGCGAGTCCGAGGTGGGCCGAAAGGCGAAGGAAACGCCACACGTTGGAACGGGAGCGAGCCGCAAGAGCATTCGAGCAGAAGATGGTGGCCCTCACGTGCCCGGTATGCGGCGAACTCTCGCCACCGATACCAGGAACCCGCAACCGCTACCGGTGCTCGGGATGCAACGTTCAGTTCTGGCCGGGGTGGAGTGGGTAGGTGGGGTGCGCGCACTTGCACGGGGACTTGTGCGGATTGCTCCCTGGCGCGCACTCTGTTCGCTGTGAAGTCTAGTCCACGGTGCACGGTTGGCGCAGTGTAAGTGATTGCCTGGTAAAGGGTTGCTGCTCGCCGATGGGGCGCCCCCCGAGGCCCCCCATCGCCTTCCTCGCCCGTTCTCTATCTAGGGCCCCATCGGGTGAGTGGGCAAAACACCGGGGTGTACAATGCTTCAACAGCAAGATAACCTGCTGGAAAGACTTTTCGGATAGGACGTGCCATCAGCATCGGAGGAACGTTATGGGCATGAGCGAGGACAACGACAGGATCCCGGAGGAGGGCGAATTATGGTCAGCAATGACACAGCAGTTCTTGTCGCCATGTTTCTTGTGTTGGGCCTATTCGGATGCAAGGACTCCGGCGGCGGGCTCACAGAGCCCGAGCGGAGAAGAATCAATCGGCAGCTTGAGCACGATGCCCATGTCGACGTGGAGAACAACCCCTTTATGAGTCGCCGCGACAAGAGCCGAATCCACGGAGAAATCAGAGAGGACTATGACCGTTGGCGGAGAATGGACAACGCGAGCCAAGAATAGTGGGGTACATACACGCTTCAGGTATTACGCACTGGTAGTCTCTACATCGGAGGAACGTCATGGGCATGAGCGAGGACAACGACAGGATCCCGGAGGACAGTAAATTCCTGGTGTACACGTGTCTCTTTCTTTTTTTCGTGCTCCCGATAGCGCTAATGGTCTGGTGTGCGGTGTTTGGTCCGATTGGAAATCCCAGGCTTCAGCCTTACGATGAGACGGCTCCGGGGAACTACTGGCCAGCGGATGAGGAACCGGATTTCGAGTACTCGCACGGGATTCGATGAGACTGTGTTTGCCGGCAGGGGACACTGGTGAATCCCGATTTGACGACAGGATACCGGCTGTTGGCCCTGGCCCGGTCTTCCCCTTTGCCCCTTGCGAGGTAGACTGAACTCCATCGGGCGGCCGGCGTGATTGCAACGCGCTGGTCCATAGCGGCCTGCGGCTGCGGTTTCGCATCCTTTCCGCAGCCGTCAGGCCGGCCCTGCGATGGGAACGTTTCCCGAAAGGATGCTCGAAAGGATGCGTTCATGTCCTCGTCCGACATTCCAGACAAGTACCCCCTCGTCGGCAAGCAAGCGAACCCGCCAGGGTCTCGGAGGCCGGTAAGCACGTCGTGGATACGCCCCCCTGATGCAGAGTGGTTGCCTGAGAGTTGGGAATCCTGGGCTTACCCCAAAGGCTGCGAAGGAAGCAGTAACGCGGAGGCCGTGCTCCAGTGGCTTGACTGCATGATTGGGCTATACCTGGAGGGGATTCCTAGGGCCCGGAAGATGCAATCCGAACGCCCGGACGATTCAATGGTGAAGGGATTCCCGACAACGGACAGGGGGGCTGCCGTCCGGGACGCCTTTCGGCTGGTTCGGCAGTTGGGAAAGACAGAGCAGTGGGCCGACGCCCCCTCACAACCTGACCGGATGTTCTCAGCCTTGCCGGGGGACCGCGAAGCAGCCGCCGAGGAATTGAGAAGAGTCCGGAGGTGGGTCGAAGAGAACAAGGGTCGTGTGAGAACGGACAACAGCTATCACGTCACGCTATCGCAGGCGGCGGCCGTGGTGAGCCGAGGCAAGCGAACCCTTGAGCGCTGGGCCCGGGAGGACCCCGAGTTTCCATTGCCCGACGTGGACGGTGGCGGCGGAAAGCCAAATGAATGGAAATGGACCCGCCTGCGACCCTACCTTGAGGCGAAGACCGAGCGAAATCTACCCGAGTGGTTCCCGTCCGACCCTCTGCGACCCGACTTCGGAGACGTGGACTCCTGACGGGCAACCACCGACACGCTAACCGCCAACCCCCGCCAACCTCCGCCACTCTTTCAAGCCTGTGCTAGCGTGCGTCGCAGAATCCCAATTCTTGAAAGGGAAATGGCGATGCACAAGCCTGTCTCAATCGAGCCGTCCCATCTGTACGATGACGGCGTTCTCCAGTTGGCGGCGGGAATCGCCCCCGGCACACTCTCCAAGGCCCGACGTTCTGGCCGGCTGCGGTTCACCAAGCAAGGCAACCGCGTCCTCTACCTCGGCCGGTGGATTCTCGATTGGCTGGAAGCCGAGTCTCGGCAGGGGGCGGGCGATGCGAAGTGATGGCACACCTAAACTGCTACTCCGCCCACCCGAGGCGGCGGAGACCCTCGCAATCTCGGAACGCACGTTGTGGACGCTAACAAAGGAGGGTATCCTTCCGTGCGTACGGTTGGGGCGTTTGGTACGGTACGACCCCGAGGACCTACGTAGGGCGATTGCCGAGCGGAAGGGCAGCCAGCGATGAGACCCGACTCCCCGCAATGGATTGCCGCGAAGGCAGAGGGCGACCGAGCCGAGCTGGCGATTGCCGCGTGGTTTCGAGACGATCGTGGATGGAGGACCCTCAAGGCCCTCGGTCGGGCGGACTTCGACCTGCTTCTCCAGTGCGAGGTCGAAGTGAAATGCGATTTGCGGACCGCGGAGACCGGGAACGTGGCTATTGAAACGCACCACCGCGGCCAGCCGAGCGGCATCATGACGAGCAAGGCCGCGTGGTGGGTCATCACCGTGGGCAACGAGGCCCTCCTGGTCCGGCTCGACGACTTGCAGCGGTTCGTGCTGGCCGGGAAGTTCCGGGAGGTGCAGGCGGGCGACGGGAAGGCGTCCACCGTGTTGCTGGTGCCCTGGGAGAAGTTGAAGGCGATGAGGGGCGGCCACGTCATCACGCTGCCCGAGGTGCCTTCGGGGTAGGAATCGGGCGTGAAAGGGAGGTCCCCCATGGGCAAGTTGGAGGAGGCGCTTCGCTACCATCGGCTCGGCTGGTGCATCATCCCGATACGGCCGGGGACCAAGCGGCCGGCGTGCCGAAGCTGGAAGCAATACCAGACCGACCGACCCGATGAGGCCGCGCTCCGCCGATGGTTCGGCAACGACAAGCCCAAGTCGCTGGCGGTCATTCTTGGCGAGGTTTCGGGCGGCCTCGTGTGCCGCGACTTCGACTGTATGGCGAGCTACGAGCGATGGGCGGCCAAACACCCGGACTTGGCGCGAACGCTGCCCACGGTGGAAACTGGGCGGCCTGGACGGCACGTCTACCTGAGAGCGGACATCGGGCAAATTCGGGCGGAGAGCCCGTCTGGCGGGTCTATCATCGACTTGGGCGACGGAGAACTGCGGGGCGGGGGGTACTGCCTGGTGCCCCGTTCAAAGCACCCCTCCGGGCACATCTACCGTTGGCTGACCGCCTTGGCCGACGAAGTGCCCTTCGTCTCCGACCTGCGCGCCGCCGGCCTCTTGTGCGGGTTCCATGCAACAGAGAGCAACAGAGAGCAACAGAGAGCAACAGAGAGCAACGGAGACAACGGAGAGCAACAGAGAGCAACTGAGAGCAACGGAGACAACGGAGACAACAGAAGACAACTGAGGATAACGGAAGTCATAGTGGACAGCAGTTGTGGTGTTGCCGAGAAGTGGCTCCAAATCACGGAAGGACTCGACGAAGCGCCGCTCTGGAACGAAGACGTTCAGAGGGCGATACTGGAATCGCTGCCCTGCGGACCGGGGAGGCGGAACAAGCAGGTTTTCGAGCTGGCCCGGGCGCTCAAGGCGATTCCCGCACTCCGAGACGCACCGGGGAAGCACTTGGAGCCGTACGTCCGGATATGGCATGAGCTGGCCAAGCGGGTCATCCGAACCGAGCCGTTCGAGGAAAGCTGGATAGACTTCCTGCGAGGCTGGCCCACGGTCAAGTTTCCGAAGGGAGTGGAGCCGATGTCGCAAATCTTCGCTGAGGCGGTCAGTGCCGAGGTGCCGCGCGTAGCGATGCGATACGAACAGGGACAACTCCGGTTGCTGGTCGCCTTGTGCCGGGAGCTTCAACGCGTGGCCGGCACGGGCCCCTTCTACCTGTCGTGCCGGACCGCGGGCCGACTCCTGGGCATCGACCACACAACGGCGTGGCGATGGCTTTTCCTGTTGGAACACGACGACGTTATCCGGACGGTGAGCAAGGGCAGCCAATCGAGCCGCAAGGCGAGCCGGTATCGGTATCTTCCCGACGTATGACCGGAAGTGACTGGCAAGCGGTGGCGAGCGCTCGGAAATGTGAAACTACCATTTGACTATCGACCAAGTATCTGGTAGAATGCGTCCGATGAAACGAAAACGAAGGAAACTGACCGACCAACTACGGCAGGCAATCGACGCGGCCGACAAGAGCCGCTATCGAATTGCCTTGGAAGCTGAAATCGACCACGCAACCCTTTCCCGATTCATGAGCGGCAAGGGCGGCTTGTCGATGGACGGACTCGACCGGCTGGCCGAGGTTCTGGGCCTGGAACTGGTGGCCAAGCGGCGGACGAAGAAAGGCGGGTGAGACATGGCAAGCATCAGCCGAGAGAAAAACGGCCGGCGGACAATCCAGTTTGTCGGCCCCGACCGGAAGCGGCGAAGCATCCGCCTCGGGAAGGTTTCGCGGCGGGTGGCCGAGGCGGTCAAGGTGCGAGTGGAGCACTTGGCGGCGGCCGCAATCACGGGCCACGCCCTTGACGCGGAAACCGCCCGGTGGGTAGCCGAGCTGGATGACGAGCTGGCCAGCAAGTTGACAGCGGTCGGGCTGATTTCCAAACGGGAATCGGCCACCTTGGCCGGCTTCCTCGAAAGCTACATCACAAGCCGAATCGACGTGAAGCCTGCGAGCAAGGTTGTCTGGGGACACACGCAACGCAACCTGTTGGCGTTCTTCGGCAAGAACCGCACACTGCGAAGCATCACCCCGGGCGAGGCCGAAGACTTCCGGCTGTACTTGGTCGGAGAAGGTTTGGCCGACACGACCATACACAAGCGGCTTCAGTTCGCACGGCAGTTCTTCGGAGCAATGCGAAAACGGAAGCTCATCGAAGAGAACCCCTTTGCCGAGGTGCACTATAAGGCGGGCAACCCGACCGACCGGCAACGGTTCATCACGCAAGAGGCAACGCAACAGCTAATCGAGGCGGCCCCCGATTGGATCTGGCGAACGATCATCGCCCTGTCCCGATACGGTGGCATGAGGTGCCCGAGCGAGGTGCTTTCGCTTCGGTGGGCAGACGTGGACTGGGAGCGTAACCGAATCCGAGTGACGAGCCCGAAGACGCAACACCACACGGGCAAGGGGTCGAGAATGCTGCCTCTGTTTGCTGAGCTACGCCCGTTCCTCGAAGAGGCTTGGGACGTTGCCGAGGTGGGCCAGGAGTACGTCGTGCCCAAGTATCGAGAGGCTGCCCTCGGGCCCGATGGATGGCGAAACTGCAACCTCAGGACCCAGTTTCAGCGAATCGTCCGGAGGGCCGGCTTGGAGCCGTGGCCCCGGCTGTTCCACAACCTGAGGGCGTCACGGGAGACCGAGCTTGTCCATAGCTTCCCCGTACACGTGGTCACGACTTGGTTAGGCAACACGCCGCAGGTTGCCATGAAGCACTACTTGCAGGTCACGGATTCGGACTACGCCAAGGCGGTGCAAAATCCGGTGCAGCAACCGGCCGCTACGGCTCGCAAGGCGTCGCAAGCCCCCTTCGACAAGGGGGGCCGCTCCAAAACGACCGCAGGCCGCAAAGTCACTCCCTGCGAGGACTTGCGGCCCAGAGCGAGAACTTGCGATAAGCCCTTTTCAGATAACGACTTACGTCGAGTGGAGGCGAAGAGATTCGAACTCTCGACCTTGGCATTGCGAACGCCACGCTCTCCCAACTGAGCTACGCCCCCGCGAGACTCCGGTCGCACGGCAAGGCCCGCGCCCGGCCGGCCTGAGCTGCCGCGCGTCCTTCGGGTCCCTGTTGCCCGGTCTTCCGATTCATCGGTCTTGGGAAGGGCAGTCTGTGCATTCTAGGATTGCCGACAGGGTTTGTCAAAAGGGGGGGGCAACGCCATGGTTGACGCTTGTCCAACCGCGTATGGTCAAAATACTCCGCCGAACTCTAAGGGGCCGTTCGAGGAAACGGGAGAGCGAGCCCGACGGGGGCAGCGCGTCTACCGGGGGCGCCGCTTGAAGTCTTCGCTACGGGCCGAGGGACGACCGGACCGCTGGGGACGGCTGGCCTCGTAGATATGTCCGTTCCAGGCCATGCGCGAGCCCCGTTGTCGCACCCTGGCGAGCAGATCGGCCGGCAGGCAAGCGGCGACGGTCTTGTATTCCTGGTCGGAGAGCGGAAACCAGACATCGACCGTCTGCCGCAAGCTCCCGAAACACTCCCTGGCCACCGTCATGATCTTCTCGTCGTCGGACAGACCGATGGCGACGGGAAAATAGAGCCTGCCCCCGGTGGCCAGCCGGCCCGGTGCCTGCCGCAACAGCTCGACGATCACTTCGGTTCCATCGCCGCCGCCGGTCGGAACCTCCGCTGAGTACCAACCCAGCGCCTTGCCCGGGCCATCCGCAATACCGGAAACGTCTCCGATGATCACGTTCGCTTTCAGCGCCGGCGGCAAAGGAGCGAAAAGGCTTCCCCGGTAAAGCCGCACCTTTCGGTCGACTCCGTGCACTTCGGCATTCCTTGCCGCCAGTTCACAATGTTCCTCGACTGGGTCGACGGCATGGACTTCTCTGCACGGGTGAAGCGCGGCCCAGACCGCCAGTGCGCCCACACCGGTGCCGATGTCGAAGACCACGTCGCTCGGAGCGATTTCGACCGACTTGGAGAACAGCCGCGTGGTTGCGTTGGGAACAAACAAGCGATCCGGAGCCGTGTACAAGCCAAGCGTATGCCTTCTGAGCTTCAACTCGTGGAGGACTGCGTTGACTACCATAGTATCTCCCCAGGCAACGATCCGGGCTAATTTCCCAATGAGAAAGATTGACGGTCGTCTTGCTCCAGCGAACGTAGGCAGAATATTCGGGCGGGTTCACCGCCGGACAAGGTTGAACTGCAACTCCTCGGCCACAGCGAGGCCCGCCTCCCATCGCAGCTCCATAATACCTTACCACATATTGTATTCCGCGGCGACTCGTCAAGCGGTCAAGGTAGCGTGCGCAGGGACGGACGACAACCACCCTCCCGGGGCAGGAAGCGAGCGGCGTACTACCGAAGGGGACAGCCGTTCTTTGACAATTCGGTTGACGGCAGTCTTTCTCGCTGTTCGAGCAACCGACACACAACGAACCGAAGCCCGCTCGCCTTCAACCCCGCGACCGAACGCCAAACGTTGTGTTGACCAGAGGCTCCCTCGGCCGGTCAGATTCTGGGGCTTCGCCGCACGCCGCAGGCACCATCTTCGACCCGGGAAGTCCGGCCCGCCGCCGCATCGCGTCCAGTCGGCTGGACACCAGCCACGGCACGAACAGGAACAAGCCGCCGAAACGGGTGCGAAACTCGCGCGGCGACAGGTCCAACTCCCGGCCGTCCGCCGCAGCCGTCTGTCGGGCCTTCGCCCATGGTGACGATTTCACGTGTCGAGCCGAATATGCCGCTTTTCCAAACTGTCCCGGACCGATATGCCGAGGATAAGGGGTAGGGGGCGTGGCGGTGCTGCGTCCTCGCGCGAAGCTTGCCGAGGGGGTGCGATGAGTCGGCGCAAGTTCTTGTCATTATTCACTTTGCTCCTTGTTGCCTGGGTGCCGGGCGCAGACGCTCAGACGCCCGTCGGCACCCGGGCGACCGCCGAGCCGACTGCCGCTGTTGACGGCCCGGTCCCGCTGGAGACGCTCGTCGCCCATGCACTGGCCAACAACCCACGCATTCAGGCCGCCCGGTATCACGCCCGGGCAATGGCCGCGCGGGTTCCGCAGGCCGGCTCGCTGCCGGACCCGCAGTTGATGACGACCGTCTTCCTCGAAGCGATCCAGACGGCCGCCGGGCCGCAGGAAGTGGCCCTGAGCCTGTCGCAGAAGATCCCCTGGCTCGGCAAGCGGGCCTTCCGCGGCCAGGTCGCCTACTACGACGCGACGGCGGCCTACGCCCGGGTGACCGTCGCCGAGCTGGAGGTAATCGAGCAGGTCAAGCGGGCGTACTTCGACCTCTACTTCCTCCAGAGCGCGATCACCGAGACCGAGCGGCTGCGGCCCCAGTTGGAGAACGTCATCGCGATCGCGCGAACGCGGTATGAGACGAGCGCTCCCGGGGCCGGGCTCGATAGCGTGCTCCAGGCCCAGGTGGAGCTGGCCAAGCTGAAAGCCCGGCTGGTCGAGCTCGAGGAAACGAAAGTCCGCGCGCAGGCGCGGCTGGCAGGCGTTCTGCACCTGTCCCCAAGCACTCGGATCGAGCCGGCGGGGCAGGTCGATCACGCCCAGCTCGCCCACGAGGCCAAGGTGCTGGTGGGCCTGGCCGAATCGTGCCAGCCGGAGCTGGAGGCGAGACGGCGAGAAGTCAGCCGGGATCGGGCGTCGATCCGCCTGGCCCAGCGGGACTACTGGCCCGACGTGAATTTGGGCGTCAATTGGTACGAGATCGGTCCCCACGGCCTGAGCCCCGTGGCCAACGGTCGCGACGCGTTCTCGTTGGGAATCGGTGTGAACCTGCCGATCTATCGCAACCGACTCGACGCGGCGGTGCGCGAGGCCCAAAACCGCACCGCCGCCAGCCGCCGCCGCTACGCTGCCGAGCGCGACCAGGTCCGAGCCGAGGTGAGTGCCCTCTACGCCGAGTTTCGAGAGCACGACCGGATGCTCGGGATCGTCGAGTCGGAGATCCTGCCTGCGGCCGAACAGACGCTGGAGCTTGCCACCGAGTCGTATCGCAACAGCCAGACGAGCTATCAGCAGTTGATCGACGTGTATCGAACGCTGCTAGCCTACCGGATCGAGCTTCACCAGCACGTCGCCGCCCGAGGGCAAGCCGTCGCCTCGCTCGAGCGAACGGTGGGCTGTTCGATCACGGCGGGCCGGCAATCAAGAGACGGCGAGCAGTGACTTTTCCACGGCGCGCGGGACTTCAATCGCCGCGAACTGCGAAGCGGGATAGAGGTAGTCCTCTCCGCTCTCATCCACCACGCGCAGGTCGCCATCAGCGTCCGCACCGGCGTCCGGGACCACTCGGTAGATTTTGTGCAACTCGAGCGAGGCCGGATAGTCGGCGTTGTCGATGCAGACCACGAACCGCGGGGTGTTGGCATTTCTATCCATACTTTGCTTCAGGTAAAATCCCGTAGCCTATGCCTCGCTCCTACACGAAAGGCGTGGGGCTCGTGCCTGGCCCCACCCTACGCCCTGGATCTGGATTTCGCCACCCCCCCCTATCGTGGTATTGCACCGGCGGCCGGAGACGACATAATAATCACAAAGCTGACTGTCTTTTTTCGGCCTTCGTGGTGAAGCCCATGCGACTTGTTGTCTCCACCCTGCTGGCGATCGTCCTGGTGCCGGCCGGCATCCCGCACGGATGGTGCGCGTGCGGCTGCTCGCCGCTTGGGCGACGCGCGAGTGGGGAAGCCGCGGCGACGCCGGCTGCCGGTTGTTCGCACTGTTGCGGGAACCGCTCGCCGAGCGACCGCGACGACTCGCGGCCTGGCGCTCCCGAGCCGTGCAAGTGCAGGGCTTGCCATGAGACGCCGGCCCTGATCTCGCCGACCGTGTCCGGCCAAGCGAGCGGGGCCGGGCCGCAGCAGAAGCTGGTCGACCTGCCCGTTTGCCTCCCGTCGGTTGTCTCGGCCGCAAGCTCGTCGAGGGACTCCAAGCCCGAGTCTTACGCCCTCGCGCTGCCGGTGCGCGCTCTTCCCCTTCTGTTGGGACACCTTCTGTTTTGATTCTCCCCCCCAACCCGCCGATTTCGGGGCGGGCTGAGCCCACGTGCGGTTGCCGGTGCGCCCCAGTGACCGTGACGTCCGGCCGCCGCGACGTTGCGTGAGTCCCGACTTCACTCTTTTGCATAACCGGGAGACTGGAAGGTGATCTGATGAGCGAACAACCGACTCGCGAACCGGGGACCGGTGAGACGCCGCGACCGGCCCCATCGGCTCGAAAGAACGGACGATCGAAGCAAGGCAGACTGCCGAGGCCGTCGGCCGGCAAGCTCGCGTTGCTTGTGGGGGCCGTCCTTCTGCTGCTGATCGCCGGGATGGCGATCGGCTACTTCCTCGCCCCGCGGAGCACGGCCGCTGCGGACGGCGACGCCGGGGGCGAAACCGCCCCGGCCAAGTCCGGCCCCACGACCTGGACCTGCTCGATGCACCCGCAGATCAAGCTCCCCAAGCAAGGCAAGTGCCCCATCTGCTTCATGGACCTGATCCCGCTGGAGCAAGACACCGGCGAGGACCTCGGCCCGCGCCAACTGCGGATGTCGGCGACGGCCGCGGCGCTGGCCGAGATCGAGACCACCCCGGTCGTGCGCCGCTACGCGACGGGCGAGGTCCGCATGGTGGGGAAGGTCGACTACGACGAGACCCGCCTGGCCGACATCACGGCCTGGGTGCCCGGCCGGCTGGATCGCCTGTTCGTCGACTACACCGGCGTGACCGTGCGCAAGGGCGACCACCTCGTCTCGATGTACAGCCCCGATCTGGTGGTCGCCCAGCGGGAGCTGCTTCAGGCGGTGAAGTCGGCCCAGCGGCTGGGTAGTCTCGATCCCAAGCTGGGCGCTTCGACGCTCGCCAGCGTCGAGGAGAAGCTCCGCCTTTTGGGAGTCCTGCCCGAGCAGATCGACCAGATCAAGCGCCGGGGCACGCCGACCGATCAACTCACGATCTATGCCCCGGCCGGCGGCATCGTCATCCAGAAGCACGCCAACGAGGGCTCGTACGTCCGGACGGGCACGAAGATCTACACGATCGCCGATCTGTCGGTCGTCTGGGTCTACCTCCAGGCGTACGAGTCGGACATTGCCTGGCTCCGCTACGGGCAGGAGGTGGAGTTCAGCACCGAAGCCTACCCCGGCGAGATCTTCCACGGCCGCGTCGCGTTCATCGACCCCGTGCTCGACGAGCGGACGCGGACCGTGCAGGTTCGCGTGAACGTGCCCAATCCCGACGGCAAGCTCAAGCCCGGCATGTTCGCCCGCGCGCTGGTGCGAAGCCACGTGGCGGCCGGCGGCAACGTCTTCGAGCCGTCGCTGGCGGGCAAGTGGATTTCCCCCATGCACCCGGAGGTCGTCAAGGACGGGCCCGGCCAGTGCGACGTCTGCGGCATGGACCTCGTGCCGGCCGAGGAGCTGGGCTACGTCCTCCCCGAGAAGGACCCCGACGTGCCGCTGCTCATCCCCGCCACGGCCCCGCTGATCACGGGCAAGCGGGCGGTCGTGTACGTGCGGCTCCCCGATCGCGACCAGCCGACGTTCGAGGGCCGCGAGGTGCTTCTGGGTCAGCGGGCGGGCGACGAGTACCTCGTGCGCCACGGGCTCGCGGAGGGCGAGCTGGTCGTCACGCACGGCAACTTCAAGATCGACAGCGCGCTGGAAATCCAGGCCAAGCCGAGCATGATGAGCCCGGCGCCGCTGGAGGTGCCGCCCGCGTTTCACGGGCAACTGGCGGCGGTCTACGACGCGTATCTCGCATTGCAGACCGCATTGGCCGATGACCGGCTCGACGACGCCGGGCGGGCGCTCGTGGCCCTGGGCCAAACCGTCGGCCGCATCGACCCGAGCATGCTCGAAGGGCGCTCGCTCCGTGCGTGGCAGTCGGCGGTGGCCGAAATCGAGCCCGCGCTCGAATCCCACTCGCAGGCGGCCGATCTGGACCAGCTCCGCGAGCGGTTCGAGCCGATCTCGGAGGCGCTGCTCCGGGTCGTCGATTCGTTCGGCCACACGCGTAACGCGGCGCTCCATAGGGCTTTCTGCCCTATGGCGTTCGACAACAAGGGAGCGGCGTGGCTTCAGGCGGGTGAGAAGATCGCCAACCCGTATTTCGGCCACAAGATGCTCCGCTGCGGCGAGATTCAGCGCGAGTTCCCGCCGGTTGGCTCGGCCCTGCGGGAAGACGACCGGGCGCAACACGCCCGGGAGGAGGGCGCCCATGACCACTGAAAACCACGGCGACGGGATCGGTCGGGCGATCGACTCGGTGATCCGCTTCTGCCTCCAGAACAAGCTCGTGGTGATCCTGGCCCTGGCCGCCATCGTCGGCTGGGGGCTGATGGTGATGCCGTTCGACTACGACCCGGGCTGGTTCCCCCGCGATCCGGTGCCCGTCGATGCAATTCCCGACATCGGCGAGAACCAGCAGATCGTGTTCACCGAGTGGATGGGCCGCTCGCCCCAGGACGTGGAGGACCAGGTCACGTACCCACTCACCGTGTCGCTGCTCGGCGTGCCGGGCGTGAAGACGATCCGCAGCTACTCGTACCTCGGGTTCTCGTCGGTCTACGTCGTGTTCGAGGAGAAGATCGAGTTCTACTGGGCGCGATCGCGAATCCTGGAGCGACTCAGCGTCGCCCAGAGGGACCTCCCGGAGGGCGTAACGCCGCAGCTCGGCCCGGACGCGACCGCGCTGGGGCAGATATTCTGGTACACGCTGGAAGGACGCGACGTCGAAACGGGCGAGCCGACCGGCGGCTGGGACCTCGACCGGCTTCGCAGCATTCAGGACTGGTACGTCCGCTACGCGCTCCAGTCGGCCGAGGGCGTCAGCGAGGTGGCCTCGGTGGGCGGGTTCGTGCGCGAGTACCAGGTCGACGTCGACCCGGACGCGATGCGGGCGCACGGGGTCACGCTCCAGGAAGTCTTCAACGCCGTCCGGCAATCGAACCTCGACGTGGGGGCGCGCACCATCGAGGTCAACCGCGTCGAGTACGTGATCCGCAGCCTCGGCTTCCTCAAGCAGGTCTCCGACCTGGAAAACACGGTCATTAAGTCCAACGAGAACGTTCCGCTGTACGTCAAGAACGTCGCCCACGTCACGACCGGCCCGGCCCTGCGACGCGGGGCGCTCGATAAGGGCGGCACGGAGGCGGTGGGCGGCGTGGTCGTGGTCCGCTACGGCGAAAACCCGCTCGCGGCGATCGAGAACGTCAAGCAGAAGATCGCCGAGGTCGCGCCGGGTTTACCCAAGAAAACGCTCGCCGACGGCCGCGTTTCCCAGGTGACCATCGTCCCCTTCTACGACCGCACGCAGCTCATCGGCGAAACGCTCGGCACGCTCCAGACGGCCATCCGCCAGCAGATCCTGGTGACGATCATCGTCGTGCTGGTGATGGTCATGCACCTCCGCTCCAGCCTGCTGATCTCCAGCCTGCTCCCTTTGGCCGTGGGGATGGCGTTCATCGCGATGAAGGTCTTTGGGGTCGACTCGAACATCATGTCGCTTTCCGGGATCGCGATCGCCATCGGCACGATGGTCGACATGGGCGTGATCCTCTGCGAGAACATCTTGAAGCACCTCGACGAGGCCGATCCCGACGAAAGCCGCCTGGAGGTGATGTTCCGCGCGGCCAGCGAGGTGGGCCGGCCCGTGCTGACGGCGATCCTGACCACGATAATCAGCTTCCTCCCGGTGTTCGCCATGGTCGGCGCGGAGGGCAAGCTGTTCAAGCCGCTGGCCTTCACCAAGTCGTTCGCCCTGCTTGCGTCCGTCATCGTGGCGTTGACCCTCATCCCGCCTTTCGCCCACATGCTGTTCACCGGGCTGAGGGGGCGCCGGGCGGTTCGCCACGTTGCGGCCCCCGGGCTGCTGGTGGCCGGCATCGTCGGCGCGGCGTGGTTTGCGTGGTGGGTCGGCCTGGCCCTGGCGATTTGGGCGGTCTACTTATTCGTGCGCGAATACCTCCCGGCGCGATGGACGGCCTGGCTGCCCCGAGCGATCAATGCAGTGGCCGTGTTGGCCGTCCTCTGCCTCCTCACGTGGGACTGGATGCCGCTGGGCGTGGAGCTCGGCCTCGTGCGCAACTTCATTTTCCTGTTCACGCTGATTGGCTCGCTGCTGCTCGTGTTCCTCGTCTTCATGAAGCTCTACGAGCCGCTGCTCCGCTTCTTCCTGCGGTTCAAGCCGGTCTTCTACCTGCTGCCGGTTGCCAGCGTTCTGCTCGGGCTGGTCGTTTGGCTGGGGTTCGACACGGTCTTCGGCTTCCTCCCCCGGACCGCGGCGAAGCTCGGGCTCGACGAGAGCACGGTCCGCGGAAGCGGCCCGTGGGTCTGGGCGTCGCACGAGTTCCCCGGGCTGGGCAAGGAGTTCATGCCGCCGCTGGACGAAGGCTCGTTCCTGCTCATGCCCACCACCATGCCCCACGCCTCGATCGGCGAGGCCCTGGACGTGCTGCGGAAGCAGGACATGGCGCTGAGCGCCATCCCCGAGGTCGAGTCGGTGGTGGGGAAGATCGGCCGGGCGGACAGCCCCCTGGACCCCGCGCCGATCTCCATGGTCGAGACGGTGATCAACTACAAGCCGGAGTACCGGGTCGACGAGCACGGCAAACGACTCACGTTCGCCTACGAGGAGCGAGACGGCCAGATCGTCTTCCGCCGCGACGAACACGGTGACCTGATTCCCGACCCGAACGGCCGCCTCTTCCGGCAGTGGCGCCCCGAGATCCGCTCGCCCGACGACATCTGGAAGGCGATTGAGAGGGCCGCCCGGGTTCCCGGCACGACCAGCGCCCCCAAGCTCCAGCCGATCGCCGCGCGGATCGTGATGCTCCAGAGCGGCGTGCGCGCGCCGATGGCCGTTCGCATCCGCGGCAAGAGCCTGGAGGAGATTGAGCAGGTGGGGTACGCTGTGGAGCGGTTCCTCAAGGAGGTGCCCGGCGTCAACCCCGAGACGGTCGTCGCCGATCGGATCGTGGGCAAGCCCTACCTGGAGATCGACCTCGACCGCGAGGCGATCGCCCGGTACGGCGTGAGCATCGCCCGGGTGCAGCACGTGATCATGACGGCCGTGGGCGGGCAGAAGGTCACCACCACGGTGGAAGGGCGCGAGCGCTACCCCGTGCGCGTCCGCTACCAGCGGGAGCTGCGCGACTCGATCGAAGGGCTGGGGCGGATCCTCGTGGCCGGCTCCGGCGGGGCGCAGGTGCCGCTGGAGCAGTTGGCCGAGATCCGCTACCTGCGCGGGCCGATGGTCATCAAGTCGGAAAACACGATGCTTGTCGGCTACGTCATCTTCGACAAGCAGGACGGCTACGCCGAGGTCGACGTGGTCGAGGCCTGCCGCGACTGGCTCGACCGGAAGATCGAAAGCGGTGAGTTGGAGCTACCTCCCGGGACCGAGAAGCCCACGTTTATCGGCAGCTACCAGAACCAGGTCCGCTCGGCCAAGACGCTGGCCGTGGTCGTGCCGCTGGCCCTGTTTCTGATCTTCATTGTCCTCTACCTCCAGTTCCGGGCCGTGTCGACGACGCTGTTGATCTTCGCCGGGGTATTCGTGGCCTGTTCGGGCGGGTTTATCCTCATCTGGCTCTACTCCGTGCCCTGGTTCGGCGACTTCTCCGTGTTCGGGGTGAACATGCGGGAGCTGTTCCAGATGCACCCGCTCAACCTGAGCGTGGCCGTCTGGGTGGGGTTCATCGCCCTGGTGGGGATCGCGACTGACGACGGCGTGGTCGTGGCCTCGTATCTCGACCAGGCGTTCGCCGACCGGCGCGCCCGCACCAGGGCCGAAATCCGCGAGGCCACCGTCCAGGCCGGCCTGCGGCGGATTCGCCCCTGCC
>CAZDHR010000098.1:0-18750 GCA_964505295.1 uncultured Planctomycetaceae bacterium
CACCGTGGGAAACGCCGCCGGCAAGGTGAACTGAGCCGCGCACACTTCTCCGAGCCCCGCCTTGCCGTTAGACTGTAATCCGGCTGCTCCGACCGGCTCGACGAAGTCGACCCGATTCGCCGGCAAGTCAGAGCACCGCCGCCGGAAGGTGTGACCGCGATTGATCCCTGCACGGGTAGTGGAACGTGAATCGCGCCCCAAGCCCAGGGGTTGCAACCCCTGGGCTTCGAGCGCGTTCCGTGCCGAATGCGAGCGCGTTCCGTGCTCAACATGGGACTCAGTGGGTCGCCGACCGCCGAGGGCGAAGCCATCCCGTGATGCGCGAGAAGTCATCCTCCCAGGAAGAAAGGGAGCCCCGCCATGAGACCGAGTCACGTGATCGTGATGCTGCTGCTCGTCCATGCTCCATGGCTCGGCCTGGTTGGCGGTCTGCCGGCCGCGGAGCCGTTCGCGCTCAGTCGTTGCGAGCTCGTGCCTCTCGCGGAGCACCAGGTGTCGTTTCAAATCGACGGCGAGGAGAAGACCCGCTGGCATTTCGGCGCCGAGTATCCGCGTCCGTTCTTCTACCCGTTCAACGGTCCCTCCGGCACGTCGCTTACCCGGATGGGACATCCGGGGGCGCAGAATCACGACCACCATCGTTCCGTCTGGTTCGCCCACCACGACGTCGGCGGCGTCGATTTCTGGAGCGACGGCACCGACGGGCGCGTGCGCCAGAAGTTCTGGTGCTGCTACCGTGACGGGCACGACGAGGCCGTCATGGCGTCGGTCGCTGGTTGGTACGACGGCCAAGGCAAGGAGCTGATGGAGCAGGACGTGGTCGCGGCGTTGATCCCCTGCGAAGACGGCGAGCACGCGCTGGAGATCCAGATCACCATGCGCCCGGCGGCCGGGGCCGAATCGGTCGAGCTGGGCAAGACGAATTTCGGCTTCCTCGCCGTTCGCGTGGCCAAGACGCTCTCGGTCCACTTCGGCGGCGGCGCGTTGACCAACAGCGAAGGACAACAGGGCGAAAAGGCGATCTTCGGCAAACCGGCCCGTTGGGTCGACTACAGCGGGCCGGTCGCCGTCGGACGCGGGGCCGCTCGCAAGCCCGTGACCGAGGGCATCACCTATTTCGACCACCCGACCAACCCGCGCTATCCCACGCACTGGCACGTGCGCGAGGACGGCTGGATGGGCGCCTCGTTCTGCATGCACGAGGGCCTCACCATCGCGGCCGACGCCCCGCTCGCCCTCCGCTATCTGTTGCACGCCCACCGCGGCGCGTACGACGACGCCAAGGCACAATCCGTCCACGAATCGTTCGCCAACCGCCCGGGCTTCCAAATCACCAAAGGGACCCGGCCGCACCGTCAATACGACGTGGCCAGAAAGCCCACCTCGCCCCCACAACCGTAGGGTGGCTGCTGGCAGCCACGCGCGAGCCGTCGTCCGATGCGCGTGAAGAAAACGGCGACCCACCCGACGACCAGGGGCAGCGCGAAGCGGACGCACCCCGCGCCTCACGGTTCCGCGCCGCCGGACTGCAACTCCCTCGCCACTCGCTCAATCCCCTCGGCCGCGTTGCCTCTTCGTCCGCACTGCCCAGCTTGGCGAGGTTGGGAAGAGTGCGCTTCACCGCCCCGATCCCCGGGCCGTGTTCTTTCGGTTTGTGCCAACAATTTGGCATTGGGAGGTTGACGGCGGGCCTGGAAATGTAAAAAATTTGGCTGTTCGGAGGGAACTTGCCGGATCGTGAGGGCAGCTCCATGGACGAGTAGAGCCAGTTGAGTCGGCGTGAGCGCCAGATCATGAACGTGGTCTATGCCCGAGGGGAGGCCTCGGCGAGCGAGGTCTGGGAGGCGCTGCCCGACCGGCCGTCGCGGACCGCCGTGCGGACTTTGCTGAGGATTCTGGAGGAGAAAGGGCGGCTCGGGCACCGGAAGCCGGGACGCGAGTTCATCTATCGCCCGACTTGGCCGCGGACCCGCGCCGGCCGGCGAGGACTCCGAAGGGGGCGCCGCCGGGCCGCGCAGCAAGTCGAGCCATCGAGCGCCGCCGGTTGGCAAGAGCCGTAGCGGCCCCCCGATCGGGCTCGGCGCACCAATTGCAATCGCAATCGTCGCTTTTCGCCCCGCGAAAAGACGCTTGTTCGCGGAGCGAACAACGACACTCATCGAAGTGTCGCTCTCTACAGGCCCCGGGGCGAGTGGAACGCGGTCCGGGTCGTGGCCGACGGCCGGCACGTCGAGCACTCGCTCAATGGGGTGAAACTGTTCGAGTACGAACTGGGAAGCGACGACTGGAACCGGCGCGTGGCCAAGAGTAAGTTCAAGAACATGAAGCACTTCCGGGAGCCGCCGACGAAGGGCCACGTCTGCCTCCAGGACCACACCGCGCGGATCGAATACCGCAACATGAAGATCCGCCCGCTTCGCCGGAAGACGCAGCCGTAGCGGCGACCGGCGCGATCGTGCGTCGGGCGGATGAGATCGTCAACGTGCACCGACGGAAGGAGGAGGACCATGCTCCGGATTCTGTTGCCCGTGGCGTGCGTGGGGATCGCCGTCGCCACCGTGCCGGGCGGTTCCTTGGGAGCCGAGAAGAGCACGAAGCGCATCTTCTTCACGGAGAGCTTCGAGGACTCGGATCTGGCTGCGCGGAACTGGTACGACGGGCGCCGCTTCCGCATCGCCGGCGACGCCCTGGCCGGCCAAGGCTGCGTGGAGTACGAGTGGACCGAGGGGCAGTCGAAGGTGCAGGGCTCGTCGGCGGTGCGGCACCTGTTCGAGCCCAGCGACGAGGTCTCCCTCCGTTTCTACCTCAAGCTCTCGAAGGACTGGGGCTGGAGCGGCAGGAACTACCACCCCCATCTGACGCATTTCCTCACCACCGAGAACCCGAAGTGGCACGGCCCGGCGGCAAGCCACCTCACCCTCTACATCGAGCCCGTCGCCGGCAAGCTCCGCCTGGCCGCCCAGGACATCCAGAACGCGAGCATGCCCCACGGCTTGACGCAGGGACCGCTCCGGGGCGGCTACAACGGGAAGTTCTACGACAGCGAGGAAGTGCTCTTCGACGACGACCGGTGGCACTGCGTCGAGGCCTACTTCAAGCTCAACACGCTGGACCTCGAAAACGACCGTCCCAACCGGGACGGCGTCGTCCGCGGCTGGTTCGATGGGAGGCTCGTCGTGGAGCGGACCGACGTCATCCTGCGATCGACCGACTTCCCCCGGATGAAGTTCAACCAGTTCCTGATGGCCCCCTACTTCGGGCCTGGATTGTTGCCGCACGCCCAGAAGCTGTGGATCGACGAGCTGGCGGTCGGCACACAACGCATCGGACCTTCGCCCGCGACGAAGGCTTCGGCGGGGGCGGCAAGCCGGGGCCGGTGACCCGAGCGCGTCGATGTCTCCGAAGGAGGACGAGCGACGCTCCGCCGCGCCGGCGAGGTCGTCTTCATGGTGAATCGTTGCCTTTCGGCTTGACGCGTGCGCGCAGGTGCCAGATCGAAAGACATAGAACGAGAGCCCCCACAAGCAACGCGACGACGTTGGCCGCGTCGCCCGCGACGTCCAGGCCCCACGCGGTGGCCAGGGTTTGGTACGTGTTGTTGACGGCGTGGCAGATCATCGCCGGCACGATGCTCCCGGTCCCTTCCGTCAGGTAGCCGAGATAGACACCCAGGGCGAAGGCGAACGCGCCGTGGACGAGGTCGAGGTGCATCAGCCCGAACAACAGGGCCGTCCAGAACACTCCCCAGCCCGGGCCCCACCGCCGGCTGAACCGCGTTTGAATGTATCCGCGGAACAACAGCTCCTCCGCAATCCCCGGCGCGATCCCAACCGCGAGGACCGCCGCCCACAGCGCCCAGCCCGACAAGCCGGTGACTATGTCGGCCAGCTCGGCGAGGCTGGGCGATACGGGCAACACCCCCAGCTCGAGCAAGGCCCCGTACACAAACCCGATCGCCAGAACGCCGACGACGTGAACCACCACCCCGAAGACCGAGATCCGCGCCGGCCGGAACCTGAGACGTTTCCTCCAATCAACCGGCGACAGGGCCGCGGCGGTGACGGCGGTGAAGAAGAAGATGACCATGGTCCACGACACGGTGCTCAAAAGCCCCACGAGACTCGTGCTCACCTCCAACATCGCCTCGCCGAATCGCGGGGACGCGAGGATCTCCAGGCCGTATTGCCAAAGGACCAGCCCGATCAGCACGGCGACGACGCCCCCCAGGTTGACGAACGCCGATACCACGAGGACGAGCCACACGGTCCAAACCCGCGGCCGCCGTCGTGAAACGCCCTGCTCCCCCGGGGAGCCGCCGGGTTTCCATGGCGGGGCGACCGCCTCCGGAGGCGGGGCCAAGGGATTCTCCGGCAGCAAGGTGGGTTCGAGGGGCTCTTCGCCGTTGACGTCGGCTCGGTCGTCGCTCACCACGTACTCCTCGGATGGCCTGCCCCGATGGAATGCTCTCCCGCTTGGCCCCTCTATGGTAACGCCGCCCGGCACTACGGGAAATGGCCTCCCGCCGCGAGGAATTGGCGGCAAGGGCAAGGCGCCTGTGCTACAATCGGGACGGGTTGAGCGGGCACAACGCCGAGACTCGCAGCGAGGAGGAGGGAATATGGTCAAGCGCAAGTGGCACGCCGCGGTTGCCCTGCTGGTGCTCTGGGCCGTTTCGAAGTCCGTGGGCACCGCGGCCGACGAGCAGGCAAAGCTCCCGCCCAAGGAGAAATTTCACGTGTACCTGTTGATGGGCCAATCGAACATGGCCGGGCGGGGCCGAATGACCGAGGCCGATCGACAGCCGGTGGCTCGCGTGTGGAAGCTCGACAAGGAGAACCGGTGGGTGCCGGCCTCGCATCCGCTCCACTTCGACAAGCCGCAGATCGCCGGCGTCGGACTGGGGATCGACTTCGCCAAGCGGATGTGCCGGGCGGACCGCACGGTCCATATCGGCCTGGTCCCCTGTGCCTTCGGCGGCACGCCCTTGAGCCGGTGGAGCAAGGGCGGCGACCTGTACGAAACGGCCGTGGCCCGGGCCAAGATCGCCAGCGCCGACGGCACCCTGCGAGGCGTCTTGTGGCACCAGGGCGAATCGGACTCGGGCAAGCCGGAGACGGCCGACACCTACGGCGACCGCCTGGCCAAGATGATCGCCGACCTCCGCGCCGATCTGGAGTCGCCGCGCCTGCCCTTCGTGGCCGGGCGCCTGGGCGAGTTCTACGTCGGCTCCGGGCGGTCCGCCCATGCCAAGACGGTCGACGCCGCACTGCGCGATCTCCCCAACCGGGTCGAGAACACCGGCTGCGCCAGCGCCGAGGGCCTGGACCACAAGGGCGACGTCGTCCACTTCAGCGCCGACGCAATACGCGAGTTCGGCAAGCGATACGCGGCGGAGATGACTCGCTTGACCAAGCCGTAGCGCGACGCCGAGCAAACGCCCGCGCAGAAGCAACTTCTCAGACTGAAAGCAAACGAGCGGCGGCCGGGTCGCCCCGGCGGTTGCCCGCCGGGGCTCCCACAGATCCGTACGTGAACGCATTAGCGCGACCTCAACGAGGTCTACGCGGTCCGGCCGCCGCAGATCGAGTACCTCGCCAGCCAGCTAGCCCCGCAAGCTCTGGACAAGGTTACCATCAAGGCCCTTTCTTCTCCGCTTGTCCATAGATAATACGGCACTTGACGATGCGTCGATTCAAGACATCCACAGCAAAGAGCCGGTCCTTCCAGACGGAGAGTGCGGATATCGCTCCGAAAGGAAGCTCGGGGTGCGGAAACTTGCTGCCCTTGCCCTGGCAATCCATATTGCCATAGCTTCCGAATTCTCCCACCAGCTTGCCCGTGGCGCAGTCAATCACTTGGACACTGTGCTTACCGGCGGCGTAAAGATAGCCCTTCTCGTCCAGCGTCTGGTGATGCCTCCAGGTATTGCAATGGCAAGGCGGATTGGCCAGTTGGGCCCACCGTATGTGGCCCTCCCACCGCCGGGACCAGAGCGGCTCGCCCCCGGAAGGCGGGAACTTCGATAGAACCAGGTAATCCTCCCACGGTCTCTCGACGGGACGGTAAAGGGGGTACAAGTTGCCCTCGCCGTCGACCTGGATGCCTCGCACGCAATCCAGCTTGAGCAGGGCCCTCTTCTTCAGATTCCCATCCGCGTCGTACACGTTGACCTGGCGGTGCATGGCGAGGTACGCACTCACGGGCCGCGACTTGGGACCGACGTCGACTTTGGCGACGTAGTAGATGTTGCCGTGCCGGTCAACGTCCATGCCGTGATAGACGTCGTGCCAGAAGTTCACCTGCATCGTGGGATCGACGAACAGGGCATTTGTCCCCGTGGCCGGGAAAGGAACCGGCTCCCCCTGGCGGTCGAAGCGGAGGATTTCCACGCCGGCCTCCCCCAATTTCCACCGGTAAACCCTGCCGTCTTTTCCGAAGATGGAATCGATGAACAGCGGCTCTTGCGGATAACGAAAATGGCGCTGGTAATTCAACGTCCCCCAAGGCGAGGTCATCTTCAAGTCTCTGGCGTCGAAGAAGAGGGGCGGCCACTTCTTGAGCACGTTCCCTTCCTGGTCGAGCCGATAAACCGTCCCGTACTGCTTGAGGCGGTAGTTGGAATCGTCTTCGACGTAGAGGTCGCCGGTTTGCGGGTCGATATTGAGGATCGGTTGGTCGCCGCTTTGCCTGGGACAGGAGAGCGCCCGGCCGCTGTCCACCCACTTCTTCTTCATCGAGAGATCGTCGCCCGCCAGTTGCACGAGGCTCCCCCAACCGACGCCGTTGGCCACCCAGACCAGCGATGGGGATACTCCGGCGTCCACGGCGATCTGGAGTACGTCCGGATGCAGGGGCTCGGAAACGGCCAGAAGATCGGGTTCTCTCCAACTCTTGAGCTTGATCAACTTTCTGGGGGCCTCCGGAGGTTTCCCTGCCGCGGCGACCACAGCCTTCCGCACCGATGCCAACGTGCGTTCGACGTGCTGGTCTTCGGGTCTTGGCTCCGGGCCAACGAGCACATAGAGATTCTTCTCGTGATCGATCGCCAAAGCGGTCGGACCATTCAGTGGCTCCTTTTTCCCTTCGTGTTGATAGTGTGTTATGGATGCCACCGGCCGGCCGTCTTCTTCCAGCACCTGGAGGCGGTTGTTGCCGGCATCCGCTACGATCAAGTGATTTCCGTCGAAGACCAGCCCGCTCGGCTCGGCGAAGCCGCCGAAGGAGCCCCGTCGTTCCAGCGTGACGCCCGGATGCAATTGGCACTTCCAGACGTGGGCCCCCCTTCCCGCCTTTCCGCTCACTTCCCAGTGGTAGGTCCCCTCTTGTTCGCCCACTTCGAAGTAGTAGGCGTACAGCCTTGTCGGGCGGGAGCTCTGCCCCGCCGAGACGTACAGCAGGCCGTTGGGGTTAAAACAGAAGTAAGGGTAGTGAAGTCCGTAAAAGGGCAGGTAGTTCTTCAGATCGAAAACATGCCAGAACTCCTGGGTCCAGGCCGTGCTTTCAAACGGTTCATTGCGCCCTCGATGATAAGCCGACGTCCATCCTTCCGGGGGCAATGTTCCGTCAGGCCTCATTCTCCATAACGTGCCTCGGTGAACGTTGGACATGATCAGGTCGCCGTTGGGCGCCAGCGCCATTTTCTGAGGGTGGTGCCACCAGTCGCCATACATGGAGACCTCCCCGAAGGGCCGAAACAGTTTCGGGATGACCAATTCCGTCCCCCCTTCCCGTGCGGTCATTCGGCAGAGGTCTTGCACGCTCGAGCGAGGCAGGGTTGGATTCATCGGCATGATCGTCCGCACATACTCGCCCTGCCGGTCGAAAACCCGCAGCTCGGCCACGCCCCTATAAGGTCTTGTGTCGGAGAGCACGTAAAGCTCCCCCTTCTGCTCGTCCACGGCAAGGTCCCAGATGAGGCCCCGCGCATGCTGATCGCCCGCCAGCAGGAACCCTTCCAATTCCAGCTTCACCTCGCCCGTCGTGCCGGGGTGAGCGGAACCGGGTCCGAGCGGTATCGTCCGCCCTTCTTCGTCGGCCAGAAACGACGTCATCGCCCTGTTTGGGGGGTGATAAAATCTAGTGAGGCCGCGTGTTCCATAGTCGGGCCTCGGGAGACGATCCCGCGCCGGGATGCCCGCCAGGATCCCCGCCTCGCCGGGACTCGGAAACGCGCCCTGCCAGCAATGGGTTTCGCCTCCGGGCATGCCGGTCCGGCGGACGTTGAATCCGATCTCCGATGCGAGCGTTTTGTTTTTGTTGAAGGTGTTCAGCGGAAGGGCGATCTCAGCGGCCCACCCACCCGTGCCCTTTGCCGCCGCGCACTGGAATGGCGGTTGCCACGTCCGGTCGTGCCAGGGAGGCGTATGTTCATGGTAAGACGAGGTGACCTCGCCACCGTCCTTCGGGGTGATCCGGATCAGGTAGTACGAATTCCGATCGCCGTTCGAGTCGATGAGCAGCTCGACGTATTCCGTTTCCTTCGAGGGCTTGCCGGGCTCGACCTCTCCCTCCACCGGAACCTTCCCTGCACAGCTTACCCCGACATAAAGATGGTCGGCGTCGCGCAAGAGGAACGCCTCCGTGGTTGACTTCGCCGGCTCTCCCCGCGTGACCGCGAGCGGACCGGTTCTTGCCCCATCCTTCCAGCACGGCTCCTCGAGCTTTCCGTCCACCACCGGCTTGGAATCCGCCAATGGCACCCGCAGCATCGGTCTATTGTCGGGCCTGTTCTCCGCCGCCGCCCGGTCCAAGCACAGGAAGGAGGCCAGAATGGCAACCGCGATATAAATGTTTGGTAACCGTTTGGTCTCTCGCCTATCCGAGGGGTGGCTTCCTGCAATGATTGACATTTCGTCCCCCAAGGTTGAATGTTGAGATGTCACCCCTATCTCCACCCTTCCTTTCCAGTGCGCTGGTCCACCGATTTTCGGTGCCGTTCAAGGCGGCCCTAACTCCTGATGCAGCGGCGATTCGTGCTACGCGGCAAGAGACCGCCATGGAAGACCCTCTTGGAGGGTCTCGATGTCCGCCAAGGCACCGTCGCCTGAAATCGTTTTACCCGGGGCGTTCGTCCGGATGGTTCCTACTGCCCCCGGGATGTGGTATCTCATAGCCTACAACCGTCACAACGTGCCGCAAGCATACAACCCGCAAAGGCGGCAACTCCCTGAGACTAAGCGAAGTCGGCGGTTAGAATGGCGTAGGCGCACTCTGGGCACGGCACCGCTTGGGCCGTTGCCGCTCGAATATACACGACTTGATTGTGTTGTCCAGACGCGCGGGCCTGCCAACCGGAGTCTGCCGCAGGCTACGGCCGGTAGACGTATCGGCATTCGGGGTCCACAAGCCGCGGACGCCGGCCGAGCATGTCGGCCCGGGGGTTGCTCGCCGCGTCGGCTTGAAGTTGGCTGAAGATGCCGAGGAGCTTCTGGAAGTCGGGGTCGGCCGCGTCGGTGAAAACGGCCGGTTGGCAGGTCGCCTCGCCTCCGGCGGCCACGGCCAACGGCGCCAAAAGCGGCCGGCTCTCCGCCACGTCCGGCAGGCGCACGCGGTAGAGGATCGCGTCGGGCTTGCCCTCGTGGCACGACTGGCACCGACGCTTGTACACGTCCTCTAGCGCCGCTTTGTGGGGAGCGAACAGCTCGCGCCCGCCGATCGTGCCCGGCCGCGTGAACGTGTACGTGCCGTAGTACGGGCAATTGCAGTCGATCCAGGTGACCAGGCGGCGGAAATCCTCCGGCGGCATGTCCACGCGGCCTTCCTTCCGGTGGCTGGTCCGCAGGGCCTGGATGACCCGGCTGGCGTGCGACCCGTAGTACTTGGGCGGGCGCGTCGGCAGACTCGCACAACTGTAATCGCTGACGTATTTGACCAGCTCCTTCGAGGTGAGCGTCTCGTAGGCGACGTTGAACAAGCTCGTGTAATCGGACGACAAGTCGATCCCGCCCTTGGGTTTCGGGCCGGTGTGGCATTCGGCGCAGTGTTTGTCGAGCACGGGTTGGACGTCGTAGAAGAAGTCGGGGCCGTGCACGCCCGCTTCCGGGGGCGGCGTGATTTCGGAAGGCCCGCGGCGCAGCGCGCCGGCCATACGGTTCTCGGGCGACGAGTGCTTCGGCTCGTGGCACCCGACGCAGCCGAATCGCTCGCCGGGGCTGACCATCGTGAAGCTCCGCATCCGCTGGATCTCCATGAAGTTCTCGTCCAGCGCGGCGAAGTAGAGGGCCCGGTTGGCCGGGGCCGCGAAGTGGGCCGAGCCGTCGGGCTCGACCGGCACCGTGCCCCAGAGCCGCTTCAAGGCGAGATGGCCCCGGTTGGAGATCACCGGGTACTGGATGGCGAACCCGGGGCAGTCGGCCGAGACCGGCTTGGGGATCTCCTCGATCACGCGCAGGTACTTCACCTCGCCCGGCTCGATCCCCGGGAGACCCTGATAGAGGTCGGTCACGTAGAACACGCCCGTCGGCCCGGCCGGAACAGTCTGGGGGGTGAGCACCCCCGGCTCGGGACCCGCCGGATCGGCACGGGGTACGACCCGCGGAGGCACGGGGCGCGCGCGGACCGGAACTGGCTCAAACGCCCCAAGCTCCGGATCGCGGTAGACCAGGTCGCGGTTGTTCCAGCGGTCCAACAGGTAGACGCCGTAGCCGGTCGGGTCGCGGTCGTCGGGCCCGTAGCAGTAGGAGGCGAGGAAGTACTTCTCCGAAAGGGGGTAGGCATACGTGTAGTAGCCCACGTCCTTGCGGAGCCAACTGAAGTGCGTCGCCGGCGGTAGCTCGGGCGTGACGTTCTCGAAGATCGCCGGGCTGGCGTAGGTGTGGATGGGATCGACCAGCGCGACCGGCCCGCAGGCCAGCGGCATGTGCGGGGCGAGGATGCACACGTACAGGCGGCTGTCCGGCACGCGGAACGGCTCCCAGTACGTCAGCGGCCCGAAGTGATTGCCCGCGATGTGCGTCATCCGCGTGCCGTCGGGGTTGGCCGCCCACAGGCTCTGCTGGTTGCCCAGGTGCTTGTCGACGTACTCCCAACGGGTGAACGTGATCTGGCCGTTGGGCATCACGCTCGGCTTGAAGTCGTGGATTGGGTTGGGCGAGATGCACCGGACGCCCGAGCCGTCGCGGTTCATCGTGTGGAGCACCGAGACCGTGAACGCGTTGTGGCACAAGGTCACCCGGCGACACCGCGTCGAGACGAACATCACCCGTCCGTCGGGCAGATAGCAAGGATCCACGTCGTCGTACTCCGTGTCGGTCAGCCGGCGCAGGCCCTTGCCGTCGATCCCCACCTCGTAGACCCGGCACGGCGTGGGGAGGTCGGGCTTGTACGAGAACAGGACCGACCGGGCGTCGAACGCCAGGTCCGGGTCGCGGTAGATCGCGTCGCTCTCGAGCTCGCCCGTCAGATTCGCGAGCTTGCCGTCGGGCCGGACGGGCGAGAGGACGCAGATGCCGCTCCCCGCCTTGTAGCGGTGGCTGCCGTCGTAGTACGTGGTGTAGATGTGCGAGGTATCGTAGGTGAGCCGCTTGGCCAGAAGCAGCTTGTCGAAGTCGATGAGCGGGTTTCGCAGGGCGACGCGGTTCTTGAGCCGGTACGCGTCGACGTACGCCCCGTAGAACTGCTCCCACTTCGCCTGCGTGTCGGGCTCGGCGAGGAGCTTTTCGAGACGGTCGAGCGACGCAACCGCCTCGGTCCGCTCCGCGTCGAGGAAGTCGCCGCCCGCGCCCTTCATCGTGCGAAAATCGTCCACCAGCTCGACCACGTGGCGGAGCATCTTCTCGAAGTGCTCCGGGGAGAGGTTGAGCGTCTCGGTGAGGGTCCGCTGGTCGTCCACCTTGACCGAGAGCCGGGCGACCCAGGGCGTGTGCTCGATGCGCAGGTCGTGTTCCCGGAGCAGCTCGTTGCGCGCCGCCGAGCCTTCCACGTCTGCGCCCGCCCGGACCACCTCGGCCTCAACCCGATACTTCCCCTTGCCGAGAAGCAGATATTCCAAAGCGCGATGGGCGCGGGGCGTCGGGGGCGGGACCCGCTCGAACGGCTGGTGGTAGTCGTACACCGGCGGCGGCTCGCGGGGATAACCGCAGACGAAGCCCCCGCCCTCCTCGGGCGCCGCCGCCTCGTCGAGCTGCTCGACGACGATCTGGCGCGAGAGCGTCCAATCCTGGGGAAACGGCACGGGCGACTCCAGGCGAAACGCGCAGATGTGCGGCATGCACGGCCCGGGGCAAAGCAGCTTAATCGTGTGTTTGCCCTCGGTCACGTGCATCGTGCACTGCGGCTCCCACCGGGCGTGACTCGTCTGCCAGCTCCCGGTCACGCCGGCAAAGCCCTGGTGGATCTTCTTGCCGTCGAGATAGATGTCGACCGGCCGCGAGCTGTGGGCCGTGTAGAGGGCCACGAACGTATAGTCGGCCGTGACCGGGAACTCGACGTCGTACTCGCTCTGGTTGGGCACCTTGCCCGCGTTCCAAATGCACGGGTACTTGTCGGCGTAGCTCTCCTTCGGCGTGCTCACCCGCACGTTCCCCCGATCGAACCAGTCGGCGCGAATCGTGAAGCTGGCCTGCGGCTTGGCGTCGTCTTTCGGCTCGGCGTGCGTGGCGGCGGTGGCCATCGCAAGGGCGAGGCACGCGAGGGCGAAGTGGCGGGGAAGAGACGTGGCGGGCTTCATCGCACGGTCCTTTCCGACGGGACGGGCGGCGGGACGACTGTTATACTCATATGACCACTCAGCCCCAGGCTACCTAGCCGGCGGGACCGCGTCAAGCCCTTTGCCGGCTTGTCCGTGCACATTGAGCGCGGCGGGTGGGGCTTGCGTTTTACCCGAACCTATCCCGGATGCGCCGGAAGCCTCATCGGTCAAGGCGGCTTGGCGATCGTCAGCCGGATCGCCCCGTCGAGGATCGCCGCGTCGGCCGTGCTCTTCACGACGATCCCTTCGACGAGGAAGTGTCCCTCGGCGCTTCGTTGGCCGTACGATTTCCACGAGGCCAGGCGGCCGCCGGGGAGGGGCAGGAGCCGTGCCTCGTGGGTCACCTTGCCGGGCCCACTCCTCGCCGCCGGGTCGTGGATCAGGTAGATGAAATCGTCGAACTGGCGGCCCGGGGCCCTGGACGGCGTACTTGCGTTTCGACACCGCACCGCAACCGGTGGGTGGTCGGGAATGAACGGGTATTCCGGTCCATGCGGCCTGAGTGCGTCGTGAGACTGCAAGCGACCAGGCAACGACTCCGAAGACCGGTGACGGCGGCTCAGTGCGGGAACACCTTGGTGGTCACTCGGTCGCGCAGATAGAGCCGGTTCGACTCGCCGAGCAAGGTCTCCTCCCGTGGCAGCAGTAAAGGAGACCACGATTCGCGTGTTTCGCCCGGTTTGACCACGACGAGGACCATGTTCTTCTGCCACTGCCCCAGGAACTTCGGAATCGGCGTCCTCACGTTGCCCCGGGCGGGATCGGCCAGATAGACGTACTGCCCGTCCGTGCCGCGGTAGACGACGAAGTGATCGAAGCCGTTGATCACAATGCCCATGATCAAGGGAATCTTCGACTGTCGCAGCTTGTCGAACTCCAGGCGGCCGATGGTCGACAGGTATCCGACTCGCACCGCCAGACGCCGCAAATCGGTCATCGCCAACCCGTTCTCGATACGTTCCTTCAGCTCTTCGATCGTGAGCATCTGGACGGTTTCCCGAAGGAGGTCGAGCTCGGTCACGTCGTCGTCCCAGTGATAGCGCATCACCGTCGCCAGGGCCGCAGCGCCGCAGGAGTAATCCCGCTGCTGCATCACCACGTTCTCTTTGCGCAGTCCGGTCCAGCTCGTGACGTGGCGGCGGAACTTGTGGCTGGGGTCACGGATCGGCGCGCTCCGGATCGGGTCGGGCTGTTGCGCCGTCGCGCCGCCGTCCATCGCAAGCAGCAGGCAGACGCTCCCGAGAACCGCGGCGATGAACGGACCTCGTCGTGGCATGTGAGAACCTTTGCTCAACGGGTCCAGCTAACGCCGATCAGCGAGTCGATCGCCTCGTCGGTCATGCCGAGGCGGACGAACGGCTCCACGGTTCTCGGGGGGCCATCGGTCCTGGGTTTGTCCTTGTCGCGGACAATCGTGGAGGCGAACCGAAGGTACATCGGCTCTCGAATGCCGCCGGGGACGCGCACGTCGTTGACCCGGTCTTCGGCGATGTACGAGCCGAGAAACGAAGCACTGAGAGTCACGCGCGGATTGACGGCGAAACCGAAACCGATACGGTACGTGGCCTGGTTTCCGGGCTCCACTTCGATGCCGCCCTCAAACTCATTGGAGAACCGGTGGCGGTAGCCCAACCCGTAGAAGACCACAACGGGATCGTAGGTGTGAATGCAGGTGAGGTCCACGGTCGCCGTCCAGAATCCCTCTCCCAAGCTGGATCCCGGCGTGGACAACGACGTGACGACGCTCGATTGCCCGGTCGGGGCCGAGAAAGCGATCGTTCCCAGGACGTCGGGAAAGACCTCGTCCCTTTCCAGCAGCAACCGCGTGATGCCCGCGCTGATGTCGCCGATCCCGCCGGCGTTGTCGACTTCATCCGTTCCCAGGAACGCCAGCTCGGAGTTGGACCACCCGACCGGCACGTTGATAAACGCTTGCGTGTCCTGCCAGATGCCGAGACGGAACTCGAGCGGCAGCATCAATAGCCGGTGTCGACGTCTGAGTTCGCTGATCCGGAGCGTGCTGCCTTCGATCTCGGCATAGACGGAGTCGGACTCGTCGACGAGGTAGTTCAAGGTGACGTCGAGCTGGTACTCGCCGGGATCGAGCAACACCGAATCTCGGCGGAGGAATTGCAGCTCCGTCTTCGTCTCCTTGGGGGCTTCGCCGAGGGTTTCCGGTGCCTCGGCTTCGCTCGCGGCCCCTGGAGCGTCAGCTTCCGGAGTCTCCGTCCACAGCTCTTCCGCAACCGGGGGAAGCGGCTCCAATTGCGGCGGGAACGGTTCTGACGGTGACGGGGCGAGTCTTGACGGTGAAGAGGGCAGTTCTGACTGGAGAGGGTCCAAGGGCAAGGGCTCTGCGCTCATGGGGCCGAGACTCTCTGTCTCACCCATCGAGGGCGCTTCCGCCGCGTCGATAGGGGGGGGCCACTCTTCATCCGCCCAAAAGATCTCATGCGATTTAGCCGTCGGCGGCGCGTCGTGACCCGGAACCGGGTCGGTGGGCTGGTCGGCGAAAGCGCACAGGGCTGCTGTAGGTTGCTGCAACTTCGGCCGCGTAAGCGGTGGGGACTGGGACGGATGCCCGGAAGCCCCCGAGACAGGCGCCAGCGTAGCACACAGGGCTACTGTAGGTTGCTGCAACTTCGGCCGCGTAAGCGGTGGGGACTGGGACGGATTCCCGGAAGCCCCCGAGACAGGCGCCAGCGTAGCACACAGGGCTACTGTAGGTTGCTGCAACTTCGGCCGCGTAAGCGGTGGGGACTGGGACGGATTCCCGGAAGCCCCCGAGACAGGCGCCAGCGTAGCACACAGGGCTGCTGTAGGTTGCTGCAACTTCGGCCGCGTACTCGGCAGGGACTGGGACGGATTCCCGGAAGCCCCCGAGACAGGCGCCAGCGTAGCACACAGGGCTGCTGTAGGTTGCTGCAACTTCGGCCGCGTACTCGGCGGGGACTGGGACGGATTCCCGGAAGCGCCCGAGACGGGCGCCAGCGTAGCACACAGGACCCCTGTAGGTTGCTGCAACTTCGGCCGCGTACTCGGCAGGGACTGGGACGGATTCCCGGAAGCGCCCGAGACGGGCGCGTGCCCGATTTTCGGGGACGCCGCGCAGGCCGGCTCCGGATTCGTCGCGGCGAGTGTCTCCGTGCCGGTGGCTGGGGGAGGAAACGCTGGATTCTTGGTTTCTCCCAGGGCCACCACCAGCAGGAGCAACGACAGGCCAGCAGCAATGGGGACCATCGCGATCAAGCGGCGACTGAACCTGCGCTTGCCGTCCATGAGACCGTCCCTTCGGTCCTGCGTCCACTGGAAGGAAGATTCCCTGCCCCGCATCTGCGGTCGGGACCGTCTACCAGCTCACTCCTGCGCTGATGACGAAGCCAAGCAGATCCAGCTCTCCGTCGTGCGCGTCGGCCGCGGCTTCCACGAGCCCGCCAAACGCCGGGGGACCTCCCTCGAGGAAGGCGAACGAGTCGGCCTCGGCAAAGGCGTCGCCCGTGTTCCAGTGCTGATACTCCAGGCCGGCGCGGAAGAAGACGATTCCGGAAATACAGCATATGTAGCGCTCGTACTGAACGCCCAGTTGAACCTCGGAGACGAACGCGTTGGTCGTCCCATCCGCGCAGGCGTAGGCTTCGTTGCGGGCGTTCGCGGAGGCTATAGCGTCGGCCGTGATGGCGTTGGCCTCGGCGATCGCGTAGGCCTCCGGGCAGATCCACAACACCGATCCGCGGAATTTCCAGTACAGATTCCAGCCGCAACAGCAGCCAAGCGGCCTGCGTCCATTGATGGCGAACGTGAATCCCGGGCCGTCGATCTTGTTCGCGCCGGCGGCCATCCCGTACAAGTTGACGCCGTTAGGGGCCGAGCCGACCGTGCCATAGCCAACCACGATGCTGTTCCGCTCCAATTTGGCCCAGCGGCCGCCGAAGGAAGCACCGATTTTCCATGCACCCCAGCAGAGTCCGTGGGTCAGTTCGACATCAATGGCCTCGGCCTTCAAGTCGAATGCCTCGTGGAAGGTCACCTCTCCCACCTCGGGGACGACCGGGTCGGCTTCGATGGTTTCGTCGCCAAAATGCCAATATCCGACACGAAAGCCCGTTCCGCAGCGCTCCAGTCCCACCCAGGTCCGCAGGCCGGATCCGAGCCCGGGGTGGGAGTTGCCGCTGAAGGCTTGGTCGTTATTCAGGTTGGTAAGCACGACTTCCTGGTGCGGCTCGCCCATGGGCGCCAGAAACGTGCCTTCCAGGCCGAAGACCAGTCCCGCCCCGCAGCAAGCACTGCAAAAATCCAGCGTGTCGCACCACAGTTGGTTTGAACAGCCCTCATCGTCGGCGTAGTCGACGTCAACCGGCACGCTGTCGTACTGCGGATCCTTCGGCCGGGGCGGATCGACCGGCGGCAGGGGGATTTCGTCTTCGGCGGCACACAACGCCACCTCGGAAAAGGCATCCTCGCCAACGACCGGGGAACCCCCTTGGGAACCGAGGAGGGGAGGCAGTGGGCTTGAGACGACACCCGATTCGGAATACGAACGCGCCGCGAACGGAGCGTCTTGGGCCAGGAGCGTGGCATTGACGACCAGGGTTGCCAGGCAACTGGCAGTCCCCATAACGCAGAGCCTCACCAATCTCATCGCTTTCCCCCCTATGTAGCTGTAGCAGGACGGGTCTATAGGGTGGCCCAGGCCGGGCGGTCTTCCGCAAAGGAAGCCCGTACCGCAGCACGGACCACAAATCCGTGACGTTCGCTGCAACCGGCGCAAGCCTGGCAACCGGCACAATGCGTCTGACGCGGAGTATCGTCAAGTTGGGATGGCGTACTTCTGCATTTTCCGGGAAAGGACTGGAGGCAGGCGAACTGGGCTTAATGCGTAAGGGGGGAGGCCTCCCGCGGTGCCTCTTGCGGGAATTGCCGCCGTGTTCTCGGCGGGCGCGCGCAAAAAAAGCCCCCGTTCGACGGAACAGGGGCGAAACAAAGCGTTTTCGGATCGCTTCAGGCGGTTGTGAACTCTGGCAACAGCCTCGGCTGCTACGGGGAGATGGTCGACTGAATCAAACCTACGCCTCCCGCGATTCCTTGGAGCATGCCACTGAATGAGGTGATGACTTCCCCCTCGGTCCACTCAACGTCCAGACTCAGGCCGAGTTCGACCCCGTGCTCCTTTTCGAGCAGCATCACGCCAACGGCCGTGGACTCCGCATTCCCGTCGACCTCGTTCACCGAGCTACCGACCACGAAGTTCTTGGTGTCGGGCGTCAGCAATTGGCCGAAGATCAGGCTCGTGCCCTTGACCATGCCGAACGACGACGCCATACCGCGGACTTGCATGCCTTGCGCGTCCGACACCACCTGCATATCGCCCAATCCGAGGGACGACAGGGTGGCCTGGGGGACTTCCCCGGCGAGAGCCGGAGCGGCCACCAGGGCCAGCAGCACTGCCAAAGCAACCACGTTCTTCATAGGAACCTCCTCCAAAGATGCGGGAACGGAACAGAAAAACTAACCAGCCTCCCCTTCTGCCGCAAACTACGCAAACAGCGCATTCGCCTCTAACTACCTAAACGATACTAATCGGGGCGGCCGATCTGTCAATAGTCTTTCCTCCTAGATTCCCTATCTACCTTATATGTCGCCTTTCCTGCATCCGGCTCAGTTAGCGTACTGTGAGATGGTGGGCCGCCAATTCGCCCGACGTGCGCATAATAGTGCCTTAGATGTATTCGATAGCCCCACCATGGCAGCACTCTCGCTTCACGCAGTGCAGCCAGGTTGCTCTCTCGGCCCTGGGGCCCACCGGAATGGGGAGTAGGGGAAATGGTCCCGACAGAAGCCGGAACAAGGCGTGCAATGCTTAGAGGCTATCCCAGAACCCAGCGAAGCATCTCAAGTCCCTCAGTGCCAACGAGATCCTTCGCTGCGCTCAGGATGACAAGCGCTGGCCCCAAGGGTTCTGGGATGAGTTTTTGGCACAATCCAAAAAGAAACAATGACCCGATAAAGAGCTAGATGCTAAGTCTCGAATTCTGCGAGACGGAGAGCGGGTGCGGGGCTTGAAG
>CAZDHR010000099.1:0-18528 GCA_964505295.1 uncultured Planctomycetaceae bacterium
AGAGATCCTCGCGGAACCGCCCGGCCTCGACTTCCTTCTCCAGGTTCTTGTTGGTGGCCGCGAGGATGCGGACTTCGACCCGGATCGTCTCGGTGCCCCCCAGGCGCTCGAACTCCCCTTCTTGAAGCAACCGGAGGACCTTCGCCTGGGTGCTCATCGACATGTCGCCGACCTCGTCGAAGAAGAGGGTGCCTTCGTGGCACCGCTCGAACTTGCCGACGTAGGAACGGTACGCGCCGGTGAACGCGCCCCGCTCGTAGCCGAACAGCTCGCTTTCGAACAGGGCGTCGGGGATCGAGGCGCAGTTGATGGCCATAAACGGTCGGTCGCTGCGATGGCTGTGGTGATAGATCGCCCGGGCTACGAGCTCCTTCCCCGTGCCGCTCTCGCCCGTGATCAGCACCGTCACGTCCTTCTCGGCCACCTGCCCGATCAGCTTGAACACCTCCTGCATCTGCCGGCTGCTGCCGACGATTTGGACCAGCCCGTGCGCGGCGGGTAGGACCTTGGTGACCGAGCTGGGGAGACTGACGATCTCTTTCATCAGACGATTGACCTCCAGGGCGTCGTCGGCGAGCCGTTTGAGGCCTTCGCTGTCGAAGGGCTTGAGCAGGTAGTCGTACGCGCCGAGCCTCATCGCCTCGATGGCCGTCTCCGTGGTGCCGTAGGCGGTCATCACGATGACGGGGGTCTTGATCTGGGCGCGCTTGATCTCCGCCAGGGTCTCCAGCCCGTTCAGCCCGGGCATCTTGTAGTCGAGCAAGATCAGGTCGAACGCCTCGGATCGGAGCAGTTCCAGGCTGGAGGCGCCGTCGTTGCAGGAGTCGACCTCGTGGCCCTGCTTGACGAACAGCCGCGTCAGGAAGTGGACGAGCCCTTCGTCATTGTCGACAATCAGGATCTTGCTCATGCGTGGTCGTCCCTCAGGCGTCGGCGGTGGGGAGACGGACGGAGAACGTGGTGCCGGCGCCCGGCCGGGTGTCGACGTCGACCGATCCGCCGTGCCGCTCGACGACGCCGCTGATGATCGCCAGCCCCAGGCCGGAGCCGGCCGCCTTGGTCGTGAAGAAGGGCTCGAACAGCCGATCGAGGTCTTTTTCGGGGATACCCGGCCCCGTGTCGGAAACGTCGATCCGGACCTGGATCGCGTTGGGGGCGGCGGGTTCCGGGACGACGTCGATCGTCAATCGGCCGCCGTCGGGCATCGCCTCCAGGGCGTTGACCAGGAGGTTCACCAGCACCTCGCCCAACTGGCGCATGTCGCCCCGGACCTCAGGCAAGGCCGGCTCGACCCGCTTCTCGATCTCGACCTCCTGCTGGTTGGCGCGTGGCTGGACCACTTCCAGCGCGTCGTGCACCAGCTTCACAAAATCGACCTCCATGAGCACCGGCTCCTGCGGGCGAGCAAAGTCGAGGAAGTGGTTGATCGTGGTCTCAATGCGGGCGACCTGCCGCATGGCGATCCGATAGTCCTCGTGCTGCTCGGCCGTGACGGCGATCTCGTCCTGCACCGATTGCAGGAAGAGCTTCAGCGACGTGAGCGGCGTGCGGATCTCGTGGGCCAGGCCGGAACCCAAGCGTCCCAACGCCGCGAGACGTTCCGACCGCGCCGCGGCTTCCAGCGTCCCCTTCAGCCGAGCCTCCACCTTGCGGAGTTCGGCCTCGGTCAGCCCCATGCGCGTCTGGAGCCTCGCGTGGCGATCCTTCAACTGATCGGTCATGTGATCGAAGGCGGCGTAGAGGGCCCCGATCTCGTCGCGGCGCTTGGCGTGAACGTCGAGCAGCGCGTGCTCGAACTCGCCGCGGGCCAGCCCGTGGGCGGCCTCGCTGAGGGTGCGAATCGGCGCCGTCACGTACCCGGCCAACAGCCACGACAACCCGATCGCGCCGGCAACCGTCGCCGCGATCCCCAGGGAGATGTTCCGCGAGAGCCGGTAGGATTCGGCGAAGGCCTCGTCGCGGTCCTGCTCGACGACGATGTACCACTGCGTCCCGGCCACCGTCCGCGACGCCCCGAGAACGGCGATCCCCCGGTAGTCGGTGTAGACGGGCCCTGCGCGGTTCTCGCCGAAGATGTTCGTAAAGCTTTCCGACTGGGCGATGTTTTCGCGCAGGATTCGGCCGGGCTCCTTGTGGGCGAGAAACGTGCCGGTCCGGTCCACCAGGTAACACTCCCCCGTCTCCCCCAGCGACACGCGCAGCACCTGGGCCAGAATCGCCCGGGTGTTCACTGTGGCACACGCGGCGCCGCGGGGCTGGCCGTCGGGTCCCGGGATGGGGACGGAAAGGAGGAACACCGAGCCTCGACCTTCGGCCGCCAAGCGGATCTCCGAGGTATACGGCCGTCCTTCCAGCGCGAGCCGGTGCCAGACTTCCTCGTCGCAGGAAGGGTCCCCGCCGTCGACCGTGTCGTAGACGGCCCGGCCGTCGCGCCCGGCGATCACGAAGCGGTCGTAAACTCCGTACTGCTCTTGCACGAGGCTCAGATACGGGGCGATCTGCGAGGCGTCCAGGGTGCCCACGGCCGCCGATCCGGCCACCACCGCCAGGTCGGCCTTTCGCTCGGCGATCCACCGCTCCAGGAGCCCCTGCTTCTCGGTGGCCACGTTCTCCAGCTCGTTGGTGACGATGTGGGTGATGACCTTGTCGGCCGTGCGCAGGGCGAAAACGCTCACCACGCCCAGCGGCACCAACGATACCAAGAGGAAGACGAGCGTCACCCGGACTTGCAGGCTGTTGAGGAACCGGATTTTCACATTCCCTCTCCCGCGCCGCTTCCCGGCCCGGCGACGGCGGAACGCGCGCCCGCCTGGGTGGCTTCGCCGGGAAGCCTCGGGGCGTTCAGGCACGCGACAGGTATTGGCCGGTGCGGGTGTCGACCTTGACCCGCTCGCCCTCGCCGAGGTATTCGGGCACCTGGACCACCAGCCCGGTCTGGAGCGTGGCCGGCTTGGTTCGGCCGGTGGCCGAATCCCCTTTCACGCCGGGATCGCACCGCTGGACGCGGAGCTCGACGGTCAGGGGCAACTGGATGCCCACGCACTGCTCGTTGTAGATCAGCGCCAGGACTCCTTCCAGCTCTTCGGTGAGGTATTTGGTCTCCTCGACGAGGTCTTCCCTGGCAAGGGCGTACTGGTTGTAGTCGGTCTGGTCGAGGAAGTGGAGATGGGTGGCGTCGGCGTACATGTACTGGACGGGGTGGCGCTCGAAGTCGGCCTCGTCGAGCGACTCGCCGCCCCGCAGCGTGAGGTCCACCTTCTGCTTGGTGATCAGGTTCCGGGCGCGGAACTTGTAGAGCGTGTTGGCCCCCCGCGCCGACGGCGTCTGGACCGTCACGCTCTCCACCATACAAGGCGCGTCGCCGTGGCTGACGATGCTCCCGCGTTTGATGTCTTTGGCAAGCATGGGTCGTTGCAAGGGTGATGGATGAAGGAGACTCATCGTTCCGATGCTTCGCGTCGGAACGCACTTCAAGGACGCTTCGCGTCCTCATCGGCGACGCAAAGCGTGGGAACGATAAACCTCCAGTCTACAAAAACGTCCCCGCCTGCGGATCGACGGCGAGGCCCTCGGTCTCCTTGCACAGGGCGGCGATCACGACCAACAGCGCGCTGGGGTCGAGCATGTCGTCCGACTCGTCGTCCTCGAAATGAACGACCTGCTCGAAGTGCAACACGTCGAAGCGGGCGTCGCACTGGCGGATTTGGGCCAGACGGGCCCGGTCCTCCGGCTGGCAGTCGGTCGTCTCCAGCTCGTCGGCCATCTCGGCTCCCCGGTCCCGAACTTCCGGCCCTTCCAGGTAGCAGACGTCGAGCGCGGCGAAGTCGTCGGGCGAGAGCACGGTCATCGACTCGAAGCGGCCCGAATCGTCGGCGCTGAGGTTGGTGAGCGTGAAGCGGCTGTTCAGCTTGGAGAGCCTGCGCTGGAGCGTCTCCAGGGTGGGGCGATTCGACGACTGGAAGAGGACGAAGTACGTTTCGCGCCAACGGTACTGACTGTTCTCGAACATCGACATTGGCGGAGTCCTCCGTGAGTGGCTCACTCGCCGACCGCGTCGTCCGGCCCGTCCAACTCGCCCCACGCGATCAGGGCCTCGAGCACCGCGTCGCGCTCCTCGCGGCTGGCCCAGACCGTCTCCCCCGACTCGAGGCGGACTTCGTACTGGCCCTCGCGCTGGCACTCGTCCGCCCCGCAAAAGTGCGGCACGTCGGCGACCCAGACGATCCGATACAGGGGGACGTGCTTGTCGTCGATCACGCACAAGGTGGCCATGGTTCGGGGTCCTTCGTTCCGGCTCACGAGCCTCCCAGTTCGATCGACCGCCGCGTGGCCGCCTCGACGGCCGCCATCAATGCCGCCCGCAGCCCGCCCGACTCCAGGGCCTGGATGCCGGCGATGGTCGTGCCGCCCGGGCTGGTCACGCGGTCTTTGAGCACCCCCGTGTGCTCCCCGGTGGCCAGCACCATTTGGGCCGCCCCGAGCACCGTCTGCGCCGCCAGCGCCGTGGCGACCGGACGGGGGAGGCCCATGCGCACGCCGCCGTCGCTCAACGCCTCGACGACCAGGTAGACGAAAGCCGGGCCGGAGCCGGAAAGCCCGGTCACCGCGTCCAGCAGCTTCTCGTCCACCTGATAGGCGACCCCGACCGAGCCGAGCAGCTCGTCGACCAGCCGGCCGTCTTCCGCCGTGGCTTTCCCGCCCAGGCAGTATCCGCAGGCACCCTGGCCGACCAGGCACGGCGTGTTCGGCATCACCCGCACCAGCCGGACGTCGTCGCCCAGCCCTTCGGCCAGCACGCTCAGACGCACGCCCGCGGCGATCGACACGACCAGCTTGTCGGCCGTGACCTTGCCTCGCAAGCCCTCCAGCACGGCGGCCATCTGCTGCGGCTTGACGGCCAGAAAGAGCACGTCGGCCCCGGCGACCGCCTCCAGGTTGTCGGCGGTGGTCCGCCCGCCGGTCGCCCGGGCGAACCGCTCCCGGGCCTCCGGTACGGGGTCGCCGGCCACGATCTTCTCTGGTGCGACCAGCTCCGCCTTCACAAAGCCCTGCCCCAGCGCCGTGGCCATCTGGCCGGCGCCGATGAATCCGATTCGTTGTTTCAGCATCAGCCCAACATCACTCCCAAGGAGGTGGATACCTATCCTGTCAACATGCTACGCCATAGCGGCGGATCGCACAATGGGGACACGATGCCCTCAACGCACGGCGAACCGGTACTCGCCGGAGCCGACCTTGTAGACCACGCTACCAGCCTCGGAGCGGACGAGTTTGACTCCCTCAGCTTCAGCAGCCGGTTTGCCGCTTTCGGTCACTCGGGCGGGATCGTCCGCCGGGGACGTACACCTTAGCCGTCGCGTTCGCCGGGATGGTCACGCTCAGCGTGAGCCGGTCGCCTTCGGTCTTCCACTCGGTGGCGATCAAGCCGTGCGGCGAACGAGTTCATGCCCGGGTTCTGGAAGCCCTTGTCGGCCGTCCAGCCGTCCCATCGCTCCCAGACGCTGGTCGCGCCGTGCAGAGACAAACGGCCGTCAACAGAAATGCTCGGAACATGGTGCACCTCCGTCGCGATGGTAGGCAAGAACGAAGGGCCTCTCGCAAAGACGCTAAGACGCAAAGCAGATCCAGGGGAAGGGTAGCAGGACTCTTGGCAAACCGCCGAGGCGCGAAGCAGACCCTTCTTGAAGTCCCTTTTTCGTACGCCGGCAAAGCCCCGCACAAACCCCCTTGCTTAGGCCCGGTGACAAGAACGATTGATTCTCTTCTCTATTCCCTTTGCGCCTTAGCGCCTTTGCGAGAGACTTTCTTTTCAGTCGATTTCCTGCTACTGTCGCAGAGCGTGCCGCACGTTCTTGCCGCCCGGCCTCTCGGGGCTCGTTCGGCGTCAAGCGGCCGGCTGTGCCTTCCCTTTCTCTCTGCCGCGGATCCAGATGAAACCGCTGATGAAGTAAATGATGGTAGCGATGGTCAGGTAGCGCTCGAAGCCGATCTCGTGCGACCCGATGCGAAGCATGACGGCGCCGGGCCGCATGTAGCCCGCGTAGATGCAGTAGGAAAACAGGAGGATCGAGCCCAGACAGAGCGCGGCCAGCACGGCGAAATAGAGGGGCACTCGCGAGCGGCGCCCGGCGGGCGGCGCCGGTTCGGGCGGCGCGGCGGTCGGCGTCTCTTCTTCCTCAAGCTCGGGCAGCGGACCGGCGGCCCCGGCCATCGCGGCCAGCACGAGATAGAGGACCGAGGTCAGAATCCAGACCGGGCCGGCCAGGAAGAAGAGGTGAACGTGAATCGCGGAGACGGCGGCCAGGGACCCGTGCACGTGCTGCGAAAGCCAACTGCCGATGGTCTCCGCCTGCCAGCACAGAAGGGCCGCGGTCAGGCCGATGCCCCACGACACCAGCGCCGGCCAGTTCAACACCTTGCCTTTGCGGGTCGACCAGAACTGCTGGAAGCCGATGAGCGGGAACACCCAGTGCTCCATCACCACGATCGCCCCCACCGGCATCAACAGGAGGCCGTACAGCCCGACGAAATTGAGCAGTTGCCGGAACACGAACGGGAAGCAGGCGATGGCCGTGGTGATCGCCCCGGCCACGAGCGTGACCAGCCAGCGGGGCCAGCCGGGCGTAACTACCTGCAACGCCAGGCCCGCGCGGTACAAGGTCGGGTTGGATGTCGTCCAGCCGGCGATGACCACGGCCAACGCGCCCATCACGCCCAGGGCCCGAAACGCCACCTCGCCCGAATCGAGCGAGGTGAGCGGCGTGTTCATCATCGCCGTGCCGGCCACGGCCGCGCCCATGATCCCCGCGCAGATCCAGGCGACGTAGTGCCCCAGGTACATTCCGAACGCCGAGTAGAGCCCGTACCACGGCCGCCGCGCGTAGCGGAACAGGGCCATGTCCGAGAGGCCGAGGTGCATGGCCAGGTTGCAGATCCAGGCGAAGGCGACGATGTGCCAGAAGGTGAGCACGTCGTCGGCGTTTTGTACGTAGGTGCGGAACGCGGGGACGGCCGTCGGCTCGGCGGTCGAGCCCTTCTTGCGGACCCAGAGGTTGCCGCCGGGTCGGATCTCGTCGTAGCCGGCCACGGCGGGGTTTTGCACCCTAGGGCTGAAGACGATCAGCCGGTTGCCCTCGATCCTTCCCTCGGCCGCCACAAAGGCCCGCTCGCCCTCGCCCTGGCCGGAAATCGTCAGCCCGGCGACCGGGCCCTCGGTGAAATAGACGGGCGCGGAGGGCTCGCCGATCTCCTCGGGTGGGGACGGCGCGCCGCCTGCCCCCGCTTCGTCCTCGTCTTCCAGCACTTCCGGCTCGGTGAGCAGCAACTCCTCATCGTCGGCGAACTCCAACTCGATGCGCGGCCCCCGCGCGTCACCCGACGAACCGCTCACGACCGTCGCCGAACGGTAGGGAGGGGGGCCCGTCCAGACCTGCCGCTCGCCGACGTGCCAAATCCCCCCCAGACGGCCCACGTTTCCGATGGTGGGCAGAAGCACCAGGGCGCCCGCGATGAACATGATGAACATCCACGGCGAGCAGACCGAGGCGAACTGGGCCAGGCGCTTGAATCCGAGAATGGCCAGAAGCACCACCACGGCGCCCACCACGATCGTCACCGCCACGAACCACGGATCGGTGGGCAACCACCCGGTCTGGGGCTCGATGCCAAAGGGGATTCGCACCGCGGAAGCCGCCACGGTGATCATGCACCCGGCCAACACGCAGTAGAGGACGGCGTTGAGCACGTTGTAGATCACCATCACCACCGGGCCGGCGATCTTGCGCAGGTACCAGTAGAGCGTCAGGCGGGTCTTTACGGCGATGGGCGCGCAGAGCAACGTCCAGGAGAGGACGGCGAACAGGTTGCCCAACAAGAGGCCCACGATCACGTCGTGGACCCTCGCCCCGCCGGCCACGAACAGGGCCCCGATGACGAACTCCGTGGCCGCGACGTGCTCGCCGGCAAAGCTCCCGGCGAAGTACGTCCCGCCGTGAAGGCTGTCCTCGCGGACCGGCTGCCGCTCGAACTCGTTGAGCCGGTCGAGCCGCCGAAAGATGCCGCCGGTGGTTTCGGTTTTCGCCATCAACACGCCCTTTCTTGGCTCCCTCGTTCCCAGGCTCCGCCTGGGAACGTCTCGGTTTGGCAGGCTCTGCCTGCCCTGTCCATGTCTCTCCCCGGTTGCCCGTCACGCCTTGGTGCGAACGAGGCGGAGCCTCGCGTTAGTGCGTTCCCAGGCGGAGCCTGGGAACGAGGAACACTTCAATCCTGACCCCCGATCCCTGGCCCCTGAACCCTCAACCTAACGCTTGCCGGTCACCTGCCGCTCGTACTGGCGAACCTCGTCCATCCAGGCCATCCCCAGAGGGACTTCCTGCCGGAGGCAATAGTAATCCCAGACCGCGCCGAACGGTAGCGTCTTGAGCTCCTCGACCAACGCCAGGCGCGACGTGAAATCGCCGTCGAGTTCCAACCGGCGGAGCCTCTCGGTCGGCTCGAGCAGGGCCCCCAAGAGCGCCTTGATCATCGCCCGGGTGCCGATCACCCACGCGGCCACGCGATGGATGCTGGCGTCGAAGAAGTCGAGCCCGATGTGCACGCGATCGAGGAAATCGCCCCGCACGATCTCTTCGGCGATGGCCCGCAGGTCGTCGGTGAGGATGACCACGTGGTCGCTGTCCCAGCGGATGCCGCGGCTGACGTGGAGCAAGATTTCGTCGAGGAACAGGAGCACGGAGGAGATCTTGTCGGCGATGGTCTCAGTGGGGTGGAAGTGGCCCGCGTCGAGACACAGCAGCTTGCCGGTGCGCACCGCGTAGCCCAGGTAGAACTCGTGGGAGCCGGCCACGTAGGTCTCCGAGCCGATCCCGAACAGCTTGCACTCGACGGCGTCGAGGTTGCAGGCCGGGTCGATGGGCGGGGCGAACATCTCGTCGAGCGATTTTTTCAGAAGCTCGCGCGGGCCCTTGCGGTCGATCGTGACGTCCTTGTACCCGTCGGGGATCCAGACGTTGGTCACGCACGGCGAGCCCAACTGCCGGCCGACCGCCTCGCCCACCTTGCGACAGGCGATGCCATGCTCGACCCAGAAGCGGCGGATGCCTTCGTCGCGGCTTGTCAGCGTGAAGCCGTCGGCCGCCTTGGGGTGCGAGAAGAAGGTGGGATTGAAGTCGATGCCGATCCCCAGCCCTCCGGCCCAGTCGATCCACCGCTGGAAGTGGGCCGGCTCGATCCGGTCGCGGTCGACCGGCCCGGAGTCGCTCTCCAGGTACATGGCGTGCAGGTTGAGCCGGTGCCGGCCCGGAATGAGGCGATAGGCCGTCTCCAGATCGCCGCGAAGCTCGTCGGCGGTTCGGGCCTTTCCGGGATAGGCGCCGGTGGCCATGATTCCCCCGTCGGAGAGCCCCGCCTCGCTCTCGAACCCGCCCACGTCGTCGCCCTGCCAGCAGTGCATCGAGACGGCGATCCGCCGGAGCCGTTCGAGGGCGGCGTCGGTATCCACGCCCAGTTCCGCATAGCGTTCGTTGGCCAGCCCATACGCTTTCTCGATCGTTGCCGTTTCCACGGAACCGCTCCTTCGCCTTGGTCGAGAGAAGCCCGGCGTCCACCCCCCGATTGGCGGGTTCGCCGAGCCGGTGATTCGGCCATGATTGTCGCCCGAACGCGAGGAGATTGCCAGGGGGCGAGGCCGATCGGGGCTCCTGCGCAGCCGGTCAGCGACGTTCGGGCCGTGCCCCTTCGGCGCTGAGCGCGACCAGGTGCAGCCCGAGGATCACCGCGCGGTTGAAGTTCTCGCCGTGCGTATAGGCGTCGCCGTGCTCGAGCATCTTGTCGACCATGTCTTCCACGTACGGGCCGACTTCGCGGACCAGCGCGGGGTCCTCGGAGAGAAGGGCCTTGTGCAGTGCAACGGTGGGGATGCCCATCAGGAGCTTGGCGTTCACCCGACGCTCGCTCGCCGATTGGGCCCGAAAACGTCTCGGGTCGAATCGCTCGTAGAGGTCGATCACGGTCGTGTTGGCCGCAAGGTTCAGTCCGAAGGGCCCGAGCGCCGCTTGCGTTTCCTCGTCCGACCAGTCACCGGCCCAGTCGAGTCGGCGCCAGTCGTGGGGGTCGAACACGTTGCTGCGGAGCGCGCGCTCGGCTTGGGCCTTCATGAGGCCGCGGACGAGCGCCGCGCGTGCCGGGTCCGACTCGGTGCGCGCGAGCACGGCCAGCGACGTGAAGAACTGGTTGCTGTAGAGTGTTTCCGGGCGCCAGGCGTCCGCGCTCTCGACGCTCAGCAGGCGCCAGCGGATCGCGTCCTTCTCGCGGCTGAATTGGTTGTAGAGGGCGTCCCAGTGGGGGTCGCCGGTGGCGTCTTTCACCGCGGCCAGGTGCCCCAGCAGCGTCGCGGCGCCGATGACCGTGTGCTGCTTCCACCCCCAGCCGACGTGCGCCATGTGGCTGCCGTCCTCGACCAGGAGCACGTAGTCGTTCTTTTCCATGCGCCGGGCGACCTTGGCCAGCGAGTCCGAGATGAAGGCTCGGTCGTCGGCCGTGGCGAGCGAGCTGGCCGAGTAGCGCCACATGGCCTCGACGAACGCGCAGGTCTGGTCCCGCGACGAGTCGGGGTAGTAGCTCTTGCCGTCGGCGTGGGGGCCGCGGGGCACGAACCCAGGCTCGGGGCTCACCGTGGCCACGAGCTTCATGCCTTGGAAGATGCGCCGGGCCAGCGCGGCCAGGTCGGCGTCTCCGGTCGCGTCGGAGGCGTCACACAGCGCGAACAGAAACTGCCCGTTCTCCAGCGGCACGTCCTGGATGCCCGATCCGTAGCCGTAAGGCATGGGCTTGCCGCGCGCGACGCGGTTGGCGATCTCCTCGGGGCTCGACAGCGCGGCCACGCCCCGGGGGCCGTCGAGGCGATGGTGGTAGCAGAGCTTGGTGTCGGGGTGGCCGAAGCCCTCGACGTAGTCTTGGCACAATTGCTTGACGGGCTCCAGCCGCGCGTCGTCCTCCGCCCGAAGCGGCTCGCGCGTGCCCGCCGCGCCCAGGAGCAAGGCAAGCCCGACGGCCAGACGCGCTTCGGATCGTGGGCACATCGTGCAGTCCTCCTCAAGAGGGCAAGGACGTTTGGACGACTTCCTGCCGGCGTTCGACACCGGACTATCCCGCCAGTCTACCAGCCGCTTGCTCCGATTCAACAATTGGCGACGACGTGCGGCGACCGCCGTCGCGGTTTTTCGGATCGTAACGAAGGCCAACCCGTGCTGCACGGGCCGACTGCCGCTTCGCGGAGAACGGACGTACACGCCCGGCAGGAGGCTCCCTGCGCGGTGCGCGCGAAAGTGCCCGGGTATCGAGTGGGGCGGCTGGACCTCGGGCGGCATCTTCCGTAAGGGGCAAGCGAAAAACAACTCTCGGCTTGCTCGAGCCGGCCCGCCGGCCTCGTCCCGGCGGAAGAAGGCTCGACGACTACCGCGGCCAGTCCCTTGTCGAATTTCGCTTGACGGGTCTGCCGTGACCGCGTTCATGCGGCCCGGACTGCGCACGGCCGGCTTTGGCGTTGAACGTCGCCGAGGTCGTCCGGGGGTCTCCAACCACCTTTACCCGTTCATGCCGCACAATCGTCATGACTCGCCGAGACCATCGTTCGCGTAACCTATGTACTTACAGATACCAGGAGGAAGGACCTTGGCGGAGAGGGAGCCGGGCGGAGGTCCAGCGTTACTCGTAAAAGACCAAGCTTGCAGTCATGCCGAAGAGGCAGCGCGTCGGAGGGCGGCTTCATGAACGATACCAGGGAGTCCGGCAAGCAGACGCGCATGACCGACCCGCGACAAGCGACGATGCGCACGTTTACGGGCGCCGTTCTGCTGGTGCTGCTCGCAGGCGTCCTGCTCCCGGTGGCGGGAAGTGTTGCGTCTACGACTCTGGCGTCTGCGTGGCGATGGGATCATGTCCCGTTCCATTCGGCCGTCGAGGTCGCTGGGGCACTCTTCGCGCTGGCTCTGGCGGTGATCCTGCTGGCATCGCGGACGCCCGGGAGCAACCCGCATCATCTCTGGATGGCCGCCGCCCTGATCGGCATGGGCATTCTCGATATCGCTCATGCCGCCGTTGCGCCCGGCGAGACGTTTGTCTGGTTTCACGGCACGGCGACGTGCGTGGGCGGGATTCTCTTCGCCCTGGTTTGGCTGCCCGCCCGGATCGCTGACTCGCCGCGGAGTCGCCTGGTGCTCCCGCTGACAGGCGCCGCGGCGCTCGCGGTCTGCGTCTTTTCGCTCGGGTTCCCCGGCATGATACCCCCGATGGTCGACGAGGGAGCCTTTACCACGACGGCGCGGGCCCTGAACGTGCTCGGCGGCCTCGGATTCCTGGCCGCTGCCGGCTGGTTTCTCAAGCGCTATCGGGTCGCTCGGAGATGGGACGACTACCTCTTCACCTACCTGTGCGGCCTGCTGGGAACGGCCGGCGTCCTGTTCGAGCTTTCTTCGTTGTGGGATGCGGCCTGGTGGTGGTGGCACTTGCTGCGTCTGGCGGCGTACTCGCTTGCGATCGCGTATTCCGCGATCGCCTATCAGCGCGAGAGCGCCGAGCGCAGGCAATCGGAGGCCAACCTTCAGGCCATCTTCGACGCCAGTCAGGTCGGCATGCTGCTGGTGGACGAAGATACCCAAGTCACTCGCGTCAACGACGTGGTCGCTCGGCTTGTCGGCAAGGACGCGTCGGAGATCCTCAGCCGCAAGCCGGGCGACGGGCTTTGCTGTATTCATGCGGGCGAGACGCCAGGGGGCTGTGGCCACGCTGCCGCCTGCCGTGATTGTCCTGTGCGAGCCGCCGCAGAGCGAGCCCTCGCGGATGGCCAGACAATCAAGAATGCTGAACTGAGCATGCGGCTCGTGATCGGAGGCGAAGAGAGGCAGCTTTGTTTCGCCGTCAGCGCCACCCCTCTGGAGTTGGATGGAAAAAGACACGCACTGCTGGCCTTGATGGACATCAGTGAACGTGAACAGGCGGAACAGGATCTCTTGCGGTCAGAGACGAAGTTCCGCACGTTGTACGATTCGACCAGCGACGCGGTCATGCTGCTCGACGAGAAGGGCTTCTTCGATTGCAACGACGCCACGGTGCGGATCTTCGGATGCAAGGACAAGGCAGAGTTCTGCACCCAGCACCCCGCCGATCTGTCTCCCGCCAAGCAACCCTGCGGCACCGATTCCATGACGCTGGCCAACCAGCGGATCGCCACGGCGATGGAAAAGGGCAGCAATCGGTTCGAGTGGGTACACAAGCGGCTGGATACGGGCGAGAGCTTCCCCGCCGAGGTATTGCTCAACGCCATGGAATTGGACGGCCGGCAGGTGCTCCAGGCAGTGGTCCGCGACATCACCGCTCGAAAACGTGCCGAAGACAGCCTGCGAGAAAGCAAAGACCGGTTTGAGCGGGCGGCCACTGCCGTCAGCGACCTGATCTACGAGTGGGACGTGACCACAGACCGGCTCGAGTGGCTGGGAGACGTCAATGCCGCCCTCGGCTACCCGCAAGACACGATCCCTCCAACCATCGAGGGTTGGCTGGCGTTGATCCACCCCGAGGATCGCCAGAAGATCGCCGACGCGGTAGAACACCACCGCGAGAGTCCCGAACCGATCAACGTCACCTACCGAATTCGACACAAGGACGGCGAGTGGCGACATTGGGAAGACCGCGGTTCCGCCGTCCTGGACGATGCCGGCCAGCCGGTCCGCGTGATCGGCGCATGCTCGGACATCACCGAGCGGAAGCGGGCCGAGCAGCAGCTCGACGAACATATCGCCGCCCTCGAATCGGCCAACAAGGCCCTGGAAGAGCTTAGCGAGGCCGATAAGGTTGCCAGTCTCGCACTGGCGGAGAAACTGGAGGAGGTCGAGGCGTTCAATCGACTCGCCGTCGGACGAGAACTGCGGATGGTCGAACTGAAAGAAGAGGTCAACGGCCTGCTCGCCGAGCAAGGCAAATCACCCAAATACGAGATCGCCGAAACGGAGGTGACCCTATGAAAGGCGTCGTCAACAAAGGCATTCAGGAGTGGGTGGAGGAACGCTTTGGGGTGGACAAGTGGGACGAGATTCGCAGCGCAGCAGGCTACGACGAACCGTCGTTCTCGCCGTCCCTGGACTATCCCGATCAGATGACCGTCGATTTGGTCGCCGCCACCGCCCGCTTCCTGGGCCTCTCGCCGGATGAAACGATGAAGGAGTTCGGGAAGTACTGGGTCTCGAACACGGGGAAGCACGCTTATCCCTCGCTCTACGCCTTGGCGGGGAGAAATCCGCGTGAGTTCCTGCGCAACATGAATCGCGTTCACCGTCAGGCGACGGTGAGCATTTCCGGGGCGCGTCCGCCGTCCCTTCGGGCAGAAGACCTGCCGGACGGAGGCTTGGCGATCCACTACGTCTCCGAGCGCAAGCTGTGCCCGGTGCTCCACGGCCTGATTCTCGGCGTCGGCCTCTATTTCGACGAGACGCTTGCCGTGGAAGAAGTCCGTTGTATGCGCAACGGTGACGCCGAATGCGTGTTTGAGGTAAGGATCCCGTAGATGAATATCACGACCAGCACCATTGAAATTGAATCACTGACCAAGCTCGGCACGTGTGTGCTCGTCGTCGATCGAGCCGGCATGGTGCAATGGGCGTCGGAACGACTGGTGCGTCTGCTCGGCCCGGATTGCGTTGGCAGGAATCTGGATAGCCTCGCCGTCCCGTCGGATCGCCCCTTCGCCTCCCTTGTCCTGACAACCGCCAAGGAAGTCGCGCTTCCACTGTGCGGTGGTTGGCTTCCACTGGGCTATGGAGGGCGCCGTGTCTTCGTGGGCTCCCCCGCGCCGGAAACCAACGAAGAGATGTCCCGCCTGGGCGTGCAGTTCGACGACTTCCTCGAGGACGATCCTTGGCTCAACTACCTGATCCTGTCGGACGAGGCGGCCGCAACTCAGCAAGACGCCGTCGAACGGATCCAACAGCTCAAGCGGGAACGGGCGAAGCTGGCCGAGGCGCGCGACCAGATGGCGGAAGTCCGCAAGGCTACCCTGAACATGATGCTCGACCTCGAACAGGCAAGAATCGCAGCGGAGGCCGCCACGAAATCCAAAGGCGAGTTCCTGGCCAACATGAGCCACGAAATCCGCACTCCCATGACGGCCATTTTGGGCTTCACCGACGTGCTGCTCGGCGAAGACGGGCTGGACAGGGCACCTCCCGAGCGCGTCCAAGCCCTGGAGACGATCCAGCGCAACGGGCAGTACTTGCTGAGCCTGCTCAACGACATCTTGGACCTCTCAAAGATTGAGGCAGGCAAGCCCGACGTCGAACGGACGACCTGCTCGCCCATCGAAGTCCTGGCCGGCGTGGCCTCGCTGATGCGGGTCCGCGCCCAGGCGAAGAACGTTCCCTTGACAATCGAGTATCTCGGTGCGATCCCCGCACAGATCCAGAGCGACCCGATCCGCCTGCGGCAGATTCTGATCAACCTGGTGGGTAACGCCTTCAAGTTCACCGAGACGGGCGGCGTTCGAGTGGCCGCCCGCCTGGTCGGGAACCCCGACGGGCCGCCTCGCTTGCAGTTCGACGTGGTCGACACGGGCATTGGAATGACGCCGGAACAGCTTACTCGGCTCTTCCAGCCGTTCGTGCAAGCCGACTCGTCCACCACCCGGAAGTCTGGCGGAACCGGCCTGGGGCTGACCATCAGCAAGCGGTTGGCCGAGTTGCTCGGCGGCGACATCACGGTCACCAGCACATGGGGAAAGGGGAGCACTTTCAGCGTGACGGTCGAGACCGGCCCGCTCGAGGGAGTCGCCATGCTGGAAAACGCGGCCGAAGTCGCCACCCAGCGCAAGCCACCGCCGAAAGCCGCCGCGGTCGACATCGAGCTCGACGGCCGCATCCTGCTGGCCGAAGACGGACCGGACAACCAACGGCTGATTTCGTTCCTGCTCAAGAAGGCGGGGGCCGAGGTCACGCTGGCCGAAAACGGTCAGGTCGCCGTCGAAAACGCCCTGGCCGCCCGAAACAAAAAGAATGCTTTCGATGTGATCTTGATGGACATGCAGATGCCGGTGATGGACGGCTACACGGCGACGGCGAGACTCCGCGAGGCGGGCTACGACGGCCCGATCGTCGCCCTGACCGCCCACGCCATGGAAGGCGACGAGCAGAAATGCCGCCGGGCGGGCTGCGACGGCTATGCCACCAAGCCGATCGATCGGGCCAAGCTGCTCGGTACGATCGCCGGCTACTTGGGAAAGGCGACCGAGGCGAGCGATCTCGCCGCAACGGCGCGTTCGGAGCAGGGAGTCTGTGGTGAAACCTAAGAGAGCAAACTTGCGATAGTGGCAGAAACCGGAGCCTTCGTGCATGAGCGACAAGAGACGAACGAGACGATGGAAGTCGGACCATCGCCGGACGGGCGTCGTTGTTCCGGCATGGATCGCCGCGCGCATTGACTGGTTCGTCCCTCCCCGCGTTCGCCGCGGCGATCCCGAGCTGCTCCGCCCTGCGCGGCTGGTGGTGGCGTTCGGCTGGACCCTGATCTCGCTGGCCCTCATCCTGATGGACATGCAGATGCCGGTGATGGACGGCGACGAGGCTACCCGTCGACTCCGCCAAGAAGGGCACCCTACCCCGATCATCGCGCTGACCGCCTACGCGATGAAAGGCGACCGCGAAAAGTGCCTGGGGGCCGGTAGCGACGACCACGTGGCCAAACCGATTCAACAGGACGCCTTCCTGGAACTGGTTGCAGAATACACGGAGAAGATCGCGCAATCCACGTAGACAGACCGAGACGGAACCGCCAACAACGCCTGACGAAGGCGCGTTGTCAGAACCGGAGAGAGTGACGATGAAGTCGTCCGGCAGTTGCCCAATCGACCCAAGCGAAGCCCCGCCCCTGAACGTCCTGGTGGTCGACGACGACCCCGCGGCCCTGCGCTTGATTGCCAAGATCGTGTCGTCTGCCGGGCACCGAGTCTCCCAAGCGGAGAACGGGTGTCAGGCCCTTGATGCGATCCTCCAGGAGCCGCCGGATCTGGTCGTCTGCGACTGGGACATGCCGGAGTTGGATGGGCTGGCGTTCTGCCGGGAAGTTCGACGACGGGAGCTTCCCCAGTACGTGTATGTCATCCTCTTGACCGGCAAGTCGAGTGCCGACGACATGGTGGAGGGCCTGGCGGCGGGCGCGGATGACTTCGTGACCAAACCGATCCGTCGGGCCGTGCTGCTGGCCCGACTCGACGCCGGATCGCGCCTGCTGCGCATGGAGCGGCGGCTCCGTACGGTCTCGCAGTACGACCCGTTGACCGGCGTGTTCAACCGCCGCGCGTTTCACCAGCGCGTCGTCCAAGAGTGGGAAAGGGCAACGCGCTACGGCCATTCCCTCTCCTGCGTCATGGTAGACCTCGATTTCTTCAAGAGGATCAACGACGACCACGGGCACGCCGGCGGAGACGCGACACTCACGGCAGTCGCCTCGCTGCTCGAGAACCAATGCCGGCCAAGCGACGTCCTCTGCCGTTTTGGCGGAGAGGAATTCTGTGTCCTGCTGACGGAGACGAACGAAGCGGGCGCCGTCCAATGGGCTGAGCGCGTTCGAGCGGCAATCTCCGAGGCGACGATTCCTGCCGCCGACGCGGTGCTCCGGGTCACCGCGAGTCTGGGCGTGGCCGAGCGTCTGACCGACACGGCGACTCCGGAGCACTTGACCGAGCTGGCGGATCAAGCGCTCGCCGTCGCCAAGCAATCGGGCCGCAATCGCGTGGTCCGCTTCAGCTCGCTCAGCGAGCCGATGCTCGACCCGCACGACAAGCAGGCGGCCGTCGGCCCTCTGGACGGCGTCCTGGCCCGCGACGTGATGTCGGTCGCCCTGCTCTGCCCCCGCCAGGATGAAACGGTTCGGCACGTGGCCGACCTCTTCCTCCAGTTGCGGCTCAGCTCCGCGCCGGTCGTCGACGAGGCGGGAACGGTGGCCGGCATCGTGGCCGAGGCCGATCTTCTTACAAGGACGGCGTTGGGAAAAGGCTGGGAAGCGACGATGCGCGACGTGATGAGAACCGACGTCGTCTGTTACGATGAAGACACGCCGATCGAACAAGTGTATCAGTTCCTCTCACGTGTTTCGGTGCCGCGCATCGTCGTCGTCGACCAAAGACGGCCGACCGGCGTGATCAGTCGAGCCACGCTGTTGCGGTGGTTTCGCAACTGGGTGGCAACTCATGAGGAAGCCGGCTCCGACGACCGACGGCCTGGGCCGGATCGCGAACGCGAGCGTCGCAAGACCGCGATCATCAAGACGGCCGAGGCGGCCGAAGAACGGGCAGCCGACCTGCGCCGGAGAGTCGCCGGCGAAGACCACGACTTCGTTCCGTGCGTCGTGGGCGAAGCGACCAGGCTACAGAGCCTCGTCAACGACCTGCTCGGACACTGCCGGACGACCCCGGCGCCCTGAGATCGAGTCTCCCAGCAAGGAACGCCCTGGAAAAACGGCCGTCGCGATAGTCGCTTTTCGCTCCGC
>CAZDHR010000100.1:0-18505 GCA_964505295.1 uncultured Planctomycetaceae bacterium
GTCGGGCTCAATCACGCCGCCGGCCTGCCAACGATTCCGGTCGCTGCTCGGGCACCCCGCCCGGCTGGGCGAGATGCTCCGCCGCCTGCACCAACTGCGACTCTTGGAGCGGTTCATCCCCGAGTTCGCGCACGCCCGCGGCCTCTTCGAGTTCAACCAGTATCACAAGTACACGGTCGACGAGCACAGCTTCCAGGCGGTCGACGAGGCCACCGAGCTGCGGCTCGATCCGGGGCCGCTGGGAAGGGTGTACAGGCAACTAGGCCGAAAGCACGTGCTGCACCTGGCCTTGCTGATCCACGACCTGGGGAAGGGATATCCGGAGGACCATTCGGAGCTTGGACGGGAGATCGCCCGCCGGACGGGCGATCGCCTGGGTCTCGACGCCCGGGAGACCGACGACCTGGAGTTCCTCGTCCACCGACACCTGGTGATGAACCACCTGGCCTTTCGCCGCGATACCAGCGACGAGCAACTGGTCGTGCGGTTTGCCGTCGACGTCGGCTCGCCCGAGCGATTGGGCATGCTCTTCCTGGTCACGGCGTGCGACCAGGCGGCGGTCGGACCGGGCGTGTGGAACAGTTGGAAAGCGGAGGTGGTCACCGACCTGTACCAGCGGACGATGCAGCACCTGGCCGGCGACAGCCCGGCGGTGAATCCCGAAGAGCACCTCGCCAAGCGCCGCGAGGCGGTCGCCGCGTCGCTGGGCCCGGAGGCGGACGGGCCGTGGTTCTCCCGCCAGGTCGCCGAACTGCCCCCGACTTACGTGTACGGAACCGCCCCAGAGCAGATCGCCGCCGATCTGCGCCTCCTGCACGGCCTGCCCGACGACGAGGTCGGCACCCAAGGCTCCTACCAGCCGGAGACCGAGACGGTCGAGCTCACCGTCGCCACCCGGGAATCGATCACACCGGGTATCTTCCACCGGCTGACCGGGGCCCTGACCGGCCAGGGGCTGGAGATCCTCTCGGCCGAGATCAACACGCTAGCCGACGGGCTGGTGCTCGACCGGTTCGAGGTCCGCGACCCCGACTACACCGGCCCGCCGCCGCCGGAGCGCATGGAGCGGGTCCGTCGGGCGCTGGCCGCGTCGTTGCGTGCTCCCGAGGGCCAGGCCCCCGCGTTCCGCCGCACCTGGCAGATCGGCGGTCAACTCGCGCCCGCGGTGCCCGTCGCCCAGAACCGCGTCCAAGTCGACAACAGCACGTCCCAGACCCACACGATCTTCGACATCTTCGCCGTTGACCGCCCGGGCCTCCTCTACGCCATCACCCGGACCCTCTACCAGTCCGGCCTCTCCGTGAGCCGCGCGCGAATCGCCACCCACCTCGATCAGGTCCTCGACGTCTTCTACGTCACCGACCAGGCCGGCCACAAGATCGAAGACGAAGCCCGCCTGGCCGAAATCCGCGAGCGGCTGTTGGAGGTGATCGGGTCGGGGGAGGAAGAGTGACGTGCCTGGTGGCTCTCCGAAGGACGCCAGCCACGCCCCTCTCTCCGGACCGCTTCTCAGCAACCCGTTGCGCAAGTCGGACTTCGACGTCCGCTCGACGTTCGTCGAGCGGACACGGCGTGTGCCTGCTACTCTGCCCGCGATGAACGGCTACTTCGGGTTTCTGTCCCCGACGCGGGCGTCCACCCACTTGCCAACCGGCGGCGGGCGGGTCAAACTACAGGGTTTGGGCTGCAATGCCGTCCCGGCAAATGTGAACTCGGAATATAGGGAATACACGGCGATGCCAAGCTGCGTTCTGGCGTACTCGGGCGGATTGGATACTTCGGTGATCCTCGGTTGGCTGCGGGAGGAGGGCTACGACGTGCACGCCGTGTACGTCGACCTGGGGCAGCCGTGCGAGGACCGCGAGGCGATTCTCAAGAAGGCGGAAGAGATCGGGGCCCAGTCGGCCCGAATTGTCGACGCCCGGGAGGAGCTGTGCCGCGACTTCGCGTTTCCGGTGCTTCAGTGGCAGGCGAAGTATGAAGGCGTGTATCTTCTGGGCACGTCGATCGCCCGGCCGCTGATCTCCAAGAAGTGCCTCCAGGTGGGCCGGGAAGTGGGCGCCGACGGGTTCGCCCACGGCGCCACCGGCAAGGGGAACGACCAGTGCCGGTTCCAGTTGGCCGCCGAGGCGCTCGATCCGGGCATCCACGTGATTGCCCCCTGGCGGATGGAGAAGTTCCGCCGGCAGTTCCCGGGCCGCACCGAGATGATCGCCTTCTGCAACGAGAAGAACATCCCGGTGAAAGCGTCGGTCGAGAAACCCTATAGCTCCGACGAGAACTGCCTGCACATCAGCTACGAGGCGGGACGGCTGGAGGACCTCGCCGTGGGCGGCGTGGAGCTGGTCGAGTTCGGGATGACCGTCTCGCCGCAGGAGGCGCCGGACGCGGTCGAGCCGGTGACGCTCGAGTTCGAGTCCGGCGTGCCCGTCTCGGTGGGCGGCAAGTCGCTCGGCCCGTTTGAGGTCGTCCAGACGCTCAACGAGATCGGCGGGCGCAACGGGATCGGGCGGATCGATATGGTCGAGAACCGCTTCGTGGGGATGAAGAGCCGCGGCGTCTACGAGGCACCCGGGATGACGATTCTCTACGAGGCCCACCGCCTCCTGGAGCAAGTCACCCTGGATCGCGATCTGGTGCACCTCCGCGATCGGCTCGCCCCCGAAGTGGCCGAGATGGTCTACTACGGGTTCTGGTACCACGCCAAGCTCGACGCCCTGGAAGCCTTCATCCGCCAGGCCCAGCGACCGGTCACCGGCCGGGTGACGCTCAACCTGTACAAGGGCAACATGATGGTCGCCGGCCGCAGCAGCCCCAACAGCCTGTACGACGAAGGCATCGCCACGATGGAAGGCGGCGGCGACTACAACCAGACCGACGCCGAAGGCTTCCTGCGCATCCAGGGGCTCCCGGGGCGCGTGCAGGCCCGCGTGGATCCGCGGGAGTACTAACGCGAACGGTTCGGCCGGCGCGGTAGCCCGGGCAGCTTGCCTGGGTTTCCGACCTCCCCGGTTGGAAGCCGATGGCCCGTTCCAGAAAAACTGCAACAAGCGCCGGTAGTCCACACCAACCCGAAGCGCAAGCGAGGACAACAGCCATTTTCCTCGCTTGCGCTTCGGGTTGGTGTGGACAACGTCGCTAGCACTGAAAGCGCAACATCAAAACACGCGCCCGACGGCCCCCGTCGCAGCCGACGGCGGCGTGCTACTCCCTCTTCGGGGTGAAATTCATGACTCGGCCTGACCGGTCGCCCGCGCTGCGGTGTCTCATTTCCATACGTCGGGCGTAGGAAATGACTGCATCCGACGACCAAAGTGACAACAATCGCTGCCAAAATGGCGGCATCGGCAAGCAGGCCCCGACGGGGTGTCAGATTGTAAGTTCTTGTTATAGAAGGTCTAAGGAAGCCGAGCTGGCGCAAAGGGAAGAGTTGGCATGTTGTTTGCGGTAAGGTTTTTCGGGATCTCCAAAACGGATCGAGCGGCGCTGCGAATAACACTCCAGGAGAGGCATCCGTTCGCAGGGGGAAGGGCCATGAAATTCGACTTCCGCCAACTTGTCCGGGTTGCCAAACGCCTGAAAGAGGCCCACGGCTATTTCGAGCTGGGCATGACGCAGCAAGCGCTGGACTGTCTGGAGGGGCTGGGCGAGCTTGGGCCCTTCGAGGCGGAGGTGGAGTTGCTGCGGGGCGAAGCGCTGCGCAAGCAGCATCGGTTCGACGACGCCGAGCTCGCGCTTCGGACGGCGGCCAAGAAGTTCCCCGCTCCTTATGACCGGTCGGCCTGGTACGCCTTGAGTCTTTGCTACCGTCAGGTGGGCGACCTGAACCAAGCGATCCAATCGCTGGCCCGCGCGCGGGGCGCCCAGCCTCGCCGGCCGAGGCCGAAAACGCTCTGACTAGAACTCGGCCAACCCCGCCCCCTCGACGGCCGTGCAGGGAATGACGGCCGGCTTCAGACCCGCGGGCCGATAGTAGTGTTTGACGAGGGCCTTTCGGGCCGCCTCAACGCCTTCCTTCTCGGTCAGGATCATGATGCAACCGCCAAGGCCGGCGCCGGCGATCTGCGCCCCGGCCACTCCGGGCAGGGCAGCGGCAACGTCGACCATCTGATCGATTTCGGGCGTGCTGCACGCGTAGCTTCCCGGCTGCATGTACAGTTGGGCCTGGAGGACTCTCTCGGGGTCCTCGCTGGCCAGGTCGCGGATGAGTCGGCCCAGGTATTCGTCGCTGACTTCGTCCCGGCAGGCGTGGTAGGCCCCATCGGGCCCCGGCCGGCTGACCCGGTCCCCGTCGTGGCTCACTTTCATCAACGTGCCGAACTGCTCCACGCGCCCGGATTCCAGGTATTCCACGCACAGGCGGCTGCGGATGATTTCCGAGGCACCGTAAAGGAGCACGGCTCGGGGGCGGTAGCGCTTCGGCTCGGGGTGGGTGGCGAAGTGTGCCTCCATCATCTCCTGATGGTCTTGGGAGAGCATGCTGCGGAAATCCCGCCGGGTCATCGATTGCGGGACTTTCAGGAGCCAGCGGTAGACGTCGCTCGTCGAGCACCGTAGGCTCGACGGGTCGAGATCGCGGAGGTGCTGGACGGAATGGGCGATTTCCGGACATCGCTGGCGCAATAGGGCCAGGCCCAAATCGTAGGTGGCGATCCTCGCGTTGCGGATGTCCTTGGCCGAATGGCTGCCCGTCGCCTTGACGTGGCTGTTGGCGATCAATAGCCGGTAGTCTCGCGGGGTCTCGATGGTCTTCTCGACCCGGAAGGGGAGATAGCCCACGTGGGCGATCCTGCCTCGCTGGCCCAGGTAGATCGCGGCGTGGCCGCCGGGGCCGCCTTGCGAGCCCACGAACCATTGCCCTTCCCCGCAGAGGTCGACGAACTGCCGGCTGGAGAGATCGAAGTTGTTTAGCGCGATGGCGGCCTGGAGCGTTGCCACGACGATGGTCGAGCTGCTCCCCAGGCCGGCCGCGACGGGGACATTGCCCGAAAGCGCCAGGTTGACGCCGCGGATTTTCACGTCCTGGTAACGGTGCTGAAGCCGGACGACCGCGGCCTTAATGTAGTTGCCCCAATCGTTCGGGGCCCGGTAGACCATGTTGCGTACCCAGTCGCTGTTGACGAAGTTGAGCCACTGGCTCCAGGCGAAGCCGCCGATCGTTTCGGAGACGTTGAACCGGACGGGCTTGAATTTTTTGGGCTCGGTGTTGACGGCGACCACGTCGTTGTCGTCGCGGACGCCCACCACGGCGATCGTCTCGCGATCGATGGCCAGGAAGTTGGTCCAGCCGCCGCGGTGATCGACGTGCCTTCCCATCAGGTTGATCTGGCCCGGCGCCCGGACGATGCACACTTTCCGGTCGAAGCCGAATCGCCGGCCGTAGCACTGGAGGACGCGGACCAGATCCGCGCATTTCCGCTGGTGCAGCTCGGGGTTTCGACCGTAGATGCGTTGCAGCCAGCGGCGTAGGCCGGGCTTTTGCTCCTCGATCTTGCGGATCCAGTCGCGCGGCGTGGCGTACTGACTCGGCTTCAGTCGAGGGCGGCCCCCCACGCCGAGCTCCTCCTCCCGTTGGGCCTTCTTGCGCCGGACGTAGTCCTGGATGGTCAGCAGCTCGTCGGGCGTGTTGAAGCCCTGGACCCAGTCGGGGTTGTCGACCGGGACGGCCCGGACCCGGTATTTGCCCTGCCCTTCGGCGTCTCGGACGGCGGCCAGGAGCCGGACCACGTCGGTCAGGTAGTATTCGCCTTGGGCATTGTCGTTGTCGATCATCCGGACGCCGTCGTAGAAGGCCTCCGAACGGAAGAGGTAGAGGCTCGGGTTCACCCGCCTGCAAATCCGCTCGATCTGCTTGGCCGTGTAGCGCTTTCCGTCGACGTGGAGGTTGTACGCGTCGGATTCCAGGAGGGTCTCGAGCTTGGCCTTGTCGACGGTTGGCCCCGCTTTGGCCAAGGCAAGCAGCTCCGGAACCGCCACGGCCTGCTTCTCGGAGTCGGGGAGGTATCGGTCGATGACTCGGAGGACATTGGCTCCGGAGAGATCCGCCTCACGAGTGGCTTTCTTCTTCAGATCGTCGACAATCGCCTGCCTGGCCCGATCGACTCGCTCGATGATGTCGAGCACCTGGCCGCTGGAGTCGACGAAGACCCTGCCCACGGAGCCTTCGGTGGCCTTGGTCTTGGGGATGGTCAAAAGGGCCATGTCGGCCCGCTGCTTGACGTATTCGCTCACCAGGGCGTCGATGGCGGGCGATTCAATCAGTTTGTCGCCCATGGTGACCAGCACGTGGCCGGCAAACCCGATATTCTCGAGGGCCTCGGCGGCCATCTTGGCGGCGTGGCCCGTCCCCAACTGGGGCTCCTGATAGACGTAGACGATTCCCGAATGCTCTTTGCCGACGGTGTCCAGAATCTGCTCGGCTCGCTTGCCGACCACCATCACGAAGCCGTTGAACCCTCGTCGCTTGAACACCCGAATCTGGCGATTGATCGCCGGCACGGCATCGATCTCGAAGCGGACCTTGCCCTGGTCCCCGCTTCCCATTCGGGTGCCCTTGCCGGCGGCCAGGATCACCACGACCGTCTCGTCCGCGATTCGCTTGCGCTCGTTCATTCTCCGTCACTCTCGCGACCGGGCGACTGGGTATCACAATCCATCATACTCCCCTTGTCCTGTCGATGATGCGCGAAGTCCCGCCCAGGGGGGGGTGGTGGCGAGGTCTCGGAGGTCGCGTCTGAGGGCCGCCGTGATGTCCTGGGGTACCTGGGAAGGGCCCGAACACCTCCGCAGGAGGGCTTCAGTGCTGGGTCGCCGCCCTGCGCAAAGCGGGGCCGTCGGCCAGCCTTCGCCCCCCGCCACGGGAGGCCCTGTTGCCAGCCCCGGCCAAGCGAAACCGCACGCGATGCGCCCGGCTGCCCACGTCCAACTCGCCGATTTCAGAAGTCCTCGGGCGTGATGTCTCGCTGCGCCGCATGGCGTACTGCCAGGACGACCACGGCTTCAGGGCGGATCGTGAAGACGGCTCGGTGGGTTGCTCGTCCACCGAGCCCGTAGTGCATTTCACGAAGCTCGTAGGGGAACTCCCGGTTCTCACGAGCGAGCGGGTAACGGACTGGGTTTTCGCCGAGCAATTCGATGGCGTCAACAAAGCCATCGTACCAGCGAGCTGCCTGTTCGGCCGATCGGTTCTCGGCCCACCAAGCGGCGACAGCGCGAAGGTCCTGCTTGGCTCGCGGCTCAATGACGACCGGCAGGTTCATCGGCGCGGTGGGAACCCCAATTCCTTGCGAATCTCGGCGTCCGCCTCGTCAAGCGGCTGGCCCAAACCGGCCTCCATTTGCTCGATTCCCTGGCGGATGGCCGCGAGGTCTTCCTGCTCCTGCAAGGCGCGCATGCCCCGTTCATGGAGGTCTTGGTCGACGAGCACGTAGACCTTGCGGGTCTTATCGTCCTCGACTTCCACGGGCGCGCCTTGCAGTTCCGTCAGCGCTCGCCGCTGTTCTTCGCTGAGTTTGACGCTCATGTCCGTATTTTACCACAGCGCCGCCCGGCTGCCCAGTCCGCCGGTCACCCCGGGCCGGCTCAGCAGAGGTCCTGCATCCATTCGGGCACCGGCTGAACGGTCCCCTCCCGATCGACCAGGGCCAGGGTGACGCGGGCCGTGGCCAGGGTCTCGTCGCCGCGGAGAAGCTCGTACTCGTGCTCGATCTTGGCCAGAGAAACGCCGGCCAGCGTGGTCCGCACGGTCACCAGGTCGTCGTACCGGGCGGGCCTGCGGTACCGGCACTCGGCCTTGACCACCACGATCAAGAGGCCCGACTCCTCCGTCGCCCGGTAGTCTCCCCCAAGCGCCCGGAACCACTCCGTGCGTCCGATCTCAAAATACGTGAGATACTTGGCATGGTGCAAGAAGCCCATCGGATCGGCATCTTCGTACCGGACGCGGATTTGGGTCTCATGCGGTTTCACGCGGAATCCTCGAACCTGAAGGCACGAAGGCGTTGAGGGGCCGCGTCAGACAAACGGTCAAGGCTGCCACGCGGCGCCGTACACGACTTGGCCGTCGACAGTCGTCGAGCGGACCCGAAACCGCCGGGGGCCGTCCGGCTCGGAGGGCTCGGCCAGATTGAACTGCACCAGGTCCGCCGGCTCGCCCGGGGCCAGCCCGCCGGGTTCGAGGCCCAGCAGCTCCGCCGGGTGGTGCACGGCCATCTTCACGGCGTCGGACAGGCCCACGCCGGCGAAGTGCGTCACGTTGGCGATGCCCGTGCCGATCGGCCGCGAAGCCCCGGCGAGGATCTGCCGCTGTCCGGCAACCACGAGCCGTCCGTCGGGCAGGATCTCCACCTCGGCGTGGTTCGCCCGGTACTGCCCCGGCGGTAGTCCGGCCATCCCCGAGAGATCGCTGATCAGGATGCACCGCTCGGGCGTCTTGGCGCGGACGAACGACTTGACCACCGCGGGCGGGAGATGGTGCCCGTCGACGATGAGGCTGGCCACGAGCCGGTCGTCGGCAAGCTGGTCCCAGAGGTAGTTGGGATGCCGGGGGAGCATGGGGTGGGCGCCGTTTCCGAGGTGCGTGCTCAGGCGAGCGCCGGCGTCGACGGCCGCCCGGAGCTGCTCGGTATTGGCCGCCGTGTGGCCGATGCCCACGATCACGCCGGTTCGGACCACGCGCTCGATGAACTGCGGCGAATCCTCGTATTCGACGGCCATGGTGAAGAGCCGGATCCGCCCGTCGGCCGCGTCCTGGAGGCGTTGGAACTCGTCCCAATCGGGCGGCCGGCAGTGCTGGAGCGGATGGGCGCCCCGGGGGCCGTCTTCCGGCGACAGGTAGGGCCCCTCCACGTGGATGCCGACGATGCGCCGGGCGACCTCGGGGGACTGGCACGCCGAGGCGATGGCTCGCAGCGAGTGCTGCATCACCTCGAAGCTTTGGGTGAAGAGCGTGGGGCAACACCGGGTCACGCCGAACGCGTCGTACCCGAGCACGATCGCGCGTACCTTGTCGGCCGAAAGATCGGGCGAGCTGAACTCCTGGCCGCCGTAGCCGTTGATCTGAATATCCCACAGCCCGGGCGCGATCCACGGCCAGCCGTCCAGGGCTTGTCGATCCGCCGCGATCGGCGCGAGGCGAGTGATCTTGCCCTCGGCGATCTCGACCGAGACCGGTTCCGCGGTGTCGTAGCGTCGGCCGACCAGTTGCATGGCACACCTCCGGCCCCACTCTAGCCGGTTGCTGTAAGGAGGAAAAGGGGACCGGGCCGGCGCTTTTTCGGGCATCTGCCCGTGCATCTTGTTGCGGGCCGGTTTCCCGGGAGATCGCCGAAGGGGGGTAGATTGACAGCGAAAATGGGAGGGCTAGAATCCGACTTTTAGTGCGGCCTTGACTTCGGCAACCGGTAGCGAAGGAGGGAGACTATGCCTGAGGACAGATTCTCGGAGAGGAAAGCGAGCTTGGAGTGTGATTCGGAGCTGACGGCCTTCAACGTCGCGGCGGTGGCCGAGGCGATGGATTCCGTCTGGTCGCTCAAGGGGACGCAGGCGGGCCTGGAGACGATTCAGACGAGGGAAGGGGACTGGAAAAGCTGGGACCCGGACGTCTACGGCGTCGACGAAGCGACCGAAGGCGGCTACATCCGGCGTCTGAAGGAGCTGGGACGACCGGTGGTCATGCTCTCCGAGGAATCGGACCGCGTGGAAATCAACCTCGATGCGGGCGGGGAACGGCTCTACTGTGTGTCCGATCCGTTCGACGGCAGTTGGCTCTTCAAGCGGCAGTTGCCCCTGTGGTGGTATTCTTCGCTCGCCTTCTTCACTCAGGATTTCACGCCCCTGAGCACGGCGACCGGCGACGTGAACGAGAACCTGATCGCGTTTGCCGACGGAGGGGCCGCCTACCTGGTCACCACGGAGGGGGCCCGGCTGGTCGACAAGAGGCAGCTCAACGAGGAGTACCGGCAGTCGCTCGCCGGCGACCCGCCGAAGGACCTGGGCGGGGCGTGCATCGAGTCGTACGCCCTGAAACCGAAGAAGTTCCTCAAACCGCTCCTGGAGCGGTACGGCGACTTAATCTATTCGTTCAAGATGTTTTACCCCAACGGCGGCCCGTTCGGGTTCGTCGACGTGGCCACCGGACAGGTCGACGTCTATTTCGCCGTGCAGCAGCCCTACGTGGACGTCTTCTCCGGCCTGGACGTCGCCGTCAAGTCGGGCGCGGTCGTGACCGACTTCGAGGGCAATCCGTTCAAGCTCGAAACCGATGATTGCCGGACCCAGTACGACGTGATCGCCAGCCGGACCCAGCAGCTTCACGACCAGGTGCTGGAGAAGATCGCGTCGTGCAAGTGACAACTGCGAATGGGGCCGGTTTTCGGGCAGGCGTCCCGCCTGCGCCGTGCGGCCGAGACGGCCGCGCCACAAGGCTTTCTTCTGGGGGCTTCGGAAGTCGCTGTACAACCTGGGCTTATTTGAATGGAGGGACCGTACGACATGGCTGACGTGATCAAGCTATCTGAGCTGGCGGCCGATCAGGTGCCGGAGAAGCTGAAGGCGGATTACTACTTCGATTTCGACGCCCACCCGTTCGCCCACGCCTCGCTGGTGACCGGGGCCAAGTCGGTGATCGACGTTTTGGGCAAGATCGGCGGCTACGCCAAGGCGTGGCTGGCCGAGAAGGCCGACGAGATGAGCAAATCCGGCTCGGTCAAGGTGCTCACCGAGAAGGACTTCCCGAATCGCGGCTCGGGCAGCTTTCGGGCGCTGGTGGCCGAAGGCGCGGAGTTCGACCCCTCGTACTACCTGGGGAGCCCCGCCGGCAAGGAACCCGGCACCATCTGCCTCGACAAGGGGGCCCGGCTCGTCGGCGCCGTCGTGTACCCGGGCGAGGGCGATATCTACGTGGGTGCCGACGCCCTGGTCGAGCCCGGCGTGGGCATCAAGGGCCCGACGATCATCATGGAGGCCAACGAGGTCCGGCAAGGTGCCTACTTGCGCGGCAACGTGATCCTCGGGTCGAACTCCGGGGGAACCGCGTTCCGGGGCGAGCTGAAGAACGTGGTGATGATGAACGACGCCAACTTCCCTCACCCGTCCTACCTGGGCGACAGCGTCTGCGGCTTCAGTACCCATTTCGGCAACCAGGTCACCGCCGCCAATCTGGGCATCTTCCAGGGATTGCGAGAGCGCGCCAAACGGACCAACGTGGTGATCTCGGTCGACGGCACGCGCTACGACCTGGGCCTGGTGAAGATGGGCGTCGTTCTGGGTGACTTAACCCAGATAGGATGCTCCAGCGTGGTCGCGCCTGGCACGCTCATTGGCCCCAATTGCGTGGCCTACGGCCTCTGCAACATCGACCGCGGGCTGTACGACCGAGGCACGCTGTTCAAGAACAAGGCGATCGACTCGAACGTCGTGCAGCTCGTCAGCGTCGACTCGGGCCGAGTGTGAGCGATGAGCGACCCGATCGGGGAACGGAGCGTCGAGGAGTATGCGGCGCTGACCACGGCGGCAAGTCGGGGCCGGAACAACGCGCTGCTCCAGCGAGCCGTGGCCCGGCACGGCTCCCGTGCCCGCGCCATCGACGAGGCGAAGCGATTCGCCGCCCTGCTCGAAGAGTTCGCCCGGCGGTTTGGCAACGACCGCCGGGTGTGTCTCTACGAGTCGCCCGGTCGCGTGAACCTGATGGGTATGCACATCGACCATCGGGGCGGGATCGTCAACCCGGTGGCCACGCAGGAGCGAGTCCGCGCGGTTTGCGGGCGGCGCGAGGACGACGTGATCCGCGCCCGCTCGCTCTCCGGCAGCTTTGGGGAGGGCAAGTTTCGGATCTCCGATCGGCTGCCCCCCCACCCGCTCAGCTCGCTCGGCCAGTGGCTCGACTGGACGGAGCGCGAGGCGGTCGCCACCGGTGGAGGCAGCCAGTTCGTCAACTACTTCGCCTGTGGCCCGCTCTACGCCGCCTGCTTCTTGTATCCCCCGGGACGGCCGTTTGCCGGGGCCGATTTCCTCTTCGATTCGGATCTCCCGCCGTCCTCGGGGCTTTCCTCTTCCTCGGCCCTGGTCGTCCTGGCAACCGACTTCTTCCTGCGGTGCAACCCGCAGGGGCCGGAGGGAATCGGCGAGCTGCCGATCGAGAAGCTGCTGGAAGTCTACGGCTACGGGGAATGGTACATCGGCACGCGGGGAGGCACGGGCGACCAGGCGGCGATCAAGCTCTGCCGCCGCGGCGCGCTGCGGCCGATCGTCACCACCCCCGAGTTCGCCGCCCGGGAGCCGGCGCCCATCCCCGACGGCTACGACGTCGTCCTGTATCAATCGGGCGACGCGGCCAACAAGTCGGTCGAGCCGTACAAGACGCGCTTCAACGCGCCGATCATCTCGTATCAGGCGGCCGAGCTCCTCTTGACCGAGTTCGTCGAGGCCCACAAGCCGGCCCGGTTCGAGGAGCTGATGGCCGGGCGGGCTTCGGCCGACGCGCGCCATCATCGGGTCTACCTCGGCGACGTGGCCGGCCACGCGATCCTCTCCGAGGCGGAAATCTACCGGTTCCTTCGGACCGTGCCCCCGGTGATGAGCCGGGACGAGATCTTCCGCCGCTTCGCACGGCGGGCCGAGACCTTCCAGGCCGGCATCCAGCAGGCCAACGAGCCGGAAGGCGGATACCACGTCCGCGACGTGGCCGCGTTCGGGTTCGGCGAGTGCGCCCGGGCGGAAAACGCCGGCCGGATGCTTGCGGCGGGCGACATGGAGGGATTCGCCGAGATGCTGAACGTCTCTCAGCTCGGCGATCGCGTCGCGGAAGTCGAAGAAGGCTCGAACCGGCGGATCAAGTCTCCCCGCGACGAAGACCTCTTGGCGATGGAAAGCGAGGGACTCCCGATTCGCCGGCTGGCGGGCGATTACCACGTGAGCACCGCGAACATCGACCGGATGGTCTCGATCTGCCTGGGCTGTCCGAAGGTGTTGGCAGCCCGCCTGAGCGGAGCCGGGCTGGGCGGAATGTTGATCGTGCTCGGCCGGGAAGGCTTCCAGGAGAGCCTCGATCCGGTGCTCCGCCGCGACTACTACGAGCCTCTAGGACGCGATCTCCAGAAGATCCCCATCGTCCCCTCGGAAGGCGCCGGGGCGTATTGACGCAGCCGAGACAAAACGAAACCGGGGTGCCCGCCGGAATTCCGGCGGCCGACCCCGGTCTGCCTTCCTTCTTTTCTGTGAACCGCTTTGGACGCTCCGCGCTCAAGCGCCAAACGCCGTGCCGTGCCGGCGGCGATCAGTAGGCGCGAGTGGATCGGACCGGACGCACCACGACGGAGGCCACCCCGTAGCCGCCCCACCGGAACGGGTAGTTCGCGCTCCGCGAAGTCCACGCCGGGGAGTAGTCGCTGTGGACCGGGTCGGTGCCGGCCCGGGGACGGGAGTTCGAGAAGCCGAACCACCGCATCGCGGCGAGCCGGGCCCGACGTTGGGTCGACCGCTCCTCCGCTTTGGCCCGAACCGCCGTCTTCGGGTCCTGGTACTGTTGCTGGTACTGCTGGTAGAACCACATCTCGGGCGTCGGCGTCACCTCGCCCACCGAAATCGTGTTGCCGACCGGGACATCGGCAGCCGTGGGCTTCTGGGCTAGGCCGGGCGCCGCGATCACAAGAAGCAGGCAGATGGATAGTCCGCTGGGCAGCCACTTCATGGGCGAATCTCCTCCTTGCCGGGGCGAGGTTGCGTTTCGAGTATAGGCGCGCGGGCTGGAATCGCGAGGGTCCGCTCAATGTGCCCGCCGGCACATTTTACGCCGGTAGCGCTATACTCGGATTCGGCTGGCAGCCCGGTGAGAGATTAGACGGATTCTGACGAATGTGCCGACAGTATCACGAAAAGGTGACAGCCACCAAATCTGGAGAAGTTGGGAAAGATGGCACCTAGCAGAGTTCCCGGATTACCCAGATTTGGTGGCTGTCACCTTTTTCGTCGTCCACGAGAACCTGGCTAGGTCACGGTCAGCCGGAGCAGGAAGCTCTGATAGGGGCGACGTCCGCCTTCGACGACCAACACGTAGAGCAAATCACCCGTCTGCCAAGCCGCGACGGACCGCCCGCCGGTTTCTGACGAGGGCCTCGAAGGGGGCACGCTATCGAGACCGGGCACGGTAGCTCGGAGCACGTACAACGTGGCGTGGGGTGCGCCGCGGCGCGGGAGGCTGAGATCGTATGCCACGCCTCGGCAGCCAAGGAAGTGGTCAATCGACCGCCAACGGGTTTGGGGGACCCTGCGGGGGGCGATGTCCCGGCTGAGTGGGTAGTCGGGCCGCGGCTCGCCGTTGTCGAACGGCTGGCCTTGGGCGATCCAGTTCTCGAAGTCGGCCTTGGCGGCCTTGAGCACTTCGTCGCGATCGAGGACAGGGGGGGCTCGATCGGGAACGACGATGGCCAACACCAGCGAGGCCGCCACGGCCGCAACCGCTCCGGCTGCCAGAAGCCACCTGCGTGAAAAACGCCGACGGGGCTCCGGCGCCTGCGTAACCGGCTCCCCGGCTCGCGACTCCGAAGCGGGCTGGTCCTCGGTGGTCGCCTTCCGCCCGTTGCGGACCGCCGCAAGCCGCGTGGTGATACGGTCTTCCAGTCCATCGGGGAGGGGCACGTCTCGGAATGCCTCGGCCAGGCTTGCGTCGAGGTGTTGCAGCCGCTCGAAGAGGTCGGCCAATTCGGGATTTGCCGCGAGCTGCTCGGCGAGCGGGGCCAACAGGGGGTCTTCCAGATCATCGCTCGCCGGTCGACACGCCTCGATCAGTTCCCAAATACGTGGATCCTCGATTGGCTGGTCTGGCATGAGGCTACCCCCCGTGGGTGATGGGGCTTTGTTGCGGGCGGGCGGGCCGGTCGGCTTCACGGCGGAACAGCTTGGCGCGAAGGTGTCCTTTGGCCCTCGCCAAGCGGCTCATCACGGTCCCGATCGGCAGGTCCAACCGGTCGGCGATCTCCCGGTACGAGCAACCCTCATAGTAGAACATGGTCAACACGAGACGAAACTTCGTCGGTAGCTCGTTGAGCGCTTGTTGGAGCCGTTCCCGGTCGATATCCGCCTCTTCCGGGATTACCGCAGGGACGGTTTCGATATCGAACCCCAGGTTCTCGGCCGGTATGGGGCGCCGCTTCTGGCGCATCTTGAGAAAGTAGTTTCTCAGGATGGCCAGCAGCCACCCCCGAGCGCTTTCTACCTTTCTCAACTGACTCAGCCGCTCCTGGGCGGTGAGGAAGACCTGTTGCGTCAGGTCCTCGGCGTCGGGGACCGACCCGGTCAATCGGTAGGCATACCGGTAGACCACTTCGTGGTGTTCGGCGACAAGCTGCGCAATTTCCATAGGCACACGGTCGTCGGCCATCGCGGCGCCTTCTACCAGAGAGAGCCCTCACAAGGGGCGGATATTCCCCCCGCATTCAAGAAACCCGAAAAAGGGCCCCTTTTCCGAAAATTTACTCTTCTGAGGAATATTTGCCCAGGGCCGGTGATCTATTTTGTTGGATGTGCGCGGGGACCGTCCCTGCCGATCGGATACCCCCTTCAAGTGGAAAGGAGTGGACATGAGGAGACTTGCACTGCTTCTGGTGGTGCTCGGCGTTGGCATGTTCCTAGTCGGGTGCTCGGCCGAGCCCGAGAAGCCGATTCTCCAGACGCAGCCAGCCCTGCCCAGTGTGGAAGAGCCCGCTGAGCCGGCAGAGCCCGCTGAGCCCGGTGCGGAGCCCGCCGAACCGGCTGACGAGCCGGCAGAGCCTGCCGCCGAACCCGCCGAACCGGCCGCCGAACCGGCCGCTGAGCCTGCGAAGCCCGCGGAGAAACCCGCTACCGAGCCGGCCAAACCTGCGGAGAAACCGGCGGAATCGTGATAGGGGTTGCCGGCGGAAGTGTCGGGGTACTCTCTCGCGGTGATCCGGGTTGTTGCCGGCAGGCAGGGAGCCGACATGGAGAACGTCCTAAGATTGACGGAAGGCTTTTCGCGGGGCGGCGACCCGTTCTCACGCCCCGCACGACGCCTGCAGTGGGGCTCGCCTGCAACGGCGGGAAGATTCCCGGGAATAGATCCGCAGGCAGTTGCATCTACCTTGGTTGAGACCGGCCAGGAATGGTTCCTGCCGGTATGACGCAATCCCAAATGATCGGAAAGGTGCGTAGATGAAAACTCTGACAGCTTGGTTGATGGTGTTGTGTGTGGGGCTGTTCGTCTTTGGCTGCCAACCGGCGGATACGTCAGCGCCGGCGCCCGACATTCCGGAGCCCGTGGTGACCGACGCAGAAATGGGCATGGAGGCTCCCGCGGAAGGCGAGGAGGCCGCCGAGGAAGCCCCCGCCGAAGGCGAGGAGGCCGCGGAGGAAGCTCCCGCCGAAGGTGAGGAGGCCGCGGAGGAGGCCCCCGCCGAGGGAGAAAAGGCCCCCGAGGGCGAAGCGCCCGCCGAGAAGCCGGCCGAATAGCCTCCGGGCCACGTGGCATGGACGCCGGGCCATGCTTTGGGCCCCGGGCAGAAGCCGTCCCGATCCACGTGACCCCACGAGACGGACAAGATCGAAGGGGAAGGCCGCCGTTGGGCGTCTTTCCCCTTTTCTATTCCAGGAGCGGAAGGGCCCCGCATTCGTGCGGTCTGAAGCCGCTTCCAAGTGCTTGTGCTCCATGAATCGGGTCATGACGAGCGCTTGCGAATAGTCCGCGCAAGTCAAGGCCGCTCGGGCTTGGGGATGCCGGAGCGCCCGCCACGCTTTCTCTTTCGCCGCTTCCCGCGACCCGATCGGGTGGCTTGCTGGATGGCGACCTGGTCGGCCCGTTTGCCGATCTGGTCGCGCATCTGGAGGATGCGATCGCGCAGGGCGGCTGCCCGTTCAAACTCCAAGGCTTCGGCGGCGGAGAGCATCTCGGTTTCCAGCTCGCTCAGGTACTCCTCGGTGACGTATTGGGCTTCGTCGCCCCGGCCCACGGCGGCGTTCGAGGCGACATGCGCGGCCACTGCCGCTTCGATCCCGGCCCGGATGCCCTTGCGGATCGTCTCCGGCGTGATCCCGTGCTCCCGGTTGTACTCCTCCTGCATTTTACGGCGTCGCCGGGTCTCTTCGACCGCCCGTTGCATGGAGTCGGTGACCGTATCGGCATAGAGGATCACCTTGGCGTTGACGTTTCGGGCGGAGCGGCCGATGGTCTGCATCAGGGAGGTCTCGCTGCGGAGGAAGCCCTCCTTGTCGGCGTCGAGGATCGCCACAAGCGAGACCTCGGGCAGGTCGAGCCCTTCGCGGAGCAGATTGACGCCGACCAGCACGTCGAACTGACCCACCCGGAGGTCGCGCAATAGCTCCACGCGCTCGAAGGCGTCCAGCTCGCTGTGCAGCCATTTGCAGCGGACGTCCTGTTTGCTGAAGTAGTCGGCCAGGTCCTCGGCGAGGCGCTTGGTGAGCGTGGTCACGAGCACGCGCTCTCCGTCGGCGGCCCGTCGGCGGATCTGATCGAGCAGGTGGGGAACTTGCCCGCTGGCCGGGGCGATCTCGATCATCGGGTCCAGAAGGCCGGTCGGCCGGATCACCTGCTCGACCATCTCGCCGCCCGTCTTCTCCAACTCGTAGGGCCCCGGCGTGGCCGAGACGTAGATCACCTGGTTGATCCGCCCTTCCCACTCGTCGAACTTCAACGGGCGATTGTCCAGGGCGCTGGGGAGGCGGAACCCGTGCTCCACGAGCGTCACCTTCCGGTTGTGGTCGCCGTGGTACATGCCGCGGATCTGCGGCACGGTGACGTGCGACTCGTCGACGAACAGCAGGAAGTCGTCGGGGAAGAAGCTGAAGAGCGTGTCCGGCGCCGACCCCGGCGCACGCCCGGACAGGGGCCGGCTGTAGTTCTCGATGCCCGGGCAGTAGCCGACCTCTTGGAGCATCTCCAGGTCGAACCGGGTCCGCGCGCTGAGGCGTTGGGCCTCCAGCAGCTTCCCTTGCCCTCGAAACCGCTCCAGCCGCTCCTCGAGCTCCTCCCGGATCTCGTCGAGTGCCGCGGCGATCCGCTCGTCGGGGAGCACGAAGTGCTTGGCCGGGTAGACGTACAGCTCTTCCTGCCGGCTGATCACTTCGCCGCTGGTGGGGTCGATGAAGGAAAGCTGCTCGACCTCGTCCCCCCAGAACTCGATGCGGAAGGCAAACTGCTCGTACGAGGGGAAGACCTCGACGCAGTCGCCCCGCACGCGGAACCTGCCCGGCTCGAACGCCACGTCGTTTCGCTCATACTGGATGTCGACCAGCCGGGCGAGCATCTGGTCGCGGTCGACCACCTGCCCGACCCGAAGCCCCACCATCATCTCCCGGTAGTCCTGTGGCGATCCTAGTCCGTAGATGCTCGACACGCTGGCCACGATGACGACGTCGCGCCGGCTGACCAGGGCACTCGTGGCGGCCAGCCGGAGCCGGTCGATCTCCTGGTTGATCGAGGCGTCCTTCTCGATGTAGATGTCGCGCTGCGGAATGTAGGCTTCGGGCTGATAGTAAT
>CAZDHR010000101.1:0-18440 GCA_964505295.1 uncultured Planctomycetaceae bacterium
ATCTTGTGCGAATCTGCCTTTCCGCGCGATGGCCAGATCGATGTCCTTATCCGGCACCACGGCCTCCTTCGTCAGTCCATGGGAAATAACGGCGATCCTTTCATGGAAGAAGTAGAGCATTCGGTAGTTGACTCGCCGATGGCGCACCCTCAACTCGTAGACGCCGTCTCGAAGGAAAGCCGCCTCCGGGCGGCGGAGCTCATGCCCCAATTCGGCGAGACGTTCAATCTTCACAAGGCATTTGTCCTGCACCTTGGCTTGTTGCTGGTCAAGCCACCTCAGCAGTGGCGCCGAGCCGTCCTCCTCGGCGTAGAAAACCACCGTAGTCTCAGGTATGGGCACCTCCTTGGTCTTTGCATTACAAATCCCTCTGTACGGGATTATCGCATTATTGCGATGGAGAGTCAACGCAATTTTGCGATATTCTTGCCGGATGATGGCTCGGCGGTGCCGCACGCCTGGTTGGAGTCCAACAGGGTGCGTAAACATTCGTCCAACCCGTCAGAGCGAACTCCCCTGGTTCCCAAGCTGGAGCTTGGGAACCTCGCGATTCGGGGCGACTAACGGGCAAACGTCAGTTCCCAAGCTGGAGCTTGGGAACCAGCGTGCGGGAACAGACGGGTTGGGCGAATGTTTACCAGGGTGCATCCGCAAGTCCTTTTTTGAAAAGCACTTGCGGCGGACGAAATGGCGGGGCCCGGCAGCCCGCGAATCGAGAAGGCGGCTGGATTCTCCGTACGTGGAGCTGGACACGCCGCCCAGTCTCCCCCTTTATCAGGCGGGGTCCACGGTGAAAGGAAAGACCGGCACTCGTCCCTCTCGCCTCAGCGGAACAGCGATCCGAACAGGTCGACCAGCTTCGTCACCGCGATCCAGCCGCCGGCGATGAGCATGCCGACGGCGCAGAGCCAGAGCATCACGTCCCACAGGCGGCCGGGGATGATGCGTTTGTCGCAACGGCGGTAGCGGTAGTAGAGCGTCGCGCCGGCGAGCATGGGGAGCATGATCGCCTGCATCACGCCGCTGGCCAGGACGAGCCGGGCCGGGTAGCGGATGAACACGTAAGAGAACAGGGCGAACACCGGGAAGGCGATGCAGAACGCGAGGATCCACCACTGCCGGTCCTTCTCCGTGCGGGCGCCCACGCCGAACACGCGGATCGCGTCGGAGGCCACGCGCGTATGGCCCGCGTTGGCCACGAAAAACGTCGAATACAACACGGCGAACGCCCCGAACAGGAAGAGCCACTTGGCCCAGACGCCGAAGACGGGCACGTACATCTCGCCGAGCACGCTGATCATCTCGTTTCCAGCCGGGTCGAGATTCTGCCGATTGAGCACCGCCGCGCCGAGCAGATAGAAGGCGATCGTGGCGAACGTGTAGATCAGCATGGAGATCCCGGCGTCCCATCGCATCACGCGAATCCATCCGTTGGCCCGTCGGGCCCACGCCGCGGAATCGTCCCGCACGCCTGCGAACCGTCCGTAGCCCTTCTCCAAACACCAGTACGGATAAGTGATCAGCTCGTTCGTGCCGACGCCGATGATCCCGAACGTGGCCAGCGCGGTAGTCAACGGGGCCCAGCGGCTGAGGCCCTCGACGGCCGGCGGAAGCCGAAAGCTCAACCCGTTGGCCAGATCGTGCCAACCGACGGCCCATTTCGCATACGATTGCAGGGCGAAGACGGTGAAGACCGTGACGAGCGTGAACGAGGCCACCATCAAGGTGGAGAACCGCTCGATGGTCGCATAATGCCCCACGGCCAGAATCACCACCGTGACGAGCGTGACGATCGCCGCCCACCAAACGTCGTCGGCCCAGCAGTACTCGGTGCGACTCCTCCAATCAGGACGGGGCCCCAGCCTGGCTTCGATCGCCGCCTGGACGCGCTGCCGGGCGGCCTGGCGGGCCTCCGGGTCGTCGCTTTCGAGCGAGGCGGCCTCCCCGTCTTTCAGTTGCTCTTCGAGCGACTTGGCTTGCTTGTCCCAGTCCGCTTGCGCATCCAAGAGCCGGTTGAAGCTCCCGCTGATCGGCAGGTTCATAGCGAGCGATTGCCCCACGCCGCCCACGATGCCGCCGAGCTGCGCGAGGCTGACGATGAACATCACGAGCCAGTACCAGAGGATCCAGTTGCCTCCCCCCCAGCGCGGGCCGGGCACCTCGTCCAGCGCCGACATGGTCGCCTTGCCCGAGGAAATCGCATACCGGCCGAACTCGACCTGGGCGAACACCTTGATCACGCAGCCGACGATGATCAGCCACAGGAGCCAGAAGCCGGCCTGGGCGCCGGTCTTGGTGGTGGCGATGAGCTCGCCGGACCCGACGATCGAGGCGGCCAGGATAACGCCCGGCCCGAGCCGGCGCATGATGCCGGAGATCGTCTGCGGCGGGGCCTCGGTTTCGTCGGCGTGGTCGGGACCCTCTTGCTGCCGAGTGGGCTCCAGGTCGCTCATCGTGAGTCCGCACCTCCCGCTTCGGTGTCATGCCCACACACCCGATGTTACCGCTCGAGCCGCTGATTGTGGCGGATCGCGCGCCCGTTCGCAACCGAGCCGTTACCGCAGTCGTTCGAGTGCGTCGGCCAGCCGGTCGATCATCTCCGGTGTATGGCCGTAGGTGAGGCTGACGCGCAGCCGGGCCTCGCCGTCGGGCACGGTCGGAGGACGGATCGCCGGCACGAACAGCCCCCGCTCGCCGAGCGCGGCCGCCAGTTGCATCGCCCGGTCCGTCTCGCCCACGATGACCGGGATGATCTGGCTCTCCGTGGGGCCGACCGCCCAGCCTTGGTGCAAGAGACGGTTTCTCAGCGACGTTGCCCGGGTCAGGAGCGTCTCGCGGCGCTCGGCCTCGTCGCCGACCACGTCGAGCGCGACGATGGCCGCGGCGGCAGCGGGCGCGGGCGGCGCGGTGGAGAAGACGTACGGCCGGGCGCGGTTGGCGAGCCAATCGACGAGCGACCGGCTCCCGACGACGAACCCGCCGATCGAGCCCAGGGCCTTGCTCAGCGTGCCCACGCGCACGTGCACCCGGCCTTCGAGCTCGGGCCGCTCGGACACGCCGCGACCCCGTGGGCCGAATACGCCGGTGGCGTGCGCTTCGTCGATCATGAGCATCGCGTCGTGATGCTCGGCCAAACGGCACAAGTCGGCCAGCGGCGCCAGGTCGCCGTCCATACTGAATAGGCTATCGGTCACGATCAGGCGACGGCGATAGCGGACGGCCTTCTCCAGCAGCGGCTCCAGTTGATCGCAGTCGGCGTGACGGTACGCGCGCACGTCGGCCCGCGACAGCCGGCAGCCGTCCCAGATGCTGGCGTGGTTCTTCCGGTCGCTGAAGACCACGTCGCCGGGCCCTACCAGCGCGGCGATGACCCCGGCGTTGGCCGCGAAGCCGGTCGAAAAGACCAGGGCTGCCTCGGTGCCCTCGAACTCGGCCAAGCGCCGTTCGAGCCGCTGGTGGGTTTGCCCATGTCCGGTGACGAGCGGGCTGGCGCCGCTTCCCCAGCCCTCGGCTTTCGCGGTGGCCGCTGCCGCGTCGGCCAGCCGGGGATCGGCGGAGAGCGCGAGGTAGTCGTTGGAGCCGAAGTTGATCAGCGCTCGGCCGTCGAGCACGATTTGACTCGACTGCTTGCCCTGGCGCGTGGCCAGACTCCGCCGGAGCGACTGGTGATCGAGTGAGGCCAGCTCCCCGTCGATCCACTCCAGCGGGTGGTGCGTGGTCTTCGTCATGGCTGGCGGAGGTCCGTTTGAGGCAGCCCTAGACCCTCAAAGCCCCGGAGAATCACACTGAGCAGGTCTTGAGAGCATTGAATGCGCATTTTTTTTCAGACTTCGCGTCCAATTATTGCACTTTCTCGTCACGGCAAACCCTGCTCCGGGGCATCATGCTGTGCGGGGTTCCATAAGAATGACAGCTTTCTCCTCCCTGGTGTAGCTCTTGGGTGGCTTCCTCGGGGAAAAATCCTCCTTCGAGTCCCCGTGGCGACTTATCGTCAAGGCTTTGCATTCCCGCACGAGGCAGGCCATAATGTTCCCCCAGATTGTCTGTCTTTCGGGATGCCGACCGCAGAATCGCCGTATGATGCCCAGTTTCCCCTGGTCACATTGTTGTGGCTACGGGGCGACACTTGGGTGCGCGGGGCCCCTCCCACGGACCGACGGCCGGCCCATGGCGCGCGACGCCTGATTTCGGCCGGTGGTCGAGGCGGTGGCGTCCTCCAGTGGGTCCACCGGTGTTGAGAGGAGAGTATTGATGCTTATTGAGTTGGCACTCTGTGCCTCGGTCCTTTTCGGGGCGGACGCGCAGGGCGATCAACCGGAGCAGGACGAGTTGCAGCTCGTCCAGATCGAGAAGAACATCGTCACCTATACCAACGCAGAGCGGAACCGATACGGCCTGCCGCCGTTGGAGATCGACGCAGACCTGGTCCGCTCGGCCCGAGCGCACTGTGCGTGGATGACGCGCAACCGGTCGCTGCGGCACACGCGTAAGGCGGTGGCCGAAAACATCGCCATGGGCCAGCCCAGCAGCAGGGAGGTAGTCCGCGACTGGATGAGGTCGTCCGGGCACCGGGCGAACATCCTGAATCGGAGCTACCGGCGGATCGGCATCGCCGCCTATCGCACGGAAGGCGGGCGCATCTACTGGTGCCAGCAGTTCTTGCGATAGCAGCCCGTCGAACGAAAATGCCCCCGCCGAAGAGCACGGTACACGCGACCGGGCTTCGACGGGGGCGCGCGCCTGTCAATGCGGCGTGACTGGCTGCGGGGCTATTTGACGAGGATCAAGGGACGGTCGTCGGCGATCTGACGGAACACGCCCAAGAGATCGTCCTCGTAGTCCGTCACGCTCTGTCCGCCGGGCACGTTGAAGTGGACGCCGTCGCTGATGTCGGCGATCTGCTGCATCAAGCTGGTGTCGGCGGCGTTGCCGAGGCTGATGGTCACGATCGGGTAGTGCTTCGAGGCCGCGATCTCCGCTTGCTCGATGGCGTAGCCGTCGCCGTTGCCGCTCGGCCGGTTCGCTTGCCCGTCGGTCATCAGGACGATCATTTTCTTCGACCCGGTTCGGGCGTGGGCGTCGAGCTCGACCCAGGCATCGTGGATGCCGGCCCCGATGTTGGTGTAGCGGTCGTAGTGTCCTGCCTGGCGGTGCTGGACGATGTCTTCGACGGCCGCGAAGTCTTCGGTGAGGGTCTGCTCCAGGATGGCGTTCTGGGAGTAGTCGTTGTAGACGACCAGGGCGACCCGGTCCTCGCAATCAACCTCCTGGATGTAGGTCATGAACACGCCCACCGCGTCCTTGACGGCCGTGACCGGCTGCGCGCTAGCTTGCCACAAGTCGGGAGTCTGGCTGTACTTGGGCTTCTTCTCCAGCCAGTAGTTGATCAGCGTCATGTAGCCGTACATCTTCTTGTAGCCGGCCCTCCGGACGTAGTAGCTCGACTGGACGTAGTCGATGTAGTTGTCCCAGCTTCCCGACGGGTAGGGATAGGGCACGGTGTCCAGTCCGAGACACTGTTCGACGGTTGGGTCGTGGTTGGTCCAGCTCAGTTCGAACCGTTCGCCGTAGCCGGGGCCCTCGCCGCTGGCATTGCAGCCCGACTTGACCCAGATCTTGGTGATCTTCTTGCTGCCGTCCCCGAACGTGCCGGTCGGGTCGGAGAGGGGCTCGATCTTTTGCGTCGTCCCATCGGAGTATCTGAGGACTACGTTGGAAAGGTCCTTGGTGGAAGTCACGTAGACCTGCTTGGTGTTCTCCAAGAACTTGACGGTGATCTGCGGCTCGCATCCCGTGGACGGTGGCTCTCCGACCAGGGTCACGTAGTCCGGCTCGAACTGGAGGTTCCCGTAGGACGGGTTCAGTTCGGTATAGATCTGCCAGAGGTTGTCTTCGACCGCCTGCCGGGCGTCTTCCCCGTACTCGTAGATCCTCCGCAGTTCGCTGTCGTCGTTCATCGACGCGGAGAAGTCCAAGACCAGGGCGATGTCGCGGGGTTGGTACCGGGCGATCGATTCGGCGTGGACGTCGAAGCTGTCGCGGCCGAAGACGCGCGCGAAGAACAAAGGGACGTTGCAGCGGCTGGCGCTCACGTGGATCGTGGAGGGCATGACGTCGCTCTCGGTGAACCGCAGGTCCTCAGGATGGCGGGCGGCGTCGGGGTCCCAGTGCCCCACGGCGACCTCGAACTCGTCCGGGTGCTCGGCCAGCCAGGCTTCGAGCAGGGCTTCCCGGTTCTCCTCCTCCATAAGTACCTGCGAGCCGACGGGATTGCGGAGCATGAAATCGAGCGACTGGAGCTGGGCGACGTCGGCCCCTTCGACCAGGGACCCCGCGCCGGCCAGGGCCGCGGAGTCCGTCGCTCGCTTCAGCTCCGTCTGCACATTCATCATGTAGCCGACGTCGATGGACATCGCAAGCATGCCCATCATCACAATCATCATGAACACGGCCAGTATCAGGATCGTTCCCCGACGTTTCTGCCGACGGAGTTTGGTCGTGGAGAGGGGATGGCGCGCGCTGTGGGTGCCGGACATGGTAGCTTTCCCTTCGCTGGAGGCGACGGCGGCGTTCAACCGAGCCGCAGTGCCGAATTCGTCAGGCGCGACGTGAAAAGAGGGAGGAGAAAGTCGCAATAAAATATACCTTGCGAAACCCCGGCGTGGGGTGCGAATCGCCCGTTTTTTCAAGGAAACCGCGGTCGGGAATCCCACGCAATGGGACGCGATGGAGGCTGCCTTCGGGGCTCAGGCCGAGTGTCCGAGGCAAGTCCCTGCTGCGACGTCTCGTTTCCGCAAGGTGCTCAAACGCGCGTCGGCGATCGAGACGGTCAGGCCGAGCCGGGCTTGTAGAAGCGTCCGGCCAGCTCCGGCCGGTAGCCCGCCTCGCCTGCCAGCAGGGCAATCTCCGTGAGCAATCGCTTGGTGAGCATCTTCAGCACCTCGCGATCGCGCTGGCGCCCATAGAACTCGGACAAGTCGATCGGTCGGCCCCACGTGAGGCGGACGCCGGCCCTCATCGTTTCACGGCACAGAGCCAAGGCGACGGTCGGCGCAACGCGGCCGCCCGATTCCGTAGTGTAGCCCTTCGGGCGAACGGAAGGGAGGTTCCTTCCGGAAAGAGCGGAGCGTGGGCGCGATGCCTCTTCCGGCAAACGGAAGCGGCGCTTGCCCGGGAAGACGTGGGCCCAATGACCCTTCACCCGGCCAGCCGCGCGATCCGATTGACCGGCTGAAAGGGGGCCGCCGCTGCCTGGCGGAAGCGGTACTGCATCACGTAGGCGTCTTCGGGCGTGTCCTCGTAGTAGTCTCGCAACACGGATACCGCACGGAATCCGTTGTCGCGGAAGAAGAGCTGGGCAGGCAAGTTGGTTTCGCGAACCTCCAGGGCGATTCGCGTGCGGCGTTGCGCCGACAACTTGCCGATCAGCTTGCCGATCATCTGCGTACCGATGCCTCGGCGACGGTGCCCGGCGGCCGTGGCGAAATTGAGGACCTGGATGCGGTTCTTCGCCAGTTCGTAAATCATGAAACCGACGACGCGGTCGTCGTGCTCGGCCACCATACCGATACAGTTACGCTGTCGTAGGCAGCGGATGAAATCCTCTTCCAGCCAGGGAAACTCGAAGCTCTCGGCTTCGATGCCCAGCACCTCCGGCATGTCGCGACGGATCATCCAGCGGATGTGGACCCGCAACTGCTGCTTCTGGTCGGAACTCATGCTGGCCTCCCTCCTTGTAGGCCGCTCGCGGCCCGCGCAAGGCCGTGAGCCACGCACTGCACTCCCCCGACAAACCCTCGCGCCGGCCCCGTCGGATCCGCTCCGTAAGTCCGCCCGGAGCGGGCGATCACGAGTACGAGGGTACCCTAGCAAAAGACGGCCAATTCGCCAATACGAACTATCGCTATTTCCGATCGGGCGGGCGGGTAGAGTCACCCCTTGGCAGCGGACAGACGTTCACTGCTAGCACACCGCGGATCGGCTTCCGGTTCGGCGCGTCAGTCTGTTTATCGGTTCGACGGCGGCAGGAGTTGCCGAGAAAACCGGACAACCGGACGCTTTTGCCGAGCGATACCTTGCCGGAAAACGTCGTGCCACGACGGCTCGTCCACCCCGGGGGGCCGGGTCGCCTCTCGCGGGCACGCCGTTGGCTATCCCGGGGGCAGAGTCAACGCCACGATCGCAGAACCCGATTGGCGAGGACGCTTCCAGCCCCACCGGAATGAGGCGAGCACGCTGACCAACACGATCCCCCAACCGAGCGCACTGGGCCACAACCACAACCACCAGCCCAGTCCCACGAGAACGCCGACAAGGCAAGGCCAGCGGCGCGAAAGTGTGAAAAAGCTCCCCAGCCGGACGCCGACCACGGTCAGCAGAACCGTGCCGGCCAGCACCGCCGCGCCGAGCAAGCGGCTGGAGAAGCCCCTCGCTTCCGCCCGTCGATAGCGTAGTGCGATCGAGGGGGGACCCGCCTGCCCGATACAACGGGTGGCGGGCTGTGCGCGGTCCAGGGTCTGGAGCCAGAGTTGCCCGAAATCCCTGGCCAGCCGTGTTTCGGCGGCGACCTGGGCCAGCGTGTTGCCACTTTGCAGCCGAGCGGCGACCGCCGCCGGCAGACGGTCCAGGGGGAGCAGTTCGCTGAGGGAGGTCTCGCCTGCCTCGCCTCGGCGCCCAGGCAAACGCCCGGGCATCGTCCTATTGCACAACGCCACCCAGCGACGAGCCCACACCCGGTACCAGTGGTCGCCCTCTTCCGGCTCGTCGGAGGTCACGCCGGCAGCCGCCTCCATCAGTGCTTCGACGTTCTGCAACCGACGCAAATCCTGCTCCAGCGGGGTGACCGGAGGGAGACCTTGCGGGCGGCCGGGCTCGTAGGCCGAAGGGCCGAAGACCGTCCACAGAGTGTGGCGGGGAGCGAGTCCGTCCGGCGTCGGGGCGCTCAGCGTCGGCGCGTCCAGTCGCACCAATCCGCTCGCGTCGGGCGAGGCGATGGTCCCCTGGAACAGAACACCCACTCTTTGGGGGAGTGCACTTACACCCAAAGGTATGAGCCACCGGTTCTCCTCGCTGCGCACCGGCACCTCCGCCACGCCGTCCACGGTGACCTGCACCAGATCGCAACCAGCGGGCAGGCGGAGCGTGCATTCAGACAGGGACCCCGGTCGAAGGTCGAACAGCGCCACCCCGTGACACGTCCCTTCGATCTGCCATGCCACGCGCACGTCGGCCAGGTCGACCTGCGGCTCGCCGCGGAACGCCCGGAGGCTCGCCCGGAATGGACCCGCGCCGACCTGATACGCAACAAACGCTTCGGGCGCCACCAGCGGGGCAGCGGAATCCTCGGGCAAGGCGGTCTCGCGAAGGCCCTCGGTCTCCCAGGCCACGGGCTGAAGTCCCGATTGCGTCGGTAAGACCAACAGACGCTTGTCGATATGGGCCCCTTCGAGCACGACCTGGGGGACGCTGACCCGCTCGCCCGGGGCCAGCGTCAATGGACTCGACACGGTAAACCGGTGCTGGCCGGTGATTGCGGAAACCAGTTGCACGAGGAGCCATCGCCGGTCGTCCGCCTCCTCCACCTCGCACGTCGACGGCGTGTCGATTCTGTAAGGGCCGTCGAACCCGCGAGGCACACGCAAACGGAACTCGTCGATCACTCCCCGGTCGGCGTTCAGACGGAACTCGACGTCTGCCTCCCAGAGCCCTCCGTCGGAACGCAGCGACGTGATCTGCTCGCCGTGGACGCCGGGCCGATTCGGCGTAAGCGTCAAGGTGGCACTGACCTTCCCGGCACAGTCGGCGTCGAACGCCGCCGCCAGACGGCCCAGCGACGCCCGGCTCTCGTCGACCACCGGTGCTTCGATCGCCACCAGCCCCGTCGTCTCGCCGACGTCGACCTGGACCTCCCGCTTGCGGAAAAGCTGGATCACGGAGGACTGCAGCAGGGCGTCCTCGACTTTCAGGACGGGCAGCGGGAGCTTGCCCCGGGCCGGGACCGGCAAACGCCCCTGAAGTGACAGCGTTTGATCGCCGGACAATGCTCTCTTGAGAAAGACGGTGACCATGCCGTCCGGGGCGTGGCGCCAGCGGTCGGCGCGCTCCTCCCCCCCCTCGAGAACCGAGATGCGCTCGATCTCCAACTCCGGCGGCGCCGAGAGACGATACTGGAAGTGATAGCCGGCGGCCGTGCTGAGCCGGGCGTCGAAATCCACCCGGGCTTCGCGCGAGGCAAAGCTCCACAAGGCGGTCTGCTCGACCGTCGTTTCGGGCTTGCTCCGTCGGGTCGACATGCTCCAGGACCAACGCTGGCGCGTCGGTGCCCGCTCACCCGGCGGCAGGCTGTATGCGAAACGCGGCTGGGTGGCTCCCTCGCCCCAGGCCGAGAGGAAGTCGGGCACGGCGATCGGCTCCAACGAGTCGACGCCCTGCTGCTCGTGCTCCAACGACGGGCCCACCGAGACGGCAAGCCACCGCTTTGCTACCCGGGCGTTCTGAGTCCGCAAGTGCGGCAGGCTCAAACGGCCCACGCCCGTGCGGTCCTTCAAGTGAAACGTGGCTTGGAGGACGATCTGCCGGTCGGAGACGGGGCGTTCGAGCTCGATGCCGATCGTCTGAGGTTGTCCGGGCGCGCCGGCGACCGGGACCTCGGCGATTGGCCCTGCATCGCACTCGAAAGGCCCTTTCCGCTGCAACCGTGGATCGACGGAAAGGAACAATTGCCGGACTTGGCTCTCGCCAACCTGGAACTTGAATCGGGCGTGCAGGTCGACCGACTCCCGCTGGACTTCCAGCCACAGCAATTCCTCGACCTCGACGACCGGGCCGGTGCTCCCCCGGCTCGTGACTTGCTCCCAATGGACCGAGAGCCGGTCGGTCGGGCCCAACTCGGCCGTCAGCCGAGCGGACTCCGCTTCCCGATCCTCCTTCACAATGCCAACCGCGGAGCGAACGTCCAGGGCCGGTGCGTCGGGCGGAACGGTCAGCTCCAGTCGTGCGGTAGCCAGCCGCGGAATGGCCAGATCGAACCCGGTAGACGTCCCGCTCGGCTCCAGGCCCGGCGTCAGCGCAAGTTCCAGGCGGTGGGGCCCCCGATCCGAGACGTTGAACAACAGCGCGTTCTCGTCAACCTCGTGTTGGACCGCTCGGCCGTCCAGGAGCACGCCGTCGGGCAGCAGCCGGGGGCCTTGTTCCCCGAAGGGGATCCGAACTCGCGCCGACGTGCCAAGCACCTCGAGGTCGAACGTCGCCTTGATCTCGCTGGGCACCAAGCGTTCGGGGCCGGGCTGCCAGGCGAGCGAACCGCTGTAGGTCGCCCCCCCAAGGAGCCAGCCTTGCGGATCTTCGGCCCCGGCGGCCGCCAGCCGCTTCAACGCTTCGTAAAGCACGTCCGGGACCTGGTACTTGTCGCCGGTGGGCTCCATCGCGGGCGTCTGCCCGTCGGCAGCCGGAAGCGCCGGAATGAGGACACCATGAGCCGGCCACCAAGCCGGGCGGGGCTTCGACCCGGGCTCGCCGCAGCGGGCCGAGCCATGCGTGGCCAGAAGCGTCACCACCACGCCGACGGCGATGCCGGCCCCGATCGCCGACTTGCTCTGGACGGGCGGTGGCGACGACCCGCCGAGAAACGCCCCGCCGGCGCCCCCGTCGCGCCGCGGACGGATGAGCCGGAACCCCGCGACGAACAGCGTCCCGAGTAGTGCCCCGGAGGCGATTTGAGCGTACGTCTCCGGGAGCAGCAGGGCCGCCACCCCGAAAAGGCCCAGCATCACGGTCAGCGTTGCGGGACGATGAATCGCTTTCCACCACGCCAGGCCGATCGCCGCCAAGAAAGCGGCCCAGCGGAACGCCCGCAACGCGTCCCGGCGGATGAGTGACAATCGGCCCGGCAACCGGCCGGAAACATCCAACTGGTACGCCGTCCATCCGCAAGGCTCGACCGATCCGTGCCCACTCGGCTGCGTGAAACTCCACGGCAGCGGCGAATCGCCGGGCCGTTGCCGCCAAGCGTAGGCCGGCAGAAACGGGCCGTCCGGCTCCCCGGCGGCCGCTTGTTCGATCTGGTCGAAGAGCGGACCGGGGCCGATCCACCACAACGCCCGCCCCTCCAGCGGCGCGAGCTTCCCGTTTTCAACGGGCGCAAGCTGCGCGCGGTACGACGCGGCGGCCGTCGTGCTGGTCACCGCGATCGCGCCCGTGTGGACCAACAACGTCAGGTGCGACCGCCTGAGCAGACGGAAACCGCGCCCCGCGGTGACCTCGCCGTACGTTGCGGGAACCGAAGCGTGTGGCGCAAGACCCAGTCGCGACAAGGCCCGCCGGTCGATCAGCAGTTCGAGCCCCGCTCGGCCACCGGTCCTATCGGCCAATATCGCTTGGATCGATTCGTCCGTCAGGAGCGTGCCCCAATCCAGGTCGTCGGTTCCTTGTCCCGACCGGTCGCCGTCGGTCAGCTCTCCAAGCTGGCGGACCAACGCGCCGGCCTTCTCCTCCGCCGATCGGCGGGGAATCGAACCGCCGATCGCTTGCCGCCAATCCCCGAGCGATAAGGGATCGAAGGGAGCAGAATCGGACCCGCGACCCAAGGGACCGAACAGCCGTTGCGCCCAACTCAGCGAGGCCGTCGCCTGCCGCCATCGGCCGAGGCTCGGATCATGGGCCTCGTACCCCGGGGGCAGCCAGACGGTCCAATGTCGATTCAACATCGGGACGTCGGTTTCCGGAAGCGGCGGGACGACCGCATCGACCACACCCAGCGGCGCTCCGACCGTGGCAAGACAGATCGAGACGACGGGGAACCTCCGGCCGGGCGGAAGGTCGACCTCCAACACGCCGCCGGCTCCGTCGACGACCGACCGGGGCGCCACTTGCCCGTCATCGACCCAAACGGCGTGAATGTCCTCCGGGCCGACTCCCGTCGGCAGCGTGAGCCGGAGTCGTTTCGCTCCGGCCGTATCGAGTCGATAGGTGGCCACGTGACGCCCAATCCCCGAAACCTCATACTGCGATTCGAGCTGGCAACTCCACACCCAGGCGGTTGCCGGAGCGTCTTCCGCCTCCAGACGCGAGATGCTCAACGTCGCCTCGGCGTCGGGGAACGCGTCGCGGACCGGATCGTACCGAAACGCGGCGCGCACCGTGTTGTCGCGGCCGGCAGAAACCGCGTCAGCCGGGACCGACGTCAACCGGCGGTGCTCGATCCGCACGGCCGCCGAGCCGGTCGACGACACGACCACCGTCCCCTGCTGGTCCCGGGCCTCCGGCAGCGACGCGAGGCCGACGAGTGCGTCGTCGGCGAGCGGGCTGGTTCGGGTGGCGCGGATAGTGAAGCCGACGCTTCTCGGGGGGCGGAGTCGGATCTCCCACGTTTCGCCCTCAGACGCCCCGCCCGACGCCGTTTGTCCGCCGAGCGGAACTCGGTGGACGGACCAGTGCTCTTCGTCGTCGGAACCCGGCTCCCAACGCAACGGAGCCGTCCGGCTCTGGGAGAAGTGGACTCGCACCCGATCGACGCGGCGGCCGCCCTCGGGCACGCAGCCCAGCTCGTACGACTCCGTCAAGGAGTCCTCGGAGACGGTCGCCTCGATCCGAATCGTGGCGGAATAGCCGGGTTTTCGGGCTTCCAGCGACACGTTCAGCCCATCGGCACCGGCGTCGCGCTCGAACACGAGACCGCGCGGCGACTGGGAGAAAAGCGACAGCGTCGTGGCCTCCAGGCTCTGCGGATCGACGCGCGTGAGCATCTCGCTTCCCGAGACCTTCAGCTCGTACGGTTCTCGAGCACGGAGACACACAAACCGTCTTCCTTCGGTCGCTCCGCGAAAACGCAGCGGATCGAGATCCCTGATGCCAAGTGTTTTCCCCGAAACGGAGCGCACCCGTCGCGCCGCGATCGCCAATCGCACGGGGGAAACGTTGGGGAGGCGCTGCGGCAGGGCTTCGGCCAACTGTATGTTCAATCGTGAAGTGGGCCCCTCCCGTTCCACGCTCCAATCCGCCAGCCCCCCTTCCGGCACGGCCTCGACCGAATCGACGTCCCAGAGCCGGCCCACGTCCGCTTTCAGTTGGAATCGCTTGCCATGGGCGACCCACACGTCGGCCATGATCTGCGCCGCCACTTCCCCGCCCCCGAGCTCGATTGTCGCGCCGGAGTCCACGTGCAGGGAAGCCTCGGGTCGGGTGAGCACGACCTCCGCCGTCGCGTCCGGGCTGAAGTACTGTAGCTCAACCGTTTCGCCCGAGCGGGGCGACGCCAAGGAGTCAATCTTCGACGATTGCTCACCTTGAATGGGAACGAGCTGCTCCAACTGGAGCGGAGCCGGCACCAGGAACACGCCCCTGCCTTGTTCCCAGAACGTGCCTTCCGGACGAATGGCAGGAAGCTTCCAGCGACGATCCAATTGAAGGGGGGCCAGGGCATGCAATTGCACCAGTCTCTTCATGCCCTGCACGGGCTCCGGGAATTCCAGCACGACCCCCGTACCCTCTTCCCCGGAGGACGCCGTGAAGGCCCATCGCAACGGACGGTCGCCATACAAGGCTTTGACCAGTCGCAAGCCGGGATCGAGCGTCAAGGGGAGGTGCTCCAAGGGGCCCCCGTGCACGTCCAACTCCAGGCGGGACGACACGTCCAACCCCTTGAGCGAAAAGCGGTACTCCGTCGATTGGCGCACTCGCGTCGAGGGCAGTCGCTCCCGCGAACCACTCCTCGGCGCGAGCCGAAGCCCGAGCGACGACGCGGTGCCCATCTCGATCCTCCACCGACGCGTCCCTTCGCCGCCGGGTCCTTCTTCCGTCACGACTCCATGCTCGTCCGCCGGGGCCACGTCCGCCGGGAGGTCGAGCACCAGGCAATTGGTGGGAGATGCCGGGGCTTCCCAGCGAAAACCGACCACGTCTTCCGCGTCGCGATGCCCGCGAAGCGACCAGGCAAATCGCAAACGGCCGGAACGTTCCACCAGCACGGCCAGCCCCTCTTTCGCTCCCAGCCCGATCTTGGCCGCCTGTCCGTCCTCATCCCAAACGGCTTGGCCGATTGCCAAACCGCACGGGGTCAAGGGAAGCATCACGGGGCCTTCGGCCGTGTGGACGACGTCGATCCAGGCTTCTCCGCCGACCAGCGCGTCGGCTTCCAGCCGCGCCGTGTAGCGGGCGGAAACGATCGCCGCCGCGGTCAACGTCTCGTCCTGCGGCCTCGCCTTCTCGGCGATGGAGACAAGTCGTTCGAACTCGTCCGGGGCAACGGGCCAGTAGCGGACGTTCTCGTCGCGGCAGTCCTCCAGGCTCAGTCGGTCCGTGGGCACGTAGACACGAACGTAGCGCAGCGACCGGTTGCCCTGCGGGTCGTCGGCGGCTTCGCCCTGGTCGGCGTACCAACCGGCAAGCGAGACGGCGCTTCCCAGCACAGAGAGAATCAGCAGAGCGAAGAGCGACCTGGCAGTCATGAGTTGGGGTCCGAGGTCGGCATCGGTATTGCCGCCGAGACGGTTTCCGTCGATGCCGGCTTGCCGGGGGCCGGCGGTCGATATTGGGCTTGCGTGGAGCTCCTGTCGAAGACCGAGCTGGAAGGCTCGCGCCATAGGCCCGCGCTTCGCCCCGGGCCCAAGGTTCGATAGAGCAGGCCTGCCAAGAGCGCCAGCGCCAATCCCAGACTGCCTGCCTCCAACGCCAGCAATGCCGGCCCGGGATACGACACGGCCGCGCCCCCAAGCAGAATCGCCACGGCGAGCAACGCCGCAGGGTGGCGGCACGCCCGCACGTAGATCAACAGCAGACCGGCCACCAGAACGACCGAGGAAGCCCCCAGCACGATCAACCATCGGCTGGCCGTCCGCAACTCACACCGCGCCACGGACCCCAGGCTGCTGAATAGATAGCGGCTGGTCGCCTTCGGCACCTCCGTCCCACGGCTCGCGCCCCACCACGCTTCCAGCTCGACCTCTTCCACCAGCGGCTTGCGACCCCAGAAACTCCCGGTCCACCCCCATTGGTATTCCGGCACCAATTCCTCGGGGCCAACGATGACGTGCTCATTTTGAGGCAGCACCAGCTCCCAATACACCCGTTGGACCCAGATCTCGCCCCCCAGACGCGGAATCTCCAGCGAGAGCCGACCCGGCTCCGGCCGCGGATCAGAGAACGCGTACTGAACTTCCAGCCATCGGCGGCGAGGGCTGGAATCGCCCGACAGGGGGATCCTCAACGGCTCGTCCGACGCCGCCTGCACCCTCACGCGCTCGCGATCCTCGACGTTCTCCGAACCGAGAAAGATCTCCACCTGACGCGGGTTGACCCCTTCCGGCAAAATGAGCTCCAACTCGTCCTGGTCGCTGGTGAAGCAGAACACGGCCCGATCGCGCCGGGTCTCGTGAATCAAGCACGTCTGGACCCACGCCCGCTCGATTACCGCCGACACCAGCCCCTTGTGGTGAGCCCCCAGAACGACCCCACCCACGCGCTGGTCGGCAATCAAGGCCAAGCCGCTATGCCAAGAAAGTTGACCTGTGGGCACTTCCCACGGGCGCCAACGCTCTCCCCGACAGCGGACCTCAACGCCGGGCGGGGCCGCCACGTAGAGCTTGTTGCTCGAAATCTCCCCATCAACGGGCATCACCAACGGGATCTCGCAAATGACGCTCCGGTTGGGCAGCAGCTCTCCCACTTCGATCGAAAACCGGATTTCGAGATCGCACTTCCTGATCTTCGCCGCCGGCAGCACGACCCGCCGGCGAACCGGACGGCCAGGCTCATCCACCTGATCGGGTAAGGGCACGGGCGCGAGCGACTGGTCGTCCAAGGCGACTTCCAACGCGTCTGGCGCCGCAAGCTCCCATGGCACTTCAATCGTCAACTCCCCAAGCGGCTCGTACGCAATCGCGTAGGCGATCGTCTGGCGAACCTCCGCCTTGTCCTCGGAGAGCGTGATCTCACTGGTCACGTCCACGGCGATTTCGCGCTCCTTGACCTCGAAGCCGGCCGCAAACACGGCGTCGCCCCCCTCCCCACGATACAGCAACGGATCTTGCTGGCCGCTGCGGATTCCCTCCTGGGGCACGCCCGGTTGTCGCACCGGTCCGACCGTCGCCTCCGGCGTAGGCTCGAGTCCGACGGTGGCCTTCCCGTCGGGGGTCAGTTCCACGTTGTCCGCCGGCCACACCGCGACCACCGCCGGGCTCAGCGAATCCGCCTCCGGTCGAGGCAGCGCCACCCGAAGCGATCCGGTCCCGGGCTTGATCTCTTGATGAGCGCGGATCGTTACCTCAATCTCACCCGTCGACGGCTGCTCCAGAGGGATCGTGACGAGGCGAGACCGAGCCGGCGGAACGTCGCCGTCCGGCGTCTTCGCGTCGTCGGCTTCCAGTTCGACCTCCTCGATGTCGTCCACCGCGACGACGGCCTCGGGGCCCACCTCGTCCAATTGCCAACCGGGTAGCTCTACCTTGAGCACGAAAGCCTTGGCGCCGCCGATCGTGTACTTCAGCACCCCCTCCAACCGAATTTGCCGGTCCTCCACCTCGACGTGGTACACCGGATCCACGCGGACGTGCGTCTTGACCTCAGCGACCCGCGCCGCCAGGGAAAACGGCTGACTGAAGTACTCGAATAAGTAGTCCGAGCCTTTGAGCGCTTCGCTGTTCTCGAGCAGCTCGGGCAGTTCGTCGATCTGCCGCACGCCCCCGCCCGGAACACACCGGACCTGCCAGTCGCCATCGCTCGCCACGCCGGCGTATCCCGACTGTCGAACCGCGCCGATCACTTCAAAGCCGCCCAGCTTGAACCATCCCCCTTCCGATGCCTTGCCTCGGGACTGCCGCGTGGTGATCCGGACCTCCTCCATCGGCTCGGGCGATTTCCCGCCGCGCCGGACGACGTCAACAAGCGTCTCGCCGCCCGCGGCTTCGTCGCGGGGAACCCTGGTCACGGAATAGCCCGCCCCGTTGCCGGGGATCAACTGGGCCCCCCTGGGCAGAGAAACGCGAAACCGATCGAACGGCGCCCCGTGGCCCCGCACGGTGAGCGTTGCTTCCGTCGTCACGTTGCGTCGGTCGATGGTGGCCAGCAACACTCCCTCGGCTTCGAGCACGGGCCGCAGATTTTCCTGGTCACTTCGAGCCTTGCGCCACGTGAGCTCGAAATCGCTGAAATCGGCTCCGTCGGCTTCTCCTCCCCCGCCCCCTCGCACGGTGAAGACGGTCTGGTCGCTCTCGCCGGTCGAAGAAGGCAGCAGCGTGGCCCCGTCCGAAACCTCCGCGGTGGCTCCCGCCAGCGGGACCGTCAGCTTCAAACTCCAACTCGTGGCCCGCGGCACGGCGAGTTGCAGTCGGCTTTCCTCGCCAACGGTGGAAAGCGGGATCACGGCCTCCTTCAACGTTAGGCGATGATCCTGGCGAGGCTCGCCGCGGATCCAGAGCACGTAGCCCTCGCCCTCTTTTCCCGACTGC
>CAZDHR010000102.1:0-18334 GCA_964505295.1 uncultured Planctomycetaceae bacterium
AGAAACACAGCAACTTCCAGCCATCGCCGCGTGACACGCTTTGGGATCAGACCCCTTTCGGCCGCACTTTGCCGCCCTCTTCGCTCCTTCGCCTCCTTGCCGTCGCCGACGAGCAGCCGGTTCGCCACCCGCGGAGGCAAATCGAGGGCATACAACGCAGCCGGCGGAGTCTACCGCAGAGGGGCAAAGAGCGTCGGCGTGCGTTTCACGGCTGGGTCCGCAGGCTCCACATCTCCTGTATCACGTCGCCCCGCCTGCGGTTGGTCGGCGCCGAATCGCCCGACTTTGCCTGATGCACTTGGGCGGCCAACTCGTGCGGATTGAGGGTGCCGTCGTCGTGCTCGGTGAAGACGCAGCGGCCCACGATGCGACGGGCTTCCCGGACGTACATCTCGTACGGCACGTGACCGTTGTCGGCGTATTCATCCTCGGGGAGGCCCCACTGTCGATACTTCTCTTGCCGCTTGGGCGGGATCGATTCGTCGTTCTGGAGGAACCACATCAGGCCCAGTCCGAACTCGAGATGGCGCCGGATGATCCTCTCCCGCGCCGGCCAGTCGGCTTCCGGATAGCCGTGGTTCTCGCCCGGCAGGATCGGGCTGTTGACGTGCGACTTGTGGTTGGGGCAACGGTCGGCGTGTGCGGCGATGTACTTGCGTCCGTAATTGACGTACTCTTCACGGCGGTAGCCGGCCGGTTTGGGAATGGCTACGCGGTTGGCCGGGTCCGAGGTAACGCAGAAGCGGTAGTTGTAGGCCTGCACGGCCCCATCGGCCGTGAAAGGGCTGTCCGGATCGACGCTCCCCTGGTGGGCACCGTAGGCCCGGATGTTGAGCCCCTGGTCGACCACGCTCTGGGGCGGCCCGCCGTCGATATTGACAAACACCTTGCCGGCGTGTGGCTCGTCGTACTCACCGCGTGCCTCGCGCCCCACGCGATAGGGCACGTTGGAGAGCGCGAACAGGTCGCCTTCGTACGTGGCGTCGACGAACGTCGCGGCGCGGACGACGAGGGACTCGGAATCATTGGCCGGCGCTTCCGGCTTCGATCGGGCCCGTAGCGTCACGCTCTTGATGATCGCCCCCTCGCGCTCGACCGTCGTGGGGTAGTGGTCCAAGAGCAGCGTGACGTTCTTTTCGCCCGCCACCAGCCGATTGAACTCGCGCTCGGCCACGTGCGGCTCGGCCCAGCCGATCGGGTAGTGCTCGTGCGTGTAGCGAATCCGCTGGGGGTCCGGCGAATCGCGGCCGAACGTGGCGACGTAGTAGTCCTCGATGTTGCCCAGAAGCTCGGTGAAAAGCGGCGAGCGCGGCCCGCCGTAAAGCGCGTCCCACTGCATCAGCCCATTGGTCATCATGCCGCCGATGTGTCCGTTGTGCTGGACCAGCCAAACCGTGCAGCCTTCGCGCGCCGCTCGCACCGCGCACGCGACGCCGCCCCCCGTGCCGCCGACGATGACCACGTTGTACGACTTGCCGTCAACCGCCCCGGGCGGTGACGCCGTGGCGAGTCGCACCGGCTCGTCGGATCGCCGGGTTGCGGGTGCGTCGGCTGCCTTCGCGGGGGCCGTCTCCGGAGCCAGCATCGACCAGGGCCGGCTCGCGCTCGTTCACGGTGACGGTCTTCTCGCCGTCGGCGCTCGAGACGGTGACCGCGACACGGCTCGAGCGGTTATCGTCCGCGGTGTAGAGGAGCCGCACTTCGTACTCGCCCGCGGCGGGGATTTCCGGCGTAAACCGCGCCCGCTTCCGACCGCGATCGGTGTCGTCGTCGTGCCGGTAGGTCGCCCCGACCAGCGGCGGCAATTTGTTGCTCGTGACCCACGATCCGGTGAGCTCGGCCGCCTGGTCGTCGAGGACGACGCCGGGCGCCTTGCTGCCGGCGACAGAGGGATCGATCTTCTCAACCGAAGGCATTGCCGCGTTTGGCACGGCCCACAGAGCCGGCATCAGGGGAGTGAGGATGAGGAAAGCGAACTGCCTAGCGGGGGCTCTCATGAGCCGATGGCCTTTCGTTATTGCGGGTGGTTCATTTTGCACCGTGCTTCCGGTCGCGGCAGCCGGAACCGTCGAGGTCGGTCACGGGTTTCCTTTGTGCAAAGTCAGGTAACACGAATACCCGTAGTCCTCGAAGCCGCCACCGTCGTCGGGCGGCCACGTGGTTGGCCAGGCGGTGTCTTCGTCGCTGTCGATGGCCTGGCTTTCCCAGCGGCCGCGCGTCATTTGGAAGTCTCCGCTCGAACCGAATCCTTCCTGGTACCTCAGGCATACCTTGCCGCCCGTTCCTTTCCATGCGAGCCAGACGGGTGTATTGGCCGGCAGCGGCACGCCGCCCTGGGGGTGTTCGAGGGTGATCCAGCCGGCCGTGGCTTGGTTGGTCTTGCCGAAATCGCAGAGCAGCCCGGCGGGCGCGCCGGCGTGAGGCCCGCCGTCGAGCGTACCGCCCGCATAGACGGCCAACCGGATTTGTCCGTCGGAGGCGTGTGGAACGAGGATCGAAACGGACTTCAGGACGAGGCCCTCCTGGGGCGGCGAGAGCCCGCCCAGGGCGCGCGTGTGCGCGACCTTCGTGACGGAGCCGTCGGAAACCGGATTGCCCCAGCGGAACGTGCCGTCGGGGAGCGCCGGCATCTCGGGGGGTTCGGGGCGTATGTTGGCGGCGTCGAAGGTGACGCTGCCGGCTTTCGTCTGGATGGTGATCCGGCCGCTGCCGTACGGCGACGTCATCCACTCGCAGTCGTGCAGCATCGTCGGCGGATGCGGGCGCGGCTCGCCGTTGATCGAGATGCTCATGTCCGTCAGGCTCACGGCGATCCGGTCGCCCTCCATCGTGACGGCGTCGACGCGATCCCCCTTCTGCTCCGGAACCGAGAGCGCCGCGACGAACGCCTGTTCATCGGCAAACGTGTCGAGGTCCGAGACCTGCAAGACGTGGTAAGAGTCGGGAAGCTCCATGTGAGCGCACAACCCTTTTCCCACCCGATAGACGTCCCATCGCCCCACCTTCTGGGACGTCGCGCCGCCGTCCTCGAACAGCGTGCCCTGACCGAGCAGCCAGCTTTTGTGCTGCACGACTCGCCCCCGCACCTCGTATCGGCGTTTGTGCGTCGGCACGTCGGGGAGCACGATCACCACGCGCAGCCCCTGCGACGGATCGGCCCCGAACACGACGCTGTTGTAGCGAGACTGGAGGATTCCGCCGTCGGAGTGAACCGACCCCATGGAAACGTGCGGCGTGTTGTAGTAGTAGATGGCGCCCGGGAGCCAGCGCTGGGTTTTCCATAACGGATCGCTGGGCCAGCCCAGGAAACGCCGGCCTTGGTAGATAAGAGCCTTGCGCGTCGCCGCTTCGTCGGCCAGAGCACGGACGATCGGGTGCGGGCGAAGCTCGCTCGACGCGAAGAACATCCCCTCGTCCTGCTTCAGGCGCGGCTCGTTGCCGCTGGCGATGTGGATCGTGGCCGGCTCCAGGCCGGGCACCCGGGCGTTGGCGAAGTCGAACCGCGGCTCGCCCAGCCCGAACGCCAGCCAAACGGTCGGCAGAAACCCGTCGTACCGGGCGTCCATCAGGTAGGCGACTTTGCGATTGGTCATCGACCCGTAAGCGTCCGCCGTGCGGCAGCGAAACGCCGGGCCGGCCAGGTAGCCGTTCACGCCGAGAAGCGCCCGTTCGGCCAGCATCACGTTGAGCAGCGTTTGGGCCCCGCGCCGCAGGGTGTCGTCCGGCGCGTAGTCGGCCAGCACGATCAGCGGATTCGAGACGTGGTACTGGTAGCACTTCGAGTTCCATTCGACGAATCCCCGCTCGAGGCGCCAGGCGAGGAACTGCCTGATCTCGCGGACGTGACCCGATACGTCGCCGCCGCGGTACTGCTGGGCGAACATGCCGATCGTCAGGTGCATCAGGTCGTGGTTCTCCGTGTTGCGCGGCGGCCAGTGCGCTAGCGACGATGTCTGGTTCTGGGGCCACGTCTTGAGGATGCCGACGATGTGGGCCTCGGCTTCGTCCGAAAGGCGGGGCGAATCCCGGAAATCGAGCAGCGTCCTCAGGAACCGGATGAAGTAGATGTCGGCGTCGCGGGGCAACGGGCCGAACGACGCGAAGAACCGGTTGGCCTCGTCGAGGTCGCGGTTCAGCACGAGCCGGGCGTGGTTCAGCGCCCAGCGCCGCCCGTCGCGAGGGTCCATCGTCGGTTCGAGCTGGCCGAATGTGTCGGCGACCCATTGCACGTACTCGCTGCGGCGTTCGGCAAGCTGCCGCTGGTAGGCTGCGTCGTCGCCCGCCGACACGGTTGTTGCCAGCAAGCCAAGGAGCAGAACGGGACAGACGTATTTCATGATCGAGCCTCCAAACGTGGGGCAGGTTTTCCACGTGCCCACAACCCAACGGCACGTTGGAAACGTTCCCTCCAGGATACACGCACGGGGCGGGGAAATGACAGCGGAAGACTCCAGACCACCTTAGTCTTCTCCGTCCTCCTCCGTCCTCGCCCCTACTGTAATAGCGGAGGAGGTAGTTGTCTCACCTATCATTGACACAGAGGGCGGAAACGAGTTTGCCGTTAGGATTGCGCGAAATGGGCGTGTGCGGTTGCCCGAGACGGCGGCCATGATTTCCCCCGGACGGACTGTGCCCGACACCGGCGGCAGACCCGCTGCTCCCCTCCACAGGTGGACAGGGCACTGGCAACTCGACCGGCCGGGTGATATACAGGTCGTACACCTTATCGCTTGCGTTCGCTGTTCGTGCCCAAGCTGGAGCCTGCCATGCTCGCCGCCAGTCGAACCGTTCGCGTGTTCGTCTCGTCGACGTTCCGCGACATGCACGCGGAGCGGGAGGAGCTGGTCAAACGGGTGTTTCCCCAGCTTCGCAAGCTGTGCGAGGAGCGGGGCGTCGGGTGGACCGAGGTCGACCTCCGCTGGGGCGTCACCGAGGAGCAGGCCCAGCGGGGCGACTACGTGGAGGCCGACCCAACGGCCCGGGCCAAGCTGGCCGCGATGAAGGACCGGATACGCTCAAGCGGCCTGGCCGTCCGTGACTATCCCGATCCGCAGGCACTCGCACAGGAGCGCGACCACGGCGTCGTCGTCCACCTGCACGCCCGTCTCCCACAGCACGCGGAGACTCGCCTCGTTGATCCGCTCGATGTCGCTGGAGGTAAGGATCGGCATGGCTAGGCGTGTTGAACGATGGCCGGAGGTAGAAGCCGTAGCGCCCGTGAAACGCACCAGTTTCCTTATGGCCTCTTCCCTCACCTTCTGACTAATGGTGCGTTTCACGCACCCTACCACTTCTGGAGACGATGGGTCGTGCCCCGGCCGCGGCGACCTACTGGCATCTAGCGTCCGCGAGAGAATGACTTGATCAGTCTTTGCCGCGTCATCCTTCGCTGCGCTCAGGATGACGAAATCAGAACATGCTCAAATCATTCCTTCGCGCGCCCATCGAGCAGCTCGCTCCCGCGCACCGCGATTTTTGCCTCCTATCCCGTCACAGGTGCCACGGCGCCCGCAGGGGCCGGGAGAGCATGCGGTTGGCCTCGTCGTCGCCGACGAACTGCTCCTTGTCGGGGTCCCACGGGAGCTTCCGCATGAGCTGGATGGCGATGTTGCCCAGATGGCAGACGCTGGCCGTGCGGTGGCCGATCTCGACCGGGGCGATCGGGTCCTCGCGGGCCTTGACGGCGTTGAGGAAATTGCGCACGTGGTCGACGCAGTAGTTGCGGTACACGTCCTCCTCGCGGTCCGCGATGCTGCGGGGCAGGTGGATCTCGTCGGGGCCGATCTTCGCGTCCTTGAGCGACTCGGGATGGCACTTCAGCCCGCCGAAGCCGAACTGCACCCAGCCCTCGGTCCCCTCGAAGCGTGCGCCCATCCGCGGCTCGCCCGTCTGGCAGACCAACTCGACGCCGTTGGCGTACCGGGCGCGGAAGCGGCTCTTCAGCGCGGTGTTGAACAGGCTTCCCTTGGGCGGCCACTCGGCCTCGAGCCCTTCGACCTCGACCGGACCGGTCAGGCAGGTGCCGTTGCCCCATTGGGCGATGTCGTTCGAGTGGGCCCCGAAGTTCGTGATCTGGCCGCCGGAATAGTCCAAATTGAAGCGGAACCGGTAGAGGCAGCGCTCGGCGTGGTACGGGGCCGAAGGGGCCGGGCCGAGCCACGTCTCGTAGTCGAAGCCCGGCGGCACGGGCATCGGCTGCCATCCCGGCCCGGGCCCGAAGAAATTGTTCGGCGCCAGGAAGGTCTGGATCCGCTGGAGTTGGCCGATGCGCCCGTTGCGCACGAGCTCGCACGCGTGGCGGTTGGCCGGGCTGGAGCGGAACTGGCTCCCGGTCTGGAGGATCACGTTGTGCTTGCGCACGGCCTCGATCATCTCCTGGCCCTGCCGGATGGTGAGCGAGAGGGGCTTCTGGCACCAGATGTCCTTCTTCGCCGCCGCGGCCATCGAGACCATCACGCCGTGCCAGTGATCGGGCACGATGATCGCGACCGCGTCGACGTCGTCGCGCGAGAGGATTTTGCGGAAATCGTTGTAGGCGTCGCAGCCGCGATACGTGCCCGATCGGTTCTTCTCGGCGTAGAACGTCTCGACCTGCTTCTTGGCCGGCTCGCGGCCCAGGTACTGGTCCTCGCGCACGTAGCCGTGGCTGGCCGTGTTCACGTCGCAGACGGCCAGCACCTGCACGTCGTCATTGCGGAGGAAAATGGGCAAGTCCACGGTGCTTTGGTTTCCGCAGCCGATCACGCCCAGGGTGATCCGGTTGCTCGGCGCATTGGCCCCGAGCGCCGAGAAAGGCACCAGGGCGGGCGCAGCGACGGCCGCCGACGCCGCGGTCTTCAGGAAATGGCGACGGGTGCGACGCCGGGCCGGTTCGGTCGGGCCGTCGTTCATGGCGAGTGTCCTTTCTGAGGGAAAAGGATGGGAAGACCGCACGCGCGGGAGCCGGGGGAGTCGTCGGGCGCGGTTCGTGCGCCTTTTGGATCGGTTCCCAGGCCTCGCGCTGGATTCTGAGCACGGCGGGGGGCCGTGTCAAGCAGCCGTCGCCGGGGCGCGTGATGGGCGACGAGCGATCGTGCGGCGCGCAAGCCGGCCAGGTTGCAGATCCAAGAACCGCCAGATACGATGAATTGCTTCCGAATTGCCCATCCTTGCAAGCTGGCATCCCATGAAGCGGGTCCTGGCAACCTTGTCCCTCGCGGTGGTGCTGATCCTCTTCGGGGTGGTGCTCACCCGACGCCTCCGCCAGCCCGAGCCGCCGCTCGCGCCCGAGTTGGCCTTCGCCCGGCCCGGCGTTGCGGAAGTTCACAACCCCGGCAAGGCCGAGACGATCGACGTCTTCGATGCCCGAGGTCACACGGTCGCCCGAACCCGGGCGTACGGCCGACCGCGGGCCGAGGTGCGTTTTGCGTGGCAGCCGGGCGCGACGTACCGCGTCGTGGCGGACGACGGTGCAAGCTCGACGGCCCGGGCGCCGGAGGCTTCGGCGGAGCTGGTCGTGCGGCTGCACGCGCCCCTGGGTCAAACGCCTCATGAGTTCACGCTCCGGAAAATGGGGACAGGCCCCCTTTTTTCTTTGCAGGAACCGCGCCGTGGCGAACCCTCTTCCCAAAACAGGCGCCTGTCCCCGTCTTCCCCATTTTTCCAGAAAAGAGCTGCGTCCCCTTTTTCTGTTGCGGTCCCGGCGGCGCCCGGCGAGACGATCGACGTGATGCTGGAAATCGAAAAGCTCACCGACGGCGAGCGGTTTGAGTTCGGGGTATCGAGCGAGATCGACGAGGAGGATTCGGGCGCCCTGCGCATGGAGCCGCCGATCGAAGAAGCCGGCGAGGCGCTGGAATCCGAGTTCGACAAGCGGATCTGGACCAGCCGGGTCCGACTCGGCGACCGGTTACCCGGTGCGCCGCTGGTGATCACGCTCGAGTCGGGCGAGCTGGTGCTGCCGCTGGCGATCCGCTTCGTGAGCCGGGCGATCGATCGCGAGGGGCTGCGCGTGGTGGCGTGGCGGCTCCCCACGGAGCACGACGGGTTCCACGAGCGCGAGCGCGTGGCCGACCGGATCATCCTGCCCAACCGGGTCGGCGTCAGGGTGGCGTCGTGGCTCAACGTCCGTCTGAGCGTGCCCAGCCCCTATGAGCCGTTCACGTACCAGACGTTGTGGCTCCGCAACGACACGGCCCAGCCGATCAGCTTGCTCCTGGTGAGCGAAATCCTCGACCCGACCGGCGGCCAGCCCGTCGAGTTCTTCGCCGCCCCGGAGTTTGAATCGACCGGCGGGACGGGCCGGATCATGGCCTACGCCCACGTCGGGCCCGGCCAGACGCAGCCCTGCCCGTTGCCCGTCTACGTGCGCGCCGAAACCCCCGAGGGCACGTACCTGCGGCGGATCAAAATCAAACCGTTGGGCTCCGACCGGACGCTCGAGGTCCTCGAAGCGCCGCTGGGCGTGGTCCGCTCCGACCTCCTCTTCTCGGGCTGGTTGCTGGGGGCTACCGTGCTCAGCCTCGCCTGGTTGGCGGCCACGCTGGTGTTGTATCGGCGGATGGTCGAGTCGCTGGGAATCCGCGTGCTGGTGCTGTTGGCCCTGCTGGGGTCGCTCCAGTTCTGTCTCCAGTTCATGGGCGGGCTGGTGTCGATGGTGTTCTACGCGCTGTTGGGGCCGTTCAATTGCCTGGTGGGCGGGCTCTTGACCGAGGTGATGACGTACCTGCTGGTCACGTCGATCCTGTTTCTCGTGCCCCGCGTCGGGGCCATGACGCTGGCCGGCCTGGTGACCTACGTGATGGGCGGCGTGCTGTTCGGCTCGTTCGGGCTGACCGACGTCATCTTCGTCGGCTCCTCGATCGCGTTTCGGGAGACGCTGCTTTTGGCGTTTGGCGTCACCCGGTTCACCTCCGCCCGTGCGAAACCCCCGAGGCTGCTCCCCATGATGCTCGCGTTGGGGCTGGCCGACGCCGCCGGCACGTTCACGTCGCTCGCCCTCCAAGCGGTCTTCTACCGGCTGTTCTTCGCGGGTTGGTACGTGTTTCTCCAGGTCGCGGTGACGGGATTTTTCTACACGGCGATCGGCGTTTACCTGGGCAAGTCGCTCGGCATGAGTCTCCGGAGGGTCCACCAGTGATCGAGGTCGACCGGCTCAGCCTCCGATACGTCGACGCCCCCGAGCCGACGCTCGCCGGCATCGACCTGCGGGTCGCCCCGGGCGAGCTGGTCTTGATTACCGGGCCGACGGGCTGCGGCAAGTCGTCGCTGTTGAACGCGATGAACGGGGTCCTTCAGCACGAAAGCACCGCCCGGGTGGAGGGCACGGTGCGGCTCGACGGCCAGGACGTCCGCAAGCTGGAGCTGGCCGAGATCTGCCGGATCGCCGGCACGGTGTTCCAGAACCCCGACTCGCAAATCTGCACGGCCACACCGGAAACCGAGGTCGCCTTCGGCCTGGAAAACTTGGGGTTGGATCGCCCCACGATGGTCGGCCGGATCGACGAGGCCCTGGCCGCCGTGCGCCTGGACGACTGCCGGCATCAGTCGGCCTCGACCCTCTCCGGCGGGCAGAAGCAGCGGCTGGCCATCGCCTGCGCGCTCGCCCTGAAACCGAAGGTCCTCTTCCTCGACGAGCCGTTGAGCCAACTCGACCCGCAGGGCGTGGAGGAAATCCTGGGCGTGATCCGGGACCTGAAGCTCGCCCACGAGCTGGCCGTCGTCCTCGTGGAGCATCGCATCGAGGAGACGATCGCGCTGGCCGACCGCGTGGTGTTGATCGACGGGGGGCGGGTCGTCTTCAACGCGACCCGGGATGAAGCCCTGGCCGACCTGGGACCCATGCGAGCGCTCGGCCTGAGCCTGCCTTTGATCCCCGACTTGTTCGATCGCTTGGGCCGTCCTGAACGACCTCTTCGGGCCGAGGAGGCCCCATTGCTGGAGTGTAAGCCCTCTCTCCCTTTGGGACAGGGCTGGGGTGAGGGCGTTTCCCAGCGGCAAGTTCGCGAGAAGCACGCCCTGTGCCGGATCGAGGACCTCGCGTTCGCCTACGCCCGGCACGGCCCGGCGGTCTTCGAGGGGCTGGGCCTCACGCTCCGCCGCGGCGATCGCGTGGCCCTGATGGGCCCCAACGGCTCGGGCAAGTCGACGCTCTTGCACCTGATGGCGGGGCTCTTGAAGCCGCGCTCGGGAGAGATCGCGTGGACCGACGCGAAGCCCTCGGTCGGCTTGGTGATGCAGGTCCCCGACCTGATGCTCTTCTCCGAGTCGGTCCGCGAGGAGGTGGCTTTTGCCCCCATCCACGCCCGCACCGGGCGGAGCGAGCGCCGGCGAATTGTCGACGCCGTCCTGACGCGCATGGGGCTCGACGACCTGGCCGATCAGCCGCCGTTTGCCCTGTCGCGCGGGCAGCGGCTCCGCACGGCCGTGGCGTCGATCCTCTCCCAACAACCCTCCGTGCTCTTGCTCGACGAGCCGACCACGGGCCAGGACCGCGAGCAGATCGAGCGGATGATGACCGGACTGGAGGACCAGTTCGACCTGATCGTCTTCTGCACCCATGACGTGCAAACGGCCGCCCGGCACGCCAACCGGATCGTGCTCGTCGAGGCGGGCCGCGTGCTGGCCGACGGCGATCCGGTCGACGTGCTTTTTGACCACGAGGCCATGCAGGCGGCGTCGCTTCGGCAGACGAGCCTCCAGGCGTACGCGATGCGGCACGGCCTGCGCGTGCTCGACGTGGATTCCCTGTTGCGGATATCGAGCGGATGAGACTGTTCCACCGAAACGCGACCTCCCCGCTCGGCCGGCTCGACGTGCGCCTGAAGATGGCGATCGGCTTCTCGATGTCGCTTCTGGTCGTGCTGGTCGACGGCCTGCCCATGCTGGCGGCCGTGGGGGCGGTCGGGGCGCTCGTTTTCGCGCTGGGCCGGCCGAACGGGTCGCAGGTGAAGCTGGTGGGCGTCACCTTGGCGCTCGTCGTGTGGGGGCTGATGCTCAGCCAGGGGATTTTCTACAGCCGGTTTCCGCGCCACGCCCTGGTCGTTCTCGTCGAGCCGAACCGGCTCTTCCCCGAAGGGCTGAAGATCTACTCCCAGGGAATACACTATGGTCTGGTGCAGTCGCTCCGCTTCGTGGCCATGGCCCTGGTCGGGTACGCGATCTGCTTCTCCACCGAGCCGGACCGTTTTCTGCGGGGTCTGTTGGCCATGCGCGTGCCGTTCAGCCTGGCGTTCATGGCCACCAGCGCGATCCGCTTCCTGCCGCTGGTGGCCGAGGAGTTCCGCACGGTCCACCTGGCCATGCGCCTGAAAGGCTATCGGCCGTTTCGCCACGGGATCCGCGACACGGTCCGCGTCGAGGTGGCCAGCCTGCGACCCGTGCTGGCCGGCACGATCCGCCGTTCCCAGGAGGTCGCCCTCTCGGTGCTCACGCGTGGATTCACCCTCGATGCCAGGCGGACCTCCCTTCGCGACGAACGATTTCGGGCGTGGCACTGGGCGGCGCTTGCGGGCATGATCGGGCTGGTCGGGGCGATCGCCGCGTGCAAGGTCCTCTTCTGGCTCTACCAGCACGAGCTTTACTACGCGGCGGCGCTGCGCCCGCTCTACGCGCTGGTGCGAGAGTGGCTCTGATGCGGGCGCGAGCGCCCGTCGTCTCAGTACCTTCCGTGCGCTTCCACCAGGTCTCGCATGATGTGGATGCGGTCTTCGTCGGCTCCGGGGGGCACCTGATCGCCGGCGCCCGCGATGAGCCGGGGGCTCCGCTTGCCGAGCTCGAGCCACTCGATGACCTTGGCCTTGAACGTGTCGACGGGCACGCCGGGGAGCCAGAGATCCGGGGAGACGCCGCCGGATAGGATGAAGTCGGGCCCGGCCTCGTCGCGGCACGCCTCGGGGGTGAGGTCTCCCATCGGGGTCGGCGTGATCGCGTCGCCGCAGTCGGCGCCCGTTTGGCGGATCATCCCGATCGCGCCCCGCAGGCGCCCGTCAATGTGGACGGCCACGCGCTTCCCGGCGGCGTGGAGGCGGCGGACCGCTTCGTCGTAGTACGGCTTGGACCACTTCGCAAAGAACGCGGGCGACTGGACGTCGCTCGAGAAGTTGTCGCCCAGGATCGCGACCTCCGCGGGCGACTGGGCCAGGAGGTCGACGAGCCGGAGGTTGTTCGCGTTGATTTCGTCCACCGCGCGGCGAATCGCCTCGGGGAAGTCGGCCGTGGCGTAGGCAACGCCCTCGACACCCATCCAGTAATGGAGCAAGTACCCTATGGCGCTGTACCCGGCGACGATGTAGACGACGCCCAGCTCGCCGACCTCGTCGACCCAGGCCCGGTAGTTCGGCCCGTTGGGGGTGAACCGGCGGCGGCTCATCGCGTAGGCCAGCACCGCGAGGTCCTGCTCGGTCCGCACTCCCCATCGGCTGATGCCCCAGCCGTACGTGGTCTCTTCCCAGACACGGCGGCGCTCGATTTCGCCCAACGGCGTTTTCAGGCGCCACGCGATCTCGGGCCTGCCGTCCTCGCGCACCTGTTTCTCGGTCTCGGCGGTCACGTCTTCGGCAAACGACGCCGAGTAGAACGACGCCAGGTTGGCAAGGTAGAACCCGCAGCCGAGCCGCCTGTGGCAGTCGATCAGCTCCCGCTCCGGCGCCTCGTACGCGGCGCTCAAGTCCCAAGGCAGACGGTTCCTGTGGTAGAACCAGTGGGAGAGGTCGAGCATGTACGGCACGACGTCCGGCACGTCGCCCGAGTAAACGGCGAGGATTCGTTCCCTCAGCGACATGCCCATGCTCGGTCCGCCTCCGTCTCCGATTCAACTCCGATGGCGAGATCAATCCCGCGGTGGTCGCGACTCCGCGCGCGTCGCCGCCTTATCCCAGGCGATCCATTCCAGGTAGTCCGGCAGCGAGTGCAATTGGTCGACGTGGTCCGGGGCCGAGTTGCCCGCGTATTCTCTTGGAAGGAACCCTCCGCGAGAGGCTTCGCTGAGCAGCCGTCCGGATCGCCGGGCGCCTATTGGACCGTATCGGGGCGGCCGAGGGAAGGGGTCGCGCTGCCCCCTTTGCCCTCCGGCGGCCGAACGTTTAGAATACGGCACGCACCGTCAGCACGAGCGGCGAGGAGGACCGACGCAGCCGCTCGGCGGCTTACCGCTCGTCGTCCGGTCTCGTCTACACGTTTATCGGAGCGCACCGATGGTGAAACCCAACTTCCTCATGCGGATCGGGCCGGCGTTCATCGTGGGGGCGACCGTCATCGGGCCGGGCAGCGTGACCTTGATGTCCACGACCGGGGCGAAATACGGCTATTCGCTCATCTGGCTGTCGCTGGCGTCGGGGGTCTTGATGGCCGGGTTCCTCACGCTCTTCATGCGGTTCGGCATCTATTGCGACGATACCTTTCTGGGGCTCACGGCCAAAAAGCTCGGCCGGTGGTACGCCGTGCTGTGCGGCATCGCCCTGTTCTCGGTCTGCGCGGCGTTCCAGTTCGGAAACTCCCTCGGCGTGGCGGCCGGGACGGAGGTGATCCTGGGCAACGTGTCCCCGTACGTGTGGCCGGTGCTCTTCTCACTGGCCGCCATCGTGTTCCTCTTCGGGTTCAAAGTGATCTACTTCATCCTCGAGAAAATGATGGTCTTCTTCCTGGTGCTCATGGCCGTCGCGTTCCTGGTCAACCTGGTGTGGGCCGGCCCGAGCCTGCCGGCCGTGCTCCGGGGCGCGTGTATTCCCACCCTGCCCAAAGACGTCAACTGGGTGACCCTCGGCGGCCTGGTGGGCACCACGTTCATCATCGCCTCGGCCTTCTTCCAGTCGTATCTGGTGAAGGCCAAGGGGTGGACGGAAAAGGACCTCGGCCGGGGAATCGCCGACACCGTGATGGCCTCCTGCGTGCTGACGCTGATCGGCGCGATGATCATGACCACGGCCGCGGTCGTGCTTTACCCCCATGAAGGCGACGTCAACTTCGGCGTGATGGTCAGCCAGCTCGACGTCGCCTTCGGACGATACGCCAAGCTGATCTTCAGCATCGGATTCTGGGCCGCCGCCTTCTCCAGCTTCATCACCAACTCGCTGGCCGGCGGCGTGATGCTCAACGACGGCCTCGGGCTGGGCGGCAAGATCAACTCGACGTCCACCAAAGTCATGGCCTCGGCCGTGCTGCTGATCGGCATGACCACGTCGCTGTTCATCATCCGCAACGACCAGAAGGCGGAGATGGTCGCTCAGCGAGCGGCCGCCTCCCGGGCCGAAGCCCCCGACGCGCCGGCCGTGGCCCCGGGAGGCCGCAAGACGATCGACCTCAAAGTGGCCGCCATCCGCGTGGGACAAGCCTCGACCATGCTCGCCGTGCCGTTGGGCGCCATCGCGATGGTCGCCGTCCTCTTCGACGAGCGGGCCGTGAAAGGGCGACGCCTCGGACTGGCGGTCAAGGCCTTCGTCCTCTTCGGCTGCGCCGTTCTCCTGGGAATCGCAGCCAAGACGTACGTCAGCATCAAGCCGGAGCTGATGATGATCCTGGGGCTGGATTAGGGTACTTGACTGCCGAAAGTCGTGGTGAATGAGTCAAGTTTGTGGGGTTCAGGGTTCAGGGTTCAGGGTTCAGGGTCCAGGGTTCAGGGTTCAGGGTTCAGGACCTGGAGTTCCACCTCTGCACGAGAATCCTGAACCCTGAACCCTGACCACCGGACCCCAGCCTAGGTCTGAGGCCCTGCCTCGCTAAGGCGCAGCACTGCCCGCTGAGAGGCTGGCCGGCAGAACGCAAAGGGGACGGAGATGCGCGAGCTGGACAAAGGGCTGGAGATCTCGCTCCGGGGCCCCCAAGCGGAAGAGGCGCTTGCGGCCTTTCGCCGTCAGATCGAGGCGTGGGGTCTCGCCATGCCGCCGGCCGAGCCGCTGGTGCTCGACTTCGGCCTCGGCGATTTCGCCCGCGTCGGACTCGTCGAGTGCTGGATCGCCAACGAGGTCGAGGCCGGCTACTGCGGCAAGTTCCTCTTCGTCGTCGACGGCCAAACCTGCCCCATGCACCACCACCGGGAAAAGCACGAGACGTTCTTCCTCGCCAAAGGGCGGGTCCGCATGGTGTGTGACGGCGTCGAACGCGAGATGGGCCAGGGCGAAGTCCTCCCCGTGGCCCCAGGCAAGGATCACCGCTTTACCGGCATCGGCCCTGCCTTGCTGCTCGAGGTGAGCAAGCCCTGCATGATCGACGACAACTACTTCCAGGACCCCGCCATCCCCATCGGCGGCAACTACCGGGGAAGGAGCCAGGTATGACGCTCCGGGCCGGAGCCGCCGTCCGCGAGATCGCGCCGCCCCGGGCCGCCCCGCTGTTCGGATATCCTCACGTCGAGCGGGTTTCGACGGGCGTCCACGATCCGCTTCTTGCTTCGGTCCTTTTCCTGGAGCACGGCCCAAGCCGTGCGCTCCTGGTCGCCCTCGATCTTCTCTTCCTCGATCCGCCCACGGCGAGGTCGATCCGCCGGGCGGTGGCGGCCGAGACGTCGGTCCCGGAGGACTGCGTCTTCACAAGCTGCACGCACACGCACTCGGGGCCGGTCACCTGCCGCCTGCTCGGCTGGCAAGACGATCCGGGCGCCCCCGACCCCGATCCATCCTACTTGCGGCTCGTCGAGGGGCAGGCGGTCCGCGCGGCCCGAGAGGCCGCCCGGCAGGCCCGGCCGGCCGAGCTGGCCTGGACCACGGCCGACGCCCGGGGCGTGGGCGGCAATCGGCTTTCGCCGGACGGAGTGACCGACCCGGAGGTCGGCGTCCTCGCCGTGCGCGAGCCGGGCAGCCGGGCGCTGGTGGCCGTCGACCTCATCTACGGCATGCACCCCACCGTGCTGCACGAGGACTCGACGCTCGTCTCGTCCGATTTCCCCCACTACACGCGGCGTCACCTCCAGGAGCGGCTCGGCGCGGCCCTGCCGGTCGTCTATCACACGGCCCCCTGCGGCAACCAGAGCCCACGCCACTTCGTCCGCGCCCAGACCTTTCAGGAAGCCGAGCGGCTCGGGCGCAAGCTGGGCGCGGCCGCCGTGGGAGCCATCGAAAGGCTCGCCGACGACGACTTCACCGCCGACGGCACGCTCTCCGGAAAGCTCCAAGAGGTCGATCTTCCGCGGCGTGCCCTGCCGTCGGTGGCCCAAGCGGAGGAGCAGCTCGCCAGCACTCGGACGCGGTACGAACGGCTCCAAGCGGAGCGGGCCGACCGGGCCGACGTGCGAACGGCCGAGTGCGCGGTCTTCGGCGCGGAGGCCGCCATCGTGCTCGCCCGGGCGAATCGGCGGGGAGACGTCGACCGCACGCTGGCCGCCTACCGGCCGATCCAAGTGCAGGCGTTGCGAATCGGCAACGCCTCGCTGGCCGGTCTGCCGGGCGAGCTGTTCGTCGAGTACGCCCTCGATATCAAGCGGAGGGCGCCGGCGAGGACGTTCCCCGTCAGCCTGGTGGGCGGGGAACTTCAGGGGTACGTCGTCACGCCCGAGGCGGCCGGCGACGGGTACGAGGCCGCCAACGCGCTGTTCGCGCCGGCGTCGGGCGCCGTGATGGTCGACGCCGTCCTCTCCCTGCTTCGCGAAGAGGAGCGACACCCGGCATGATACTCGCCGTCGATCTGGGAAGCACGACCTTCAAAGCCGGCGTCTTCGACGAAGCGCCCGCGCTCCGCGGCTCGGGCAGCCGTCCGCTGCGGTACCGCTACGGGCCGGGCGGCCGCGTGGAACTGGAGGCCGACGAGGTCACCTCCGCCTTCGAGCACGCGATCCGCGCGGCGATCGACGAGGCCAACCTTCCGCCGGAGGCGATCCACGCCCTGGCCGTCACCAGCCAGGCCCAAACGTTCACGGTGGTCGACCCGGCGGGCCGCGTCAAGATGCCCTTCATCTCCTGGCAGGACACCCGGGCTCGAGCGGCGTGCAGGGTGCTTCAGCAAGAGCCGGCGCTTCGAGACTTCGGCGAGCACGCCAGTTTCGGCGCGATGTTGGCCGTCCTGCAAATCTGCCAGCTCAAACACCTTCAAACGACGCAGCCCGGCGCCCTTGCGCCGGAAGATCGCGTCTTCAGCCTGCCGACCTACCTGGTTCATCGTTGCTCGGGCGCGGCCGCCACCGACGACAACCTCGCCGCGATGAGCGGGCTCTACTCCCTCGGCCTGGACGACTGGTGGCCTGCCGCGCTGGAAGTCTGCCAAATACGCCGTGAACAACTGCCCACGCCGGTCCCGGTCGGCTCGGTCGCCGTGCATACCGACCGCGGCGCGCGCCGATTCGGTCTGCCCGAGGGAATCCCCGTGGTGTTGGCTGGGAACGATCAGACGGCCGGGGCGTTCGGGGCCGAACTGCACGAGAGAGGCAGCCTGCTGATTACGCTCGGGACCGCCCAGGTGGCGTACGCGTGTGTCGACGAGATCTCGGCGCCAAACCCGGCGTTGATTCGCGGTCCCTACCCGGGCGGACTCGGCTATCGCATGGCGGCCGACAGTTGCGGGGGCAACGTGATCAACTGGGCTCGGAGCATCCTGCCGGGGTGCGAGACCAATTTGGCCTTCTTCGCCCGGGTCGACGCCGCGGAGCCCGGGTGCCGAGGGCTCGTGTTCGACGCGGAGCTGCCCTCGGGCGCGGGAGCCTGGCGCAACGTGGCCTTCCACCACACACCCGCCGAGTTCGCCCGGTCGGTCGTCGAGGGCCTCGCCCGGCGCATGGCGGACATGGTCCGACGGCTGAACGTCGACCCGTCTGCCGGAGAGATCCTCGTTGCCGGCGGCGGCAGCCGGTCGGCCACGTGGGTGAAGCTGTTGGCCGACGCGCTCGGCACGCCGCTCGTGCCGACCGAGGCCGATTCGCTTTGGGGCGCCGCCCGAATGGCCCTGGCGGCGGGGCTTCGCGGGCCCGATTGACGGTGATTTGGGCGCCCCACGCCCATCTCATCCCGTAGTCAATCCAGCCGGGTAACGCCCGCCGACGGCCGTCGGCGGGCGTTGGCCGCGCCGCAAGGCTACGTTGAGATCAACGGACTCAGGCAACTCATCCCGGGGCCGTGCCTTGTTGACCGAGCAGCACGGGGGCATGACACCGGCACCACGCCATCAGGCGCTCGACGTGCTCGGGGCCCGCGGATCGGTACGGCCCCTGGCACTTCAGCCCGACGTCGACGCCGCCGGCCACGCGCATCACGCGGTCCACCGCCGAGTCCCACAGCCCTTCGTCGCGAACCATGGGCCAGAGCACCTCGGTGACCAACCGATGCACGGCGTCGTGGAGCGATTGGGCCTCGTCATATCGGCCGGCGGCCGCGCGCCGGTAGAGTTCGACCAAGAGCCTCGCGTTGAGGCCTGCGACCGAGCTGTAACACCCCTT
>CAZDHR010000103.1:0-4711 GCA_964505295.1 uncultured Planctomycetaceae bacterium
GTTCCCCTCGCACTTCTCGCACCGCCCGCCCGGCACGTTGAAGCTGAACCGCCGCGCCGTGTAGCCGCGAAGCTTGGAATCGGGAAGCTGGGCGAAGAGCGAGCGGATCAGGTCGAACACCCCGGTGAACGTGGCCGGGTTCGACGTCGGCGTCTGCCCGAGCGGCTGCTGATCCACCCGGATCACTTTGTTCACGTGTTCCAGCCCGCGGATCGCGTCGTGGGCCCCGGGGAACGTGCGCGCGCGGTGGAGCGTGCGGGCCAGGGCGTTGTAGAGCACGTCCTCGACCAGCGAGCTCTTGCCGCTGCCGCTCGTGCCGGTCACGACCGTGAAAGTCCCCAGGGGAATGCGCGCGTCGATGCGCTTCAGGTTGTTGTGCCGGGCGCCGAGGATTTCGAGCCAACCGCCGCCGGGCGGGAGCGTCCCCTCTCCCGCTTGCGAGAGAGGGTTAGGGTGAGGGGATGTTGCGGCGGCGGAGGCGGCGGGGTGTTTGCGCCGCTTGGTCCCACGGGCCGCCGCCCGTGGGCTTTGAGCCGCTTCACAGCCACGTTCTCCCTCGCCCCCGCGTCCTGAGCCCTGAGCCCTTACGCCTGACCCCTGCTCCCTGGCCGCGGGCATGCGCCGGTTCGTCGGCACGGGGATCGCCTTCTTGCCGGAAAGGTACGGTCCGGTGACCGACGCGCGGCGCGAGGCGACCTGGCTCGGTGTGCCCTGGGCGACGATCCGTCCGCCGTCGCGGCCGGCGCCGGGTCCGAAGTCGAGCAGGCGGTCGGCGCTCTGGACGACCTCGCGGTCGTGCTCGACGACCAACAGCGTGTTGCCCAGGTCGCGGAGCTTGCGCAAAGCGGCCAAGAGCCGGCGGTTGTCGCGGGGGTGTAGCCCGATGGTCGGCTCGTCGAGCACGTAGAGCACGCCGCACAGCCCGCTTCCGACCTGGGCGGCCAGGCGGATCCGCTGCATCTCGCCGCCGGAGAGCGTGGGGGCGGGCCGGGCGAGCGTCAGGTACTCCAGCCCCACGTCGACCAGAAACTGGAGCCGGTCGCGAATTTCGCGGATCACTTCCCCGGCAATCTTCCGCTCCCGCCCGTCGAGCCGCCAGGAGGTGAACCACCCCAGCAGGGCCCCCAGCGGCCGGCGGCAGATTTCGTCGAGCGTGCGCCCGCGAAGCTGCACGGCCGCCGCGTCGTCGCGCAGTCGGCTCCCGCCGCACACCGAGCATTCCACCTCGTCGACCATCGTCTGGAGCCTGCCGCGCAACGTAGGCGAGACACGGCTGGCCTCCTCCAACGCGGGGTAGAGCCCCTTGTACTGGAAGCGAAAGACGGGGCGATCGGAAGCCTTCGCCGGGGGCGCCGCCCCCTCACCCTGGCCCTCTTCCGGCGGGCGCGGGAGGAAGACGTCGAACCACTGGTCGCCTGTGCCGTGCATCACCAGGCGACGGTGCCGGGCCCCGAGCTGCTCGAAGGGGACATCGAGGGGGACACTGGTTTGCCGGCCGAACGCATCGAGCATCAGCGGAAAGATGCGGCCGTCGACGCCGGGCCACAGGGCCACGGCCCCGTCGGCCAGGGAGAGCTTGGGGTCGTCGAGAAGCTCCGTGAGATTGGCCCCCAACTGGACGCCCAGCCCTTCGCACTCCGGACACCAGCCAAGCGAGCTGTTGAACGAGAAGTTGTGGGGCGACAGCGGCTCGAAGCTCCGCCCGCACCGGTCGCACGCGAAATGCTGGCTGTGGACCTCGACCGGCCAGTCGGGCTCGGGTACGTCGTCGCGGGGAACGGTGACGTGCAGCACGCCGCGTCCCAAGGCCAGGGCGTTTTCCACGCTGTCGGCGATGCGGCCTCGCGCGTCGCGGCGGACCACCACGCGGTCGACCACCACCTCGACCTCGTGCCGGCGCCGGCGGTCGATCGTCGGGGGGCTGTCGATGGAGTGGATCTGCCCGTCCACACGGACTCGCACGTAGCCCGAGGCGCGGATCTCGTCCCAAAGCGCGTCGTACCTCTCGCCCACTTGAATCTCGAGCGGGGCCATGAGGTGGAGGCGCGTGCCGTCCGGGTGGGCCATCACCTTGGCGATCACCTCGTCGGCCGATTGGGTACCGATGGCCTCGCCGCAGTCGGGACAGTACGGCTCGCCCAGCCGGGCCATGAGGATGCGAAGGTAGTCGTAGATCTCGGTGACGGTGCCGACCGTGCTTCGCGGCGAGTGGCTGGTGTGCTTCTGCTCGATGGCGATCGCCGGCGAGAGGCCCTCGATGTGCTCCAGCCTGGGCTTCTGCATCTTGTCGACGAACTGCCGGGCGTACGCGCTGAGGCTTTCGACGTAGCGTCGCTGCCCCTCGGCGTAGATCGTGTCCATGGCCAGGGAGGTCTTGCCCGAGCCGCTCGGGCCGCAGCAGACGGTGAGCTGGTCGCGCGGGACGTCGACGTCGATGCCCTTGAGGTTGTGCTGGCTGGCGCCGCGGACCTTGATCGACTTGGCCAGGCGCGCCCGCCCGGCGCTCTTCGAAACGCCCCGTTTGCTCCTCGCCCGCTTCCCGTCGGAGCCGTTCGCCGAACGACCGGCGTGGCCGTTGAGCACGGATCGCAGGGCCTTGCCGGTGTGGGAGGCGCGCACGCCGGCGACTTGCTCGGGCGTGCCGGCGGCGACGATTTGCCCGCCTCCGGCGCCCCCCTCCGGGCCGAGGTCGATGATCCAATCGGCCGTCTTGATCACTTCGAGGTTGTGCTCGACGACGACGACCGTGTTACCCGCCTCGACGAAGCCGTGCAGGACCCGCAGCAACAGTTCGACGTCGGCGAAGTGCAGCCCGGTGGTCGGCTCGTCGAGCACGTAGAACGTCTGGCCGGTGCTTTTTTTGGCCAGCTCCCGGGCGAGCTTGACTCGCTGGGCCTCGCCGCCGGAGAGGGTGGGCGAAGGCTGGCCGAGCTTCATGTAGTCGAGCCCCACGTCGTGGAGCGTCTTCAGCTTGTGGTGGATTTTGGGGACGTTTTCGAAATGCTCCAGGGCCTCCTGGACGTCCATCTCCAGGACCTGGGCGATCGACTTCCCCTTGAAGCGGACTTGGAGCGTTTCGCGGTTGAAGCGGTGCCCGTCGCACACCGGGCAGGTGACCCAGACGTCGGCCAGGAAGTCCATCTCCAGCCGGTTCGAGCCGTTGCCCTCGCAGGCCTCGCACCGCCCCCCCGCCACGTTGAAGCTAAACCGGCCCGGCTTGTAGCCCCGGGCCTTCGAGTCGGGCAGTTGGGCGTAGAGGTGGCGGATTTCGTCGAGGACCTTGACGTACGTGCCCGGGTTCGAGCGGGGCGTTCGCCCGATCGGCGACTGGTCGATGGCGATCATCTTGTCGAGGTGCTCCAGGCCCTCGATCGCGTCGTGCGCGCCCGGGTCGCCGATCCCGGCGTTGAGATCGCGGCGGAGCGCTTCGACCAGGATATCCCCGACCAGCGAGCTCTTGCCCGAGCCGGAGACGCCCGTCACGCAGACGAACACACCCAGCGGAATCTCGACGTCGATTGCCTGGAGGTTGTTGTGGGCGGCGCGGCGGACGACCAGCCGCTTGTCATTCGTGGGCCGGCGCTTCTTAGGCGTCTCGATACGACGCCTTCCCGCCAGGTAATCGCCGGTGACGCTTTCCGCCTCGGCCATCACCGCGTCGATGGGCCCGGTGGCCACGACCCGACCGCCGCGCACCCCGGGGCCGGGGCCGAAATCGACCAGGGAATCGGCCGCGCGCATCGTGTCCTCATCGTGCTCCACGACGACCACCGTGTTGCCCTGGTCGCGCAGGCTGGCCAGCGTTTCGAGCAGGCGGTCGTTGTCGCGGTGATGGAGCCCGATGGAGGGCTCGTCGAGGATGTAGAGCACGCCGACCAGCCCGCAGCCGATCTGGCCCGCCAAGCGGATCCGCTGCATCTCGCCGCCGGCCAGCGTCGGGGCGGTGCGATCGAGCGTGAGGTACTCCAGCCCCACGTTCTTGAGGAATTCGAGGCGCCCGCGAATCTCCTTGAGGGCCTCTTCGGCCACCTGCTGAGCCGTCGCGTCGAGCACCAGCTCGGCGAAGAACTCGGCCGCGTCGGAGACGGCCAGGGCGCAGACCTCGGGCAGCGAGCGCTCGGGGCGGTCCCGGAATCGGGCACGGGCCGTGGTGAGCGTGACGGCTCGGGCCTGTGGGTTGAGCCGCGCGCCGTGACAGCCGTTGCAGCCGACCACGGACATATACTTCTCCAGCGCCCGGCGCTGCATCCGGCTCCGCGTGGTCCGATATTGCGAGAGCAGCTTGGGGATGATGCCTTCCCACGTCCCGCCCCACTTGTGGCCCGATGGCCCGGACCGCCACGTGTAGGTGATGTGCAGGTCGCCCGTGCCCCAAAGGAGCTTGTCGCGGAACTTCGGATCGAGCTCTTCCCAGGCGGTCTCCAGGAGGGTTCCGCGTTCCAGGCCGTAGGTCCGCTCGAGGGTCTCCGCCACGCCGCGGTAGATGTGGCGGCGCCAGCGACCCAGGTCGCGCCACCGGCCGACCAGTTGGACGCACCCTTGCTGGAACGACTTGCTCGGGTCGGGGATCAGCCGCTCGGGATTGAACGTGTAGACATCGCCCAGCCCGTTGCACTGAGGACACATCCCCTGCGGGCTGTTGAAGCTGAACATCTGCGGGCTGGGCGGCTCGAAGCTGATCTGGCAGTGGGTGCAAGCGTATTGGGCCGAG
>CAZDHR010000103.1:4721-18269 GCA_964505295.1 uncultured Planctomycetaceae bacterium
GGCTCGTAGGTTTTTTGATAGGGGGAGCAATCTTTTGGGGCGGGGAGGAGGCCGTCCCGGCTTGCCCCCGCCGCCCCCCTCCCCCCAGGGGGTGGGGGTTGGGGTGGGGCCCCGTCTGCCTCTCCGCCCGACTCCTCCGGCGCCACAATCAAGTTCCCCTGCCCCAGCTTCAACGCCAGCTCGACCGCCTCGGCCAATCGACCGCGGGAAGCGGGCGCGGTGGTGAGCCGGTCGACCACCACCTCAATGTTGTGCCGCATCTGCCGGTCGAGCCGCAGGTCGTCGGTCAGGCGGACGATGGCCCCGTCGACCCGGGCGCGGACGAACCCCTGCTTCAATAGGTCCTCGAACAGGTCGCGATACTCCCCCTTCTGCCTGCGGATCAACGGGGCCAGCACCAGAAACCGCGTGCCCTGCGGCAAGCCGGCGATCCGCTGGAGGATCTGCTGCCGCGTCTGGGCGGTGATCGGCCGGCCACACTGAGGGCAGTGCCCCTTCCCCACCCGCGCGTAGAGCACCCGAAGGTAGTCGTAGATCTCGGTGATCGTCCCCACGGTCGAGCGCGGGCTCTGGCCGGCCGACTTCTGGGAGATGGAGATCGACGGGCTGAGGCCAGCGATCATGTCGACATCGGGCTTGGGCATCTGCCCGAGGAACTGCCGGGCGAAGCTCGACAGGCTCTCGACGTACCGCCGCTGCCCTTCGGCGTAGAGCGTGTCGAAGGCCAGCGAGCTCTTGCCCGACCCGCTCACCCCGGTGAAGCAGATCAAGCGGTTCCGCGGGAGGACCAGGTCCACGTCCCGCAGATTGTGCTCCCGAGCCCCCTTGATGACGATATCCGAAGCAGCCATGAGTGGGTGGCGTGTCCCGTTGCGTGCCAGGTTCCGGCGAACCGCGTATTATAGGGCACAGGCGTACAGGGGCACAAGGAGGTTTTTTGCGGGGCCTGCGTCTCTGCCTCTGGTCTTGTTGCCTGCGGCGAGGGGCCGGGCTATCCTGGGTGGTGGTACGGTTTGGCGAATTCCACGGCGTGATGGGTCGTCACACAAGCCCGAAGCGCAAGTTTTGAAGTTGCGCTCGACCGCTTAGTGTGGCCAGGATTCGTGCGTTTTCCTCGTGTTCTAGGGTGTTATTTACAGTCGAAGACCTGAAAACGTTGGTCGAAAAGGCGCGCTTTCCACAGGTAAACATTCGTCCAACCCGTCAGAGCGAACTCCCCTGGTTCCCAAGCTGGAGCTTGGGAACCAGGGTACGGGAACCGACGGGTTGGGCGAATGTTTACTTCCACAGTACACTAACTCATTCCCTTTCAACTTGTTACGACGATCCGGTCTCCATAGGCGCAACTTCAAAAAGCGCAAGCGAGGGAATCGGTACGGTTCCTCGCTGGCGCTTCGGGCTTGTGTCAACACGGCCAACCTGTACCACTACTCTGTCCTGAGTTGACAAGGCGCAAGTGAACAACGCCAATAGAACCGGAGGGATCCATGAGCGAGCATCGAATTACCCGACGTCGTCTTCTGAAAGGGGCCGCGGCTGCCGCCGTGGGGGCGCCGTACGTGATCACGTCGGCCGCGCTGGGAAACGCGGAGACGCCGCCGGCCAGCGAGCGGGTCGCGTTGGGGCACATCGGCGTGGGCAACCGGGGCGTGTCGCTGTTGCGGGGGTTCCAGACCTGCCAGGGCGCCGTGAGCGTCGCCTGCGCCGACGCGTATAAGAGCCGCCGCGAGGACTACGCCACGCGGATCAAGGGCAAGGCGTACTCCGACTTCCGCGAGCTGTTGGCCCGCGACGACGTCGACGCGGTGGTCGTCGCTACACCCGACCACTGGCACGTGCCCATCGCCATCGCGGCCGCCAGGGCGGGCAAGGACGCCTACGTGGAAAAGCCCCTGGGGCTGAGCATCGAGCAGAACCTCGCCTGCCGCAAGGCCTTCCGCGAGAACCGGCGGATCTTCCAGTACGGCACGCAGCAGCGGAGCATGCCCCACTGCCGCTTCGGCTGCGAGCTGGTCCGCAGCGGGCGGATCGGCAAGGTCCGGCGGATCGAGGTGATCGCGCCCAACGGCGGGGCCGGCGGCTCGACGGAAGTGGTGCCCGTGCCCCCCGACCTCGACTACGACACGTGGAACGGCCCGGCCCCGGCGGCGCCCTACACCATCGACCGCTGCAAGCGGCCCGGCACCTACTGGATCTACGACTACTCGATCGGCTACCTGGGCGGCTGGGGCGCGCACCCGTTGGACATCATGGTCTGGGGAAGCGACGACGACCTGACCGGCCCGATCACCGTCGAAGGGACCGGCAAGATCCCCACCGAAGGGCTCTACGACACGGTCTACGACTGGGACATGACGATCCGGATGGCCGAGGTGGAGATGACGTTCAAGCCGGGCGGCGACTCGACCCGGTTCATCGGCCCCGACGGCTGGGTGCAGGTCCGCCGCGGGGGAATCGAGGCCGAGCCCAAGTCGCTCCTGGAGTCGAAGATCGGCCCGGACGACGTCCACCTGATGGAAAGCCGGCGCCAAGACCAAAACTTCATCGACGCGGTCAAGTCGCGGACCGACCCGGTGAGCAACCTCGACGACGCGGTCCGCAGCGACGTGATCAGCCACCTCTGCGACATTGCCGTGCGCACGGGCCGGAAGATCACTTGGGACCCGAAGAAGGAAGCCATCGTCGGCGACCCGGAGGCCACCAAGCGGCTCCACCGCGACATGCGGGCGCCGTGGACGCTGTAACGCCGCGCGAGTTACGCCTGCTTGGCGGCCTTGACGAAGCGGTAGCTGTACCGGCGCCTTTCGGAAAGCTGGAAACGGCCGCCCGCCGCGAGCTTCTCGCGGACCTCGGCCTCCTTCATGTGATGATCGGTGAAGGAGAGAGTGCCCTCCGGCTTGAGCACCCGATCGAGGTCTTCGAGCGTGCCTTGCGGATCGTCGAGGACGTGGAACGTGTCGTAGAGGAGCACGACGTCGATGCTGCCGGTTTCGAGCGTTGGGGGAACGGGGCCGTGGATGGTTTCGACGTTTTTCAAGCCGAGCCGGGCGGCCCGTGCCTGCACCGCCTCGATCGCCTTCGGGTGGATGTCCAGCGCGTAGACCTTGCCCGCCTCGCCCACGATTTGTGCGGCCGCGACGCTGTAGCTGCCCGGGCCACACCCGAAATCGAGGACTCGGGCTCCCGGCGCGATGCCGGCCTCCCGGAGCGTTTGGCTTGGAGGCCAGAAGAGATCGCGGAGTCGAAACACGAGCGACATGGCGCGAAAGGCGAGGTTGCTCGTCGGCTTGGCCATGGCTGATTGCTCCTTGGCAAGGTGCGCTGCTTGCCCCGTCGGCGGGCCAGCATACCGGCGCCTCGGCCGATCCGCAAATCGCCGACCCGTCAGCCCGACCAGCGCCCAGGGAGCGTGATCGTGAAGACGGCTCCCTGGCCGGGCTCGCTTTCGACGTCGATCCGGCCGCCGTGGTTGGTGACGATGCGCCAGCACTTGGAGAGTCCGAAGCCGAGGCCTCGCCCGGCCTGGCGCGACGAGTAGAAGGGGTCGAACAGGTGGCGGTGGTGCTCGGGGCGGATGCCCGCTCCGTCGTCGGAGACGCGGATGTGGACGTGGCCCGCCGCGCGCTGGAGCGCGATCTCGACGCGGCCGTTGTGGCCGATGGCCTCCAGCGAGTTCTTGCACAACGCCCGCAGCGCGACCTCCAGTTGGGCGCGGTCCGCTTCGACCTCCACCGGAGCCTCGTCGCCCGAACGGGAGATGGAGATGGCCCGCTCGGCGGCCCGCGGTGCAAGATCGACCACCAGCCCGTCGACCAAGGCGACCAGGTCCAACGTCTCCGGTTCGGGCAGCGGCGGTCGAGCGAAGAGGCGCATGTCGGCGATCATCTCGTGCGCCCGCTTCACCTGGGCGGTCACCACCGCCAGCTCGCGGCGCCGCTCCGCGTCGGTCTCGTCTTCCAGCAGCAATTGGGCGCGGCCGCCGATGATGGCCAGCGGGTTGTTGATCTCGTGGCCCGCCCCGGCGGAGAACTCGGCCAGCGACTCCAGCTTCTCCGTCTGGAGGGCTTCTTGGAAGCGGTTCTCCAACTGATCGAGCCGGGCGAGCCTGGCGGCGAGCGCGGGCAGCACGTCGACCGCCCCTTCAAGGGTCTCCAGCCAGGCTTCGCGGGCTTCCATGGCCCGCTGGCGACAGTCCTCCGCGTCGAAATCGGTCGGGGCCGACGTGGTCTCGTCGGCGAGGATCGCGGCGGCTTCACTCACCCGCGAAGCCGCAGGACTCCGCTCGGCGGTCGTCAGCCAACGCGCCAGGCAGTCCGAGATCGTCTTCCGCTTGCGGCCCGATGCCGGGGGGAGCCACTGGGGGGCGTCGTGGAGCAAGCCGCGCAGAAAGGCTTCCTCGGCGGCGTGCTGACCGTCGGACGCGGCCAGAAGCGCGGCCACTTCCGCAACCTGGAGAAGATGGGAGGCCCGGTCGGCGTACTGTTCGGCCTGGTCCACGCCGGGCGGGCTGGGCCACGCGTACTCGGCCCCGTCCCACTGGAGGACCTCCAGCGCGTGCCGCCTGAGCCATGCGGCCAGTTCCACGAGGGATCGGGGCTGAAGGTCGTCGCGCCGAGCGGCCACACAAACGCCCCACAGCACCAACGGTGGATCGGCCGCGAACTGCTCGACGAGCAACTCCATCGCTGCGTCGTCGTCGTTGGCCAGCAGCGCTTCGACCAGCACGGCCGCCGAGCGATCGGCCATGGGCAGCACCAAGCGGCTCGAGCCGGCGGCAAGTGGGGGTAACGGGCGCATACGGCAGGAAGAACGGGAGAGGGGGGGCTGCGACAGCCTGGAAGCCTGGGAAGCAGGGGCAGGCCCAGCAAGCGCTGCTGGTACCCAGTTCGGAGCAGCCGAACCGTAACTCCCGCACTTGCAGAGTAGCAGACACACGCCGTGTGCCGTAACCAGCGGACGGCACACGGCGTGTGGGGTGCTCCTGAAATCGGGAAGTTGTCTGTCGGCCGCCCCTCAATGCACGTACACTCATTCTCTCTGCTTGCGCACAGAGGCACCCGCGAGGAGCTGGGACGAGAAGGCGATTCGCGCTACAGGCTGGGAACCGCCTCGATGTCCAGTAGCTGGCAGATGCGTTCGATGAGCCGTTCCACTTCAAACGGCTTGTGCATGAAGTCGTCCGCGCCGGCCGCTCTCAGTTCGCCGACCTTGTCCTCTTCGACCATCCCGGAGATGCAGATGATGCGGACGTCGTCCATGCTCTTGTCGCTGCGGACGATCTGGCAGACTTCCTTGCCGTTGATGTCCGGGAGCATGACGTCGAGCACCATCAGGTCAGGGCGGTACTCCTTAACGGTCATGCCCGCCTCGAAGCCGTTGTTCACCGAGCGAACGTCAAACCGCCCGTCGCGTTCCAGCACGTCCGAGATCAATTCGACCAGTTCCTCGTCGTCGTCGACGATGAGAATCTTGCGTTTGCCACTTTCCAACGCGTCGGTCGGAATGCCGTTGTCCCGCATGAAGATGTAGAGCTGCTCACGCGGGATACGGCGGAACCGGCTCCCAGGCACTCGAAATCCCTTGAGTTGCCCGGAGTCGAAGCAACGAATGATTGTCTGCTGACTCACCTTGCAGATCTTGGCTGCCTCGCCGGTCGTGAATACAGTCTTCGTTGCCATCGGTACCTGACTATCCCTCTTCCTAGCCGCATGGCGCGCTAGTGTCAGCGAAACCCCCGAGGGCAAATGTCGGCTAAACGCTCAGGAGTCTCTAGGCCTCCGTGTCACCAAGCATGGGTAACTACCCCCTGAGTTCGCGGATACCCGCAAACAGTGTACCTCCCGTAACTGTATACAGATAGCAAGCTCATCCGGCTCTGCCGACTTTACCGAATTTGCCAATTGGCACCAATTATAACTATCTTGCCTCTGGTGTCAATACAACTCTTGATTTTTTAAACCGTTGCTATCCAACGGGTTACGAGCATAAGGCCGCAACGATTGCTGGCACGGGCACCCAGCTCGGCGCTCGCATACGCCGGCGGACCACTGACGCACGGTCTGTCTGAGGGCTCGAAGGACCTCGTCTGGAGCTTGCCCCCCCTTCTGCGGACCAGGATTGAGCGGGCCGAGGAGGCCATAATAGCCCTCTCTTTGGGGGGTGGCTGCATTCTGTTCACGCAGCGCCGGCGCCCCACACGCGTCCCTCCGGTCGACACCGCCAGGGTCAGAATCCGGGCGACCCTGCACCCGGATTATCCGTACGCCGCTTGCAGTGTAAACATTCGTCCAACCCGTTTGTTCCCGTACCCTGGTTCCCAAGCTCCAGCTTGGGAACTGACGTTTGCCCGTTAGTCGCCCCGAATGGCGAGGTTCCCAAGCTGGAGCTTGGGAACCAGGGGAGTTCGTTCTGACGGATTGGACGAATGTTTACCTTTCAGTGACCGCATCCATGCGGTCCGAAGCCGCTTCCGGCTCTTTGGGCCCGATGAATCGGGTCGCTACAAGCCCTGATGAATGATCCCGGGACATCGCTTCGCCGGGCGCTTTTGTTGGAAATCTCGCCGCGGCTGCCCTTGACACGATTGGTGGCACCGTCTACTGTATTAGTTGGATAGTACAGGAGCACGCCATGTTCTTCAGAATCGACCCTTCCGACGACTTGGCCATCTACGACCAGGTCGTCCGCCAGGTGAAGTTCGCCGTGGCTGGCGAGGTGGTCCGAGTCGGCGAGCTGGTCCCCTCGGTCCGGGAGTTGGCCCGTGAGCTCGCGATCAATCCGAACACGGTGGCCCGGGCCTACCGGCAGTTGCAGGCCGACGGCGTGTTGGAGCCAGTGCGGGGCACGGGCCTGGCCGTCGCCGCCGGGGCCCACGAGCGGTGCCGCACGGAGCGGGTGATGCTGATTCGCGACCGGCTCCGTCAAGTGCTTTTCGAGGCGAGGCAGAGCCGCCTCGATGCCAGCCAACTGCGAAGCCTGGTTGACTCCGAATTGGCCCACGTCGAGCGAGAGGAGGTGTGAGCATGGAACCGGTGATCCGACTCAATCGTCTGTCCAAGCGGTTCGGTTCTCAAATCGCGCTTCAGGAGGTGTCGCTCGAGGTGCCGCCCGGTGTGGTGTTCGCGCTTCTGGGCGAGAACGGCGCCGGAAAGACGACCGCCATCCGCATCATGCTCGGGTTGGCCGAGCCCAACTCGGGCACGGCCGAGGTCTTGGGCCTGCCAAGCGCCAAGGAGGGCCTGGCGATCCGCCGCCGCGTCGGCTACGTGCCCGAGCACCCCACCTTGTACGAATGGATGACCGTCGGCGAGATCGGCTGGTTTGCGGCCGGGTTCTACGGCGACGGGTTCCTGCCGGAATACCTGCGACTGGCGGCCGGGTTCGGGCTTCCGCGTCGGCGCAAGCTCAAAGCGCTTTCCAAGGGGATGCGGGCGAAGGTATCGTTGTCGCTCGCTTTGGCGCACGATCCGGAGCTATTGGTTCTGGACGAGCCCACCTCGGGGTTGGACGCCCTGGTTCGACGCGAGTTCCTCGAAAGCATGGTCGATCGGGCCGCGGCGGGGAAGACCGTGTTCCTCTCCAGCCATCAGATCGCCGAGGTCGAGCGCGTGGCCGACGTCGTGGCCATCCTCCGAAACGGCAAGCTGATGCTCATCGAACGGCTCGACGAGCTGAAGGCGCAGACCCGCGAAGTCACGCTCACCATGGAAGACGGCGCCCCGGGGCCGCCCGAAGTGCCCGGCGAAATCCTGTCGTCCCGTCGCAAGTCGCGACAATGGCAGCTGCTGGTGCGGGGCGTGGCGGAAGACCTGCTGGAGGGCCTGGGCCGGCACGAGTCGATTCGGCAGGTCGAGATCCGCGCGCCCAATCTGGAAGAGATCTTCATGGCGTACATGGAGCGCGGCACGTCGTCCGGCGGTAAGAGCGTCGTAGAGGAGGTCCCCACGCAATGAGCCACTCGATCTTCTTGCGGCTGATGTGGAAAGAGTATCGCCTTCAGCGGGCCTTCTGGATCGCGATGGTCGTGCTGGCCGTGCTGTTCCAGTTGATCGTGCTGGGGTTCATGGACGTGGAGGACGCCGCTTTCAAAACGATGTGGCTATTCGACGTCGCCTTGGCGCCCCCACTGGCGGGCGCATGCGTGTTTCTTGGAGATCAACGGCGGCGGGGTTTCCGCTTTCTCGCCGAGCGCGGTGTGGGGCCCGGCTACGTCTGGCTCAGTCGGCACTTGATTTGGATGGTTCCCACCGTGGTTTGCACCATCCTGGTGTCGGCCGCTGCTCTTCCACCCGAGGCATGGGCAGCCCCGTCAGCCTTGATGTTGGGCCGCTACGTCGGAACGGTGCTCGGATTCGTGATTCTCGCGTATTCGAGCGGGCAGCTCTTCTCGAAGTTCTTCTCCAGTGGGATTCTGGCCGCGGTCTTCAGTGTGGCGTTGGCCGTGTTGCTCTACTTCTGGGCAGGGGTGACGATGCTTCTGGACGTGCCCTGGGTCTGGTCGGTCGTGCCGATCCCGCTGGTTCTGCTCTTGGCCACTAGCTGCGGACGCCGTACTGGCTCTTGGAGCGGAACACGCTACGGGCGTGGCTCCCCACCACGCTTACGCTGGCCGTGCCGCTGGGCGTGATCCTCACGTCGTTTTGCCTGTACCGTGTCTACACGGTGCCCGGGGTTGATCCCGGTTTCGATCCGGCGGAGTTTACCAAGCCCCCGACATCCGAGCCACGTGCCACGGCCGACATGTATCGCCGCGCTTTGGACCTTCACGTAAGTCCTCCCCGTGAGCCGGCAGAGGCTGGACGTTTTCGGTCTCCGTCATCTCCGCCAGGGGACACGATCGCCGGAGATTGCCGAGCGTGTCGAGCGACGCGTCTACGACAGCCTGCCGTTTTGGGCCGCCCTTTCCGAGCAAACGCCCGAGTGGGTCCGCGCGGCGATCGAGCAGGTCGAAGAGGCTCAACGGAAGGTTCCGTCGTCGAGCGAGGCGCTGAAGTCCGATTACGTTTTCGTCGAGCGGATCATTGCCGGCGAGCTGGACCCCGTTGAAGTGATCGACTTCAGCCGCCGTCCGAGAGACTGGGAGATAATTGCCGTGCGATGGCTGCCGTGGGAAGAAGCCCGGGCGCGTCGCGTGCTGGACCTGATCACGGCTCGCTCCCTGGAAATGCTCCAGGATGTCGAATCTGCCGTGCGCCGCAACCAGAAATGCCCGCTTCCCGACCGCCCCTACGACCACCCCTACTACGATGATGGGGAGTGGTCGACCTTGAAGCGGACCACGGCTCTGTTCGACGCGATCTACCGCCCGCGCGGTTGTTACTTTCAAGGCCAGCCGCGGCGCCATTATTCCTTGTACCACCATCCGCAAGGCTACTTCCTGGCATGCGACTTTGCGAGGATGGAGACCCGCCGTCGGGCCGTGCGCTTGCAGCTCGCCCTGGCAGCTTGGAGAAAGGAGCACGGCCAGTTGCCCGAGCGGTTGCAGGAGTTGGTGGGGCCGCTTTTCGCAGAGCTGCCGTTGGACCCTTATTCGGGCGCACCGTTTGAATACTTCCCGAACGGAACGTCCGCTCCGATCCTCAATCTAGTTCCCCTGCCAGGCGATGTGGTCGGAGACACGCTTGTCAAAGCCGGCAAGCCGTACTTCCAGAGCGCGGGCGTAAAACGCCGCTCGAAATGCGGATCGGACCGCGACTTCATCTTCGAGATCCCGGTCGACCCGTGAGCGGCAAGGCCGGCCGCAACGCGGGGTCGCGCCGAGAGTCGGCCGGCAGCGGTGATTCGTCCCGCGGGATACAACCCGCGGGCTTCGAATTCTCGTGCGCGTCGGATTCTTTCGTGCGTTGGCTTCGCGCGTCGAATTCTTTCGCGTGTTGGATTGTCGTGCGAGTCGGATTGTCGCGCATGGACTCTCGGGATTTGCGTGCTTCCTCCAAGCCCACGGGCTGCGGCCCGTGGGACTCCCACCGCCACGCGCTCATCGCGCCCCCGCGCTACTTCGGCTTCGGGTCGCCCCACTTCCAGACCCACGCCCCGAATCTCGCGTGCCGAATGATGTACCGGTAGACGTTAAGTTGATGCTCGCGGTCGCGGACGGGCTCCATCCTCCCCCGCTTACCCCACAGCTTTCCCTTCCATCCGTGATCACGCAGCACGAACCAAGCGTGACGCTTCGCAGCCCCCACCCATTTCCGCCGCTCGGCGCGCGGCATCTTGGCCAGCAGGTGCACGTGCTGCGAAGAGACCGCCAGGCAGACCACCAGCGCACCGAGTTTGTCCAGGCGCTCGAGCAACGCTTTCCCCAAGTGCGCCCGATAGGCCGGCGGGAGGGTCACGGGCGCTTGCTTGAGTGTCGCTCGCGCATGTTGTTCCAGGGTTCCGTATTCGCCGGGTGCTGGCGGGTTCTTGTAGTCTCCCTCCACGTGTTCCCGGTGATGTCGCGTGCGGAAGCCTCTCGGGTCGCCGGGGAGCCAAGCGCCATAGCTGGTCAGCGTGACGTGATACCAGGTCCAACCCCCGCGAGGATCAGACACGCCGGGTGAATCCGGCTTTGCCGTGGACATTTGCGTTGTCCTCCTGCGCGTGTTGGCGAGACATCGCCGTTTTTACACCAACAGTCCCGCGGGTTGCAACCCGTGGGCTTCGATTCGACGGAGAAAAACGTCGTGTGGAAATCCAAGCCCACGGGTTGCATTCCGTGGGACCGGTTGGCGGACTCCCGCGCACCCTGTCAGAGTCCTCCCTCCACTTCCCCACGCTGTCGCTCCCCCCTATCATGAACCGTATGAGCAGGCCGCCGTACGAGTTCGATTTGATCGTGGTCGGGGCCGGACACGCCGGGTGTGAGGCGGCGCTGGCCGCTGCGCGCATGGGGGCTTCCACCGCCCTGCTGACGACCAACCTCGACACGGTCGCCCAGATGAGCTGCAATCCGGCCATCGGCGGCGTGGCCAAGGGGCAGATCGTCCGCGAGATCGACGCCCTGGGCGGCGCCATGGGCCGGGCGATCGACGCGGCCGGCATCCAGTTCCGCGTGCTCAACCGCCGCAAGGGACCCGCGATGCACGGCCCACGCGCCCAGGCCGACCGTATGGCCTACCACAAGGAAATGAAGCGGCTCGTCGAGATCCAGCCCAACCTGGCGCTGCGCCAGGAGACGGCCGAGGACCTGCTGGTCGAAGGGTCCGGCCCGTCGCGGCGCGTCGTGGGCGTCGCGTGCGCCCACGACGCCGTCTATCGCGCCCCGGCCGTGATCCTCTCGACCGGCACGTTCATGCAGGGGCTTCTGCACTATGGCGAGCAGACGCTCCCCGGCGGCCGCGCCGGCGAGGGCACCACCGCCGGCCTCAGCCGGGCCCTGCGCCGACTCGGCCTCGAAGTGGCCCGGTTCAAGACCGGCACGCCCCCCCGCGTCAACGGCCGCACCATCGACTACGACAAGACCGAAATCCAGCCCGGCGACGACCAGCCCCAGCCCTTCTCCTTCCTCACCGACCGGATCGACTGCGACCAGCTCCCCTGCTGGATCACTCACACCAACCCGGCGGTCCACGACCTGATCCGCGCGAACCTGGACCGGGCCCCCATGTACACCGGCCAGATCCAATCGACCGGGCCGCGCTACTGCCCGTCGATCGAGACCAAGATCGTCCGCTTCGCCGACAAGGACCGGCACCAGCTCTTCCTCGAGCCCGAGGGACGCCGCACCAGCGAGGTCTACGTGAACGGGCTCCCCACCAGCCTGCCCCGCGACGTGCAGGACGCGATCCTTCGCCTCATCCCCGGGCTCGAGCGTGCCGAGATCCTCCGCTACGGCTATGCCATCGAGTACGACTACGTCCCGCCCGAGCAGCTTCGGCCGTGGCTGGAGACGAAGCAAGTCGCCGGGCTCTACCTGGCCGGGCAGGTCAACGGCACGACCGGCTACGAAGAGGCCGGCGCCCAGGGGCTCGTGGCCGGGGCGTCGGCCGTCCTCGCGCTAGAAGGCAAGGAGCCGCTCATCCTCGGTCGCGACGAGGCGTACGTCGGCGTGATGGTCGACGACCTGGTCACCCGCGGCGTCGACGAGCCGTACCGCATGTTCACCAGCCGTGCCGAGTACCGCCTCCGCCTGCGCCACGACAACGCCGACCGCCGGCTCACGCCGCTCGCCCATCGGCTGGGCCTGGTCGACGAAGCACGCCGGCAGCGGCTCCAGTGGAAGGAAGCGGAGATCGCCCGGGTGGTGCATTTGCTTGACACCACGCGAACCGGCGACGTCGCGCTGGCCCGGCTTCTCCGCCGCCCGGAGGTCACGTGGGACGATCTCGTCGGCGAGCTACCCGAGCTGCGAGCCGTCCCAAGCGAGGTCGCCCGACAGGTCGTCCACGACGCCAAGTACGCGGGCTACCTCGCCCGGGAAGACGCCGACATCGCGCGCCAGCGTCGGCTCGCCGAGCGCCGCATCCCCGACGGTTTCGACTTCCAGTCGCTCGACCACCTGCGCCACGAAGCCCGCGAAAAGCTCTCCCGCATCCGCCCCTTGAACCTCTCCCAAGCCGCCCGCATCAGCGGCATCACCCCCGCCGACCTGGCGGTGCTGATGGTTTACCTCGATGGGCGAGCGACCCCGCAGACATAGTGCAAAAGGTGCGTTTCACGCACCCTACGGCTCTTGAGATCGAATAGCCCGAAGAGGTTTTTGTTGGGTGAGGCCGAGCTTGCGGTGGCGTTCGCCGCCGCGCACTTCCCCCCGTGCGCCGGTTGTCCGCGGTTCGGGGGAGGCGCATAATGCTTGTATGCGATACCACGGCACGGTCGTCCGGCCCCCGAGCGAGGCCCGCAGCTATCTGTTGCAGGTCACTTGGGGTTGTTCTCACAACCGCTGCACGTTCTGCGGGACGTACCTGGACAAACCGTTCCGGGCGCGTCCGGAGGAGGAGGTGCTCGAAGACGTTGCGCTGGCCGGGGCGCGGTTTCCCGACACGCGTCGCGTTTTCCTCTGCGACGGAAACGCGCTGGTGCTGAGCACCGGGCGGCTGGTCCGCGTGCTCGACGCGCTGGGCGCGAGCTTCCCTCTGCTCGGCCGGGTGGGAATCTACGCGAACGCTCGCGATCTGCTGAGCAAGAGCGACGCCGATCTGCGGGCGCTTCGCGAGAAGAAGCTCCAGATCGTCTACCTGGGCCTGGAAAGCGGGAGCGACGAGGTCCTCCGCCGCATCGATAAGGGGGCTACGGCCGGCGAGATGGTCGAGGCCGTCCACAAGGCGAAGCGGGCCGGAATCCGCGTCTCGGTGATCGCCCTGTTGGGAATCGGCGGCGTCGACCTCTCGGCGCAGCACGCGGAAGAGACCGGCCGGGTGGTCAGCGCGATGGACCCGCACTACCTCTCGATGCTCACCCTGATGCTCGTCCCCGGCACGAAGCTCCACCGCCAGTGGCAGTCGGGCGGCTTCGCGCTGATGGGGCCGGAGGGCCTGCTCGGGGAGCTGCACCAGGTGGTGACGCACCTCGACGGCCTCTCGCGCTGCATCTTTCGGACCAACCACGCCTCGAACTACCTTCCGCTGG
>CAZDHR010000104.1:0-18263 GCA_964505295.1 uncultured Planctomycetaceae bacterium
CGGGAGTTGCCTCGGACGTTTGAGTTTCAATCGGGTCGAATTGTCAAAGAGCGAACGCTGTATCAATGGGGCGCGGCGGCAAAGTAGCAACCTAGTGCTCTGTCAAGGCTTAGTTTTTGGGTTGGGGCGTAAAATGCTCGCGCGTGGGATAGTCGCTGATCGCTCCGCGATCATGGCGTTTGGTTCGCGGAGCGAACCACGACTATCACGCCGGGCGACCCCCATTCTTAGGCTTGACAAAGCACTAGGCGATACGTCGCGCGGGGGTGAAGTTATAATAGTACTTGCTGGTTTTCACACGATCGGATCGGAATACGGCCGCCACGCCACGTCTTTGGAGCTGTTCCGCATTCGGCCGCTCGCATTGCAGATCACCCAGCACCATCAGCGATCGGACTACGTCGAGCGAGGCATAACCAGACCAGATGGGCCACGTGATGGACTCTGTTCGTCTGTAGAATCTGCCGAAACCGATGGTCACAACTCGCTGGCCAACCGGGACCACGGGCAATAGCGGCATGGCTTCTAGGGCGAGGCGGTTGGCACCTCTGACAGAACCGGTCTTCTCCTTGCTCGGGTCTGTCCACCGGAACGCATAGTTTCGACTCTCGATTGGATCCCACCGGAGCGCGCAATGGTCGTCCTGATGACTCCATGTGGCGAACAACGCTTCGTAGATGTCCTCGCGTGTAGTCTCCTTGCGTATGCGTTTCCCGTAGGCAAGGAGGCCCTGCCCAGCAGAGTCGCCGGCGCGAACCATTCGTAACGCGGTGTCTGCGAAGACTCCGTCCTCGCTTCGGACCGTCTCCGATCCAAGGGCAGCCAGCATATCGACTGCCTGCCGTTCGTCTTTCGTCGCCACCTGGATCGCATCATCTGCGGCGTTCCGTAGGCGATCCGCTTCAAATGGTAGCTTCTTGTGGAGCGACCATGGAGAGGAGTCGGACATCCTCAGCATGGCGTCAAGGTGTTCGATAAAGGCTTCCGTTTTTCGGAGGCAGGGGTCCAGCTGCGGGCACCATACCCCCCTGCTACAGTGCCATGCCATGCCGATTGTCTCGCCGCTGCCACCCGAACACATCGTGCGCAGCGTCCCCAACGCCGCAAGGAATCCCAACGGGTTGCTCCCATCGAGTCCTGGTAGAAGCAGGCCTTCAGGGCTTGGGGGCATCTGATCGGTCATGCTGTAACCTCCGAAGCCGTGTCATTGGGTGTTCGGGCGAACGTGCTGGACTCCTCGGCGGCGCTGGCCTGCTGGTCGGCAAGACGAAGCACTGACTCGATGTAGGCGAGCCCCCACCAGCCAAAGCGGCGAGTGAGAGTCCAGAATCGCTCGGCGACGCCTGAGTCAAGACGGTGCAACGGGCGGGAGAGCCGGTCCGCTGTGGTGAGTGACAAGCCTTCGACATCCATATCGGGTGGATCGTCGTCAACGACGACGGGCGCGAACGGCCGAGCGTAACCGTGGTGGGCGGCTATGAGATGGAAAACGAGATCGCGCAGTAAGGGGTCGTCCGACGACTCCGGTGCCTGCTCGGCCAGTTGGACTGACAACATCTCGTGACGGAATCCTTCGGGCATGCCCGCCCGTTGGCGCGCGGCGTGCCGCTGCTCGCGCGTCTGTGGCAAACCATCGGACTTGGCGATCAGGTTCGACGCTCGCCCGACAAGCAACCAGGCATCAGTACGATCCGTGCGGCGGAGCATCGCCTGGAATCGCTCGTCGGCCTTACCCAAATCGTGGAATTCGGCAGCCTGGTGAAGGGCGTCCGCAAGACCCGCTACTGGCAGTCGGGCCAGGATTCCGTGGAGCGCCCCGATAACATGCTGGGTGTGATCGGTGAGCGACACGGGTTGCCTGCGACGGATGCGTGAGGCAGAATCGTCGCCTTCATCGAGGGGCGGCAGGAACCAATCCGTGTGCGCCCCCGATCGTTTGCGTGTGGTGAGTACCACGCCTTGGTCATCGGGGTACACTTCGCAAGTGAACCCGCACTCAATGAGGCTGGAGACGGTTGCTTTGAAATCGGCGGCATCGTCTCCAAGTGCGTCACGGGCAACGGCCATCAACTCCCGCCACTCGGCATTGTTGGGTCGGTCATCGTGACTGGCGGCTCGGTTGAACAACTCGTCGACAGCGCTGCCCGCGGGCAGCCTGCTACGGAGCGATGAGGGACGCCCTTTACCGAGCTGATGTATCCGCAGCGCAACCTGGTCACGGGCCTGCTTGAACGCGAGTTCGGCCACGTCGATCAGGCCTGGCTCCCGATCTTCTTCTCCGATCGGGCACGGGACATGGCCAAGTTCATTCCAGCCGCCCTCGTCGGCTGGAATGACCAGTGTGTCGCCAGGGCGAAGGTTCCGCGGCGACGTGATGAGCACGCTGTCTTTCGCGCCGCGCCAGAGTACGCCCCGGTGTCTTGGTTGGGGTTGCTCGCGATGGCCGGAGTTCTTGGCGCCAGTCCCGTCATCTTCGTCCGGCACCATCCCCAACAGGTCGCCGTCATTGTCGTCCGGTTGTTGCTTGGCAAGCCATCGACGCGTACGGGAAAGCGGCACCGTCATGCACTCGGCCGACGTCGGCGGCAGCAGCGACACGACATCAGACCAATGCTTGCCGGGGTCCATATGGCCGTCGGCGATCAGGTCGCCTCGCCAGCAGACCTGCACGTCCGGCTCGCCACGCTGCTGACCATGAAGGAACAGCGAGACATCGGGGTCGGGCGCGGGGCGGGGCGACGTCTGGCACCAGAGATCGACATGCGCGGGCAGCATCACCGGGGCGTCGAGCAGCGCGGAGGGAGCGAGCAACTCGCGAGGGATGCGACCGTTTTCGCCGTGCGAGACAAGCAGTCCGTCGAACGCGTCGACACCGAAATCAACCGTCCTTCGCCCCGCCTCGTCCGTGGTGGCGAACTTGGAAAGCCAGTTCCACGTACGCGCAAGCGCATTGCCGTAGATCGGGTCTTCCGGCTTGTCGTTCTTCAGCTTCTCCTCCGCCTTGATCGACTTCTTCTCGACAAGAATCACTGCTTTTGCATCAATAAAATCCGTGCATCGCTCAGCACCGAGGCCTTGCGCTACATCGACCTCTTCGCAGCGCTCTTCCACCGGGCGCCCAGCCCGGTTGAGTCGACCGAAGCGTTGCCGCAGGGCATCCAGCGAAGCGCACTCGGTGACCAGGGCATCGAAGTCATAGTCGGCCCCTACCTCCAAGCATTGTGTAGAGACAACGAAGCTGCTCTGCGTCGTCGAGACGGGCCGCTCAGGGCCAATCAAAGGGCGTAGTCTTTCGGACTGTTCGTCGCGGTCCACGGGGCGCATCGAGCCGATGACCAGTTCTACAATCGCGTCGGGATGGCGCTTGCGTAGATCCCGGTACACGGCACGCGCGGTCGCCACGCGGTTGACGATGACACCCACGGCCCTCGGTTCTTCCTTGCCGAACTCTTCCGCCGCCTGGACGGCAGCCGAAACGATATCCTTCACATTTCTCAATTCGGCAGGCTTGCTTGCTGTAAGCCGGTCGTCGAGTGACTCGTTCTTTCGGTCCTCTTCAACGAGGTGGATTACGTCCTTGTCACCGACGCCCTCGGGCGGCGTCGCGGTCATCGGTACGACTGTGACCGGGTTGACGCCCAGGTCATGCTCGGCCCACTTTTCCGGGTCAAGATAGCCACGGACGTTCGTCAAGGTTTGCAGAAACGGCTTGCTGATGTGAGCTTCGTCCAGCAAGACCAGGCTGTCGTAGGCGACCAACGCTGCCTGGATCGGCGCGGCGTTGCCCGAGACGCCGTATCCTCGGAACAGCAGGCGCGAGCCAAGCTGATCGACCGTTGTGCAGATAATCGTAGGCTGCGTTGCCGAGCGGGCCCAGCGGTTATCGCGATAGATACCGCCCCGCAGTTCCAGCACGTCAAGCGGGGGAACATCGTCGCTTGGCGTGGTGCCCGCCAGCGTTCGCAGCGCGGCAGCCACAGCCTGCAGAACAGGTGCGTCGTCCTTCTCGTTACGCTCGGCTTGCCAGAGCTTCCGTGCAATCCGTTTGGCTCTCTGATGTGCTTCGTCGACAATAACACGCCGATTCACGCAGAAGAATAGACGGACGGGGGCCGTTCGCTCAACAACACGCTGTGACGCCTGACAAGCCAGGGCGAAGATGGCAACGTCGAGACACGCCGTCTTGCCGCTGCTGGTGGGCAAGTCGATCGCGCCGGGCCAGTCGCCGGCAATCGCCCGTTCGGCCAGTTGTCGCTGCCAATAATACGGCTTGTGGCCGTGCAACTCACGGAAGTAGGTGTCGAATTGCGTGATGTCCAAGGCGGTCACGACTGCCCTCCTTTCCACGGCTTGAACAACCCGTATCCACGGTAGCGACCCGCTCCCAGTAAGATCGGTCCAACTACCGGTTCGGTGAAGCGAAGCCAGGCGTGAACCTGCGGCCGCGAAGCATTCGTCCCCTTGGCCGGATAGAAGGGGAATCCGTCGCCAAGTGAGGCGATATGCTGTGGCCCTACGGGCGCCTCTTCCCGCGGCCGCCGATGCTTGACCACGGCACGCGGGCTGCCGATGTGCCAACTCGTCGTGTCGATGTCCACGCCGACCGGTCTAGGCAGTCCGATCCGGGCGCACGCTTCGCGGATGATCTCAGCCACCTCGGCTGACCAGTCGGCCCGGTTCTTCACACGGTCTTGTTTGGGAAACCGATCCAGCACAACCGGCGTGACCGAGGCCCAGGTGTCGGCGCCCTTGGCGTGGGCTGTCCATGTTTCAGGTTGCAGAGCCCAACGCTGTTCCGACCAGTCTCGCTTCTGTACGACCCACACGCCTCGACGACCGAGTTTCAGTCCGATCCGCTTGGGCTGACCATTGTCGTCCATCAGTGCCTGCCCCAATACGCGACCTCGCTCGCGACGGCCGACTCCTCGCGGAAAGACCAATGCGACCCCCAACAGGTGTCCGTCGGCGTGCTTGCGGCCGACGAAGGGCAACGGCATGATTGCCAGGTGCCCGCCCTCCTCGCGCAGCGGGGCGCCGTTGGGTTGGTGGCCGCAGACCCACGCGGGCGCGGGCTGCACGCCGCTGTGTCTCATTAGGGTGTCGCGTAGCGCGCACGTAACGCCTAACGTCGAAACCAGCGGCAGCGTCGGGCCGCCGACGTGCTTCAGCACCAACAGGTCGGTATCGAAGTGGGGCTCCGCAGTGCTCTCATCCACGGAGGGACCAGCAGATTGACGCCGATAGCCCGACCACAATCCGATAGACGGGCGAACCGGCGGCCGGTCGATGGTCACGTCCAACTCCTGCTGAAGGTCGGTCACCTTTTCATCGACCAAGGCTTTGCGACGCGCTGCGCCCTTGCCTCTGATCGTCTTCTTTTCGGCCTTCAGCGATGCGATCTGCTCCGTCAACTCCCGACGGCGTTGCCGGGGCGCTTCGCCGTAACGCTCAATCAGCATGTCCAGCATGCCTGCCGAGGTCTGCCGGGTCTGGGCGGCGGCCAAGGCGTCGTCGGGTACCCAGCTTTCGCTCGCCCCTGGCGCCGGATCATCCTCTCCCACTACCCACATCCGCACCAGCGACGAAGAATGTCCGATACGCGTCACCTTCCGGCAGAGTCGATCGAGCGCTTCGCGGTGCTCTTCTACACCGGGAGCATTTGGCCAATGAAGGTGGCATGGTTCAAAGCCGACCCGGATGCGCGGAAACGTGCGGGCTTGACGGTTGCGGCCGATTAGAACGTCTCCCAGCTTCGGGAACAACTTCGCTTTCTTTTTCTTGTCAGGTCGATGATGGGCGTCAGCCTTGTCGTTTACCGGAACATAGACGGTAACCAGCGATCGCTCGAACCCCGGCTCATGAGGCGGCAAGTGCATCTCGGGATCGCCGAGGGCCTCCAGCCAGCGCAACGCTTCCCCCTCGTCGGGCTCTTCGGCCGTCTCGAACCACGCCGCCGCCAGCGCCATGAATACCCGGGCAGGGTGCGGAGGCCATTCGACGCGATTCCGGCTACTCGGGTCGGTTGCCACGGCGTATCCGGTCAGGTATTCCCAACCGATAGTCAACGCTGCCATTAGTCACCCCCTTCACCGTTGTCGCCGCCCTGCTGAACGGCCAGTTGCTGGCTCTTGGCCACGAGCTTGACCAAGTCGTCCGAGGGCCTCAGCACCAGCGGTTCCTCCCGCCAAGGCAGCCCTGCATCCTTTGCGGCAGCCACGGCGTCGTTGAACAGCTTGATGGCGTCGTCAGCGGAAAGGCCGAACTCTCCGCCGTCCTTACGATCCAACAGAGTCCAACTGAGGTCTTGCTCGGGATAGAGCAAGCACCGTGAGCGGAGGTCCAGCCCGGCGTCGTCGGCCAACGCCGCGGCACACAGGCCCAGGGCGGCCAAGACGGTTCGCGCGGCAATGTCTCGCTTCCGTTGCCCATCGCTAGGCTGCCAATCCTCATCGTACAAAGGAAACCGCAACCGCCGCAAAGCGGGCAGCGAGAGGACAATTGTCTGCTCCGCGCAGTCAATCGTTACACCACCAGGAGAAACACGGCCACCCTGTATGTATTCCCCGTCATGTCGCATAATGTCGAACGTTTCTCTATTCTCCTTGGTGATGTTTTTCGATGAATACCGTGCGAAGTCCGGGGTAACATTGCCGAGGTTCAGTTCAGAAAGCTTCTTCGCGTACTTCTTCGGCTCCTTCTTCGCGCCGGTTGTTGCAGCCTCGGCCTCCAATGCCGTCCACTCTCCGCTCTCTGTTTCGTAGAGCGTTGGATTCTTCCTGATGACTGGGTCGACACGGCTAGCCGTCCTGATTCCGTACACCGCGTTGATCCCTACGATCTCGCTGACCATTGCTCGCTCGAACTTGGCGCCCAGGCCGCCCTTGGGGCCGGTCGAGTCCCACATGCCAAACAATAGCGCCGTGGGGCACAACTCGAAGAGAACCGTGGCATTCCGCATCGACACACGACGCAGTCGCTGCCCGTGAGGCGATTCGTCCTTCTCGTGTTGTGAACGGAACGGCTTGCCATCCTCCTGCACGATGCTGTCTCGCAAGATGGCGTCTGCAATGCGATGGGGTGCCTGCAGCGACGTCACCTTGCCCACCGGATCGAGCAGCCGCATTTCCTCGGGCTGATCTTCGCCAGGGTAGTACGGGCCGAAGTCCACCTCGATCACCGGCAGCTTCAAGCGGTTCGTATCGATCGCCTGCTGAAGTGCCTCCTCCATTCGATTCGCTTGGCTCTGCACGCTGTCCAGCAGCACGCAATCGACGGGCTGTTCATGGCCGGGTAGGCGACGCTTCTCCGTCGCGTACACCGCGCCGGCGTACGTTGGTGGAAACACCTTGTCACCCGGGCCACCCGCGGGCGATAGGGTTGCTCTGCATCGGAACGCCGCGGCCCTGCCGGCAACAGCATCGCGAAGCGTCTGTAGACTCAATTCATTCGGCACGTCAACATCCTCCTAGTGTAAAGCACGGTTTGATGGTCTCTCGCTTTCTGTGCGATAAGCGTTCACTGCTTGGGTTGCCTCCTGGAGCATCTCTCCCCGCAACGCCTCCGGCTCCACTACCTCCGCGTGCCGTCCAAAACTCAGCACCCACCGCTTGATTTCCTCTGTCCCGTCCAAGTCGAACTCGGCAATCAGCGCACCGCCCTTCTGCGACGTGAGCTTCTGGCTCGGGTGCCACGTTTTCTCTTGCACGTAGCGGGCGACCTCGGGCGAGAAGCGGATCTTGACGTGCACCTCGCCTTCGCCGTGGAAGATGCCGAACGAGCCGGAGAGGTGGTCGCGGAGATCGAAGTCATCGGGCTGCTGGAATCGCAACTCTTCCAGCGTGGCGTCTTCAACTCGGTCGATCTTCCAGTGGCGGATCTCTTCATGGTCCGGCGCGTAACCAACCAAATAGAGCGAGCCGTGGTGGAGGACGATTCCGTAGGGGTAGATCGGGTAGCTTACGCTCTCCGTGGCTTGGAGCGACCGGTAGGTGATGAACGTTTGCCGTCGCTCCTCGATCGCTTGCACGAGCCGATCGATCAGCTCGGCTTTCTTGGAGTAGTCGCTCGTGCCCCTGGCCGTCTGGTAGAAGAGCGCTGCGAAGAGGTCGATGTAACGCAAGGCCTCCGTACTGAGGGACGCACGTATTTTGCGGAACGCCCGCCGGGATGCCTCCCAGAAGACCGTGCCGGCCAGCGGCTCCAGCAAGTGCTGGCCCAAGTAGAGGGCGACGGCCTCGTCGAAGGCGAAGAATAGCCCCGGGGCTTCCCGCGAGGCGTCGAGATGCCATTGCTTGCGCCCGAACTGGCCCGTCGTCTGCCGGATCGGAAAGCCGACTTGCTGAAAGGTCTCCAGGTCGCGGCGAATCGTCTTCTGGCTGACGCCCAACTCCTCCGCCATTTGCTTGACCGTCAGCCCGTCCGCGCGGCGGGACAATGCCCGCAGAAGCGTCCACTGCCGAACGAGAGGCGGGGTGGCAGCCATGATAGTGCTCCGGCTCCACGTAGTAGTACGGGATCATTTGACCGTAGCGGCCCACAAATTTCCAGTCCATCGAGTCCCCTGGGGCGGTGATGCTGGCATCGGGACAGAACGTATTCGCCCCTCGCTGTTTCTGCGTTGGGCGTCTGGGGAAGATCTATCGGCTGGGGAGCCTGTCACGTCCGACGCAAGCTCAGGAGGCAGCTTGGACAAGACGACGGCGTCTGGCAAGCCTGTGGTTGGACACATTCCGCCGACCACCCATCGGTGTGGGCAGGGAGTCGATTGGGTGGCCGCGGTACGGGGGAACCCGTGTTCGAACGCGTGCCGCCCCTGAAAAAGACGCAATCGCTTCCAGCAAGGCGGGTTTTTCCCCGGCGAGACCCTACGGGAAGGTGAGTCGAGGTCGTCAGGCCGCCTCAGATGGTTTGCCATCCTCCGCAGAGGCAGCGTTTCGGGCCTCCGGCGGCCCCGGCAACGACTCGATCGCCGCCGTCCGATCCGACAACTCCACGTGTGTGTACACGCCCATCGTCAGCCGGATGTCGCTGTGGCGGGCCAGCGTCTGGGCCATTTTCGGCGAGACGCCCGCGCGGGCCAGGCCCGTGATGAACCAGTGACGCAGGCTGTGGAAGTCGGCATAAAGCCCGTCGTGGTTGCAGTGGCAGAGGAAGTCGGACTTCAGCCGGCGTTCCTTCTCGGCCTCGGTCTTCGCTTCTTGAAGCCACCGGTCCCGGACGGCCATCAGGTCCCGCTCGATCATCTTGCTGGTTTTGCGCTGTGTGCCGCCCGGCACACGCCCTGAAACCGGAAAGAGCGGCTGGTCGGGGTCGAGCCGCTTCTTGGTCGCCAGCCACGCCTTGAGTTGACGGACAACCTCGGGATGCAGAACCTGCGTGTCCTGGCGACGCCGCTTGCTGTAGCAGGCGGCCACGGTCGCCGTGGGCGGGTCGTCTTCCAGCCGGAGTGACCGGAGTGTCAGGCTCCCAATCTCGCCCTTCCGAAAGCCGGTCCAGGCAGCCAGGATGTACATCATGGCCCGGTCCGGGCCGGGAATGCTCTCGACTCGCTTTCCCCTCCTGGCGGCTTCCACCAGTCGGGCGAATTCCTCCTCCGAGAGCGCTCGGCGATCGTGCCGGCGATCGGCGGAGACGTTGATTCGCGACAGATGCGCCAGCGGGTTGACGTGATTGCGTTGGTCGCGAACCAACCACCGAGAAAAATGCTTCGCGGCGATCAGGTAGTTGTTGTAGGTTTGTGCACTCAATCCGTCACGGCGAAGTTGGCCCAGGAACTCCAACGCCCCGCTGACCGAGATGTCGCCGATCATCTTCCATTTTCGGGCGGCGATCATCTTCCGTAGCTTGCTGATCGTCTCGGCTGCCTGCTTCGGCGTAACTCCCTTGTTGGCCAAGTAGCTCTCGAACTCCCGCACGTGCTCGGCCAATGGTCGTTTCCGCTGTTCTTCGGTCGGGTCGATCAGCCCGGCCTTCTCGCGCTCGACCCGCCTCACGATCTGGTTAAGCATGGCCTGAGCAGCCTGCTTGTCGATCGCCAGCGGGACGCGTTTCACTCGCCCGTGGGCATCCTTGTACTGTCCCCACCACTTCCTCGACCTGCCCTTGACCTTTTCGCCCGTGGCCGGATCCTTGACGATCACCGGCTTCTTGTACAGACTCGCCATGCACGGTCTCCTTCATGTCAGGAGTGCCAAAACCCCAATCCCAAGCAGGGCGAGTGTGGCTCGAAACGCCGGAAAAGCAAGGGGAGGAGTCCGACGCCTTCTTGAGATTTTCCGCAATGGCCCGTTGGGGACCGTTCATTTCCGCTGGGCTTCCCAGGTCACGCGGTCGGGGCAGCCGGCGGCGACCCAATCGCGAAGGTCTTCCGCGCGCCAGAACGTGCGTCGCCCGATCCGGATGGGAGCCGGGATCTTGCCGGCCACGTCCCAGGCCCGCCAAGTGCGGGCGGACATGCTGCAGACGGCGGCGGCGCGGTGGATGTTGAGCAGCAAGACTTCGGGCGTGTTGGCAAGCGGAGTCTTGCTTCGCTGGGTGCGTTGGCCATTCGCGTCGGATGTCATCGGTCGTTTCATCTCCGTGTGTGCCCCTATTGCTATACATACTCGCGCAGATCGAAGACTGTCCGCTTTTCGGGGCGAGAAACTCGCGCGCGGGCTCGATCAGCCGAGCGAAAGACACGGATCGTCATCCTGCGGCGTAAACATTCGCCGAACCCGTCTGGGGAGGGTGGAATGGTGGCAATTTGATCTGGGCCTGGGAGGCGAATTCGTGTAAATCGTGGCGAGCATGGAGGCCACGCTTGTTGAACAGCCGCGAAGCGGCAGGCGATCGGACCGAGAGACGGAGTTGTCCGCCTTGGTGGCCGATTTGCGCAACGAGGTCGCCAAGCTACGCGACGAAGTGGCGTCTCTGCGGCAGCAGGTCGGCTATTGGAAGAGCATGCACGCCCGGGCCGTCCAGAAGAACCGGAAGCTCGAACGAGCGATTGACGTGTTGCGGGCAGAGAACCGAAAGCTGAAGGACAAGCTCTTCGGTCGCCGAACGGAGAAAACCAAGCCCAAGGATCGATCCAATCATCTGGACGACCCGCAAGAGAAATCCCAGGAATCCAAGCGACAACGAGGGCATCAGCCCAACCAGCCGGGTGCGTCGCGACGCGATTATTCCCACTTGCCGGTGGTCGAAGAGACGGTCGCGTTGCCGGGCGAGGCGTGCGTATGCCCCAAGTGCGGCAAGCCGCGGGAGGAGATGACCGAGACGGAGGATTCGGAGGTCATCGAGATCGAGGTTCGGGCCCATCGTCGTCGCATTCGCCGCAAGCGTTATCGGTCGACTTGCGATTGTCCGGACGTTCCCTGCACGATCACGGCTCCGGCGGCGCCCAAGCTGATCCCCAAAGGCCGTTATGGGACTTCGGTGTGGGTGCACGTGCTGTTGAGCAAGTTCGGGTCGCATCGCGCCACGGGCAACTTGATCGACGAGTTGAAGCAGTACGACTTGGATTTGCCGCCGGGTACGGTGACCGGAGGTTTGCAGCGGCTGGTGCCGCTGTTGGAGCCCATCTACGAGGCGTCGCTGGAGCGGAACGCCCAGTCGACGTATCGCCAGGCGGACGAGACCCGTTGGCCGGTATTCGTCGAGCAGGAAGGCAAAAAAGGGCATCACTGGTGGCTGTGGGCGTTTCTGGGCGAGGACACGGTCGTGTTTCGCATTGCCCCAACCCGCAGCCACGAAGTCCCCGAGGAACACTACCCGCAGGAGGTCCGGGCCTTCTTGATGGTCGATCGTTATTCGGCCTACAAGGCGATGGTTCAAGTCAAGTCGCGCGTGGTGATCTTGGCCTTCTGTTGGGCCCATGTGCGACGTGATTTTGTCGAGGTGGGCAAGGGCTGGCCGGAGCTTGCCGATTGGGCCTTGTCGTGGCTTCGGCGGATTCGACACCTCTATCACCTCAATCGCCAGCGGCTGAAGCACGATCCCCACTCGTCCGAGTTTCAAGAACACGATGCGGCGTTGCGTGAAGCGGTTGCCGCCATGCACCAACAAGCGGTGGATGAACTGGCCGACAAGAATCTCCGCGAACCTTGTCGCAAAGCGCTGGAAAGCCTCCAAACGCACTGGCCGGGCCTGACGGTCTTTGTGGACGACCCCAAGATCCCGATGGACAATAACGCCTCGGAGCGAACCGTCCGCGGACCGGCGATGGGACGAAAGAACTACTACGGTTCGGGCTCGCTGTGGAGCGTCTCGCTGGCGGCGGCCATGTTTTCAATCCTTGCGACACTGAAACACTGGAACGTGAATCCGCGTCGCTGGCTCACGTGGTATCTGGAAAGCTGTGCCGGGGCCGGCAGCAAGCCGCCGCCGGACATCGAGTCATTCCTACCGTGGAACCTCAGAGACGAACGTCGGTCCCAACTGGCCAATCGGGTTTCGCCGGTCGAACCGATCGACAGTTCGTAACGCCCGCCCGGGGGTCCCTCAAGACCGTCGCCTGCGACCCTCGACACCCCCCACTCGCGTGTCTCACCCGCTCTTCCCCACTCCGCCAACCCCAGACGGGTTCGGCGAATGTGTACCCTGCGGCCGATGCAACTTTGGGCCATACCACGAGTTGGAAGAATCTGGAGATTCTTGGATCTAGCCTCTTGCAAACCCTACCAGCGTTGCTATCATCTACGATGCGTTTGTTCACCATATCGCGTTTGGAGACACATCCCATCCGGTGCCGGGACTGACGGGCTCCGGGGAACACGCGGCTCGCCCCGTTGTAAGGCCGCCCAACCTGAGGAAGGTTGCTCTCGCATCGCCTGCTGCTGAAACGGGCATGTCGGCCGCCACGGCGGCCGGGCAGCAGTAGGTATCCCGTAAGTCGATTTCGAGTCGCTGCGCGCTGACTGAGCGCGCCCCAAAGAGCTTCCCGTGCGCCCAGGCTGCGCGCGGGGGCGAACGTATTTCACCACCACTTTCTCACAAGGAGACCTGATGATGATGAAATGGCTGCACCTGCCCTGGCACATCGAGGGCAACCGCGTGATCCACACGATCCCGGGCGAGGAGATCTGCCGCTTCGTTCCGCAGTACCTCGATGGTCCGGTGGAACAGAACCGCACGCTTCAACTGGCCTTGGACCAAATCGTTGGCCAACGCCGCGATCCCTGGCTTCTGTTGGAAGAAGCGATCGAGCGGATGGAGCAGGCCGGCTACGTGCTCCTGCCTGGCAAGGTGGCCGCCTGACGGCGCCCGTGGCCAGCGGAATGAAAGTGGCCAGCGCTTGACAAGCAATGCGTCGCAGGATGCACCAAGAAGACGGAAGAATCCGCATGAACGACTGAGTCGACATCGAGGAGATACGACCATGACAGATCAACTATTGACGATGATGGAGAGCATTGGGGCACCAGGGCGGGATTTCTGGGAGCACGAACTGGAAATCCCGGCGGCCCAGATCGCCGTCGAGGCTGCCCGTCCGGGCTATCTGGATCACTGGGTCGCCGCCCGTTCAAACCGCCAGACCAAGCTATTGCGCCGCCTCCTGGCCTTTGGCGGCATCAAGCCTTCCCACGACCGATCCTCTCCCGTGCATGGGTACGTCGCCGTCCTGCCCTACCTGTTGGTGCACGCGTTTGCCAAGTACAAGTCGCCGGCCGCCGTGGCCGAACATGCCCAGCGCGTGCTGCCCGCGGAACTACTCGAACTGTGTCGGAAGCAGACGGGCGACTTCGACAAGCTGGCCTTGTGCTTCGCCCTGTACCACCACGATCCGGCCGAACTGGCGCTCATTCTCTGCCTGGACAGGGTCTACAAGTGCGGCTTCGCCCGGATGCGGCTTGTCGAGAACGTCCGCCGCCCCAAGCAGGAATTCGCGGAGTTTCTCTCGCCCGAGGTGGCCGACAAAATCCTTTCGGCCTTCGACGGCAGTCAGGCCGACAACCGCTTGAGCGAGCTGAAGCGGATCGTGGTCGCCGACGGCCAGCCGTCGGTATTCATCCGACGCGGGGAACGCCCGGGAAAGGTCCTCCAAGAGGGGCGCGTCGTTCACGGGTACGTGCCCGAATGGATCGTCCTGGAGTTCTACGACTCGGCCAAGCGGGTATGCATCGCCTCCAAGAGCATCACGGAGCCGCTGAAAATCGCCAACCGGATCGCCTCGGCGTATTATGGCGCCGAGTGCACGTACGAAAACGAGAGCCTGGTCACGTATCGGCAGCAACTGAAGCTCCTGTTCCGGCAGCTTCAGGAGAATCAGTCGCCCGAACTGCGGCTGGTTGAGCTGGCCAGGGCCAATTCGCCCCTGGACGGCCATCCGGAACTCAGGATGTCGGGGGCCCCGTCGATCTCCCTCGGGCCCGCGATCGACCACTTCGACCGCTCGGTGGGCAAGCTGCTCGTGGACGTTGAGCAAGTGGAGAGCCTCAAGGTCGTGTTCCGCAACAAGCGGGTCACGTTGCGATTCGAGAAGACCGATCAGGCCGAAGACGCGTTTGTCGTACGATACTTGGACCAGCGCCTCAGTCCGGCGGAGCGCCGCCAGTTCGAAAATTACCTGGGGGACCAGCATGGAATCACCGCCCTGTCGGTCGAAAAGCGGTTCTGCCGTGCGGCGTGAGCCCATCGAACGGCTCTTGCGGCACGGCGCCGTGATCACCGCCCCAGGTCCCGAGATCCTCTCGGCGAGAAGCCGTTTGGAGCAACTCGGGCTCATCCGGGTGCATCCGGCGGAGTTCGTGCGCTGTGCCGATCCCGAGGATGCGGATTTTCCGGGGACGAATCGGCACTGCGGGGGACGGATCTACGTGGATGGCCCGGTGCAGGACTTCCGCTGCCCCGAGTGCGAGCGCCTCGTCTATCCGGACGAGGATGAGAAGCGACGCTTCGTGGAACTGCGGATTCACGTCCTGCCATCGGGCGTGTGCCACTACGTCGAACAGGCCTTGGCCAAGATGGCGGTCGGATTCCGGTCGCTCGCCGACGGAGTCTATCACGTTCACCTCGGCGTCCTGGGTGTCGTCGTCTGTGTTGCCGACTACTGCGCCGAGCCGCGATTCCTGACTCGCCAGTGGGCGAGCACCCATCCCACTTGCTATCTGGGCGTCGATGCTCAAGCCTTCGACGATCGATTCGTGGATGAGCCGTGGCTCTGCCGGATTCGACTCGCGGACATTCTGGCCGGAAACGTCGATTTGGCGGCCACGCTTCGCAAGCTCGAATCCTCGAACGGCCCCGCCGCGCTACGGCACGTCTCGATGCCGGTCTACAGCGGGGGACCGCTACCACTGGACGTGGCCCCGCGCGCGGCGCCACTGGGAGAACGCTCCTTCGTCGTCGAAATGCGCCCCGAGGGGGCATTCGTCCAAAACCTTCTGGTCGTGCCGGCCAACAGCGGGGCGCGATTCCAGGTCTTCTCCGTCCTGTGGGACCGCTTCGTCGCGGACATCCGCGAAGGTGCGGACCGGTTCCAGGCGCAGAACGTGGACGACATTCTCAGCGCACTCCAATCGCGAACGGGCCGCCAGTTCGTGGACGAGGTGACCGTTCGCCGCGCGGTGAACCGGCTTCAGTCGGGGATCGCCCGAAACGTCAAACGCCGGTGCGGCCTGCCCATCCGTCGTGAAGACGTCGTCCAAACTTGCCGCTGGCAGGGACAGGGCACCGACCTTCACGGCTACCGGCTCAACCCCCGGACCGTGATGGTCCGGCCCGCCCAGACTGGCCACGGGACCGTTCCCTAACACCCGAGCCGCCTCGGGTGCTCTCCGCCGAAGCCGCGGCCTGGCCATCCGCGGCTTCCTTTGTTTCTTGGCCGCGAGCCGCGAGAAAAACGGCCGCGCAGCCCGATTTCCCCCCGAGTGGGTGGCGGGGTGTCTCAACGGTTTTCCAACTGTCTCATGCGCGCCGGCCAACCCACTCAAAACCCGAGAGTTTTGGGATGCTCCGGAGGCCATCTGTCTTATCCGTTTTCCAACTGTCTTAGAAAACCGGGCCCGCCCCGGGCCAGAATCCGCTTCGGCGATCGAAACGTGCCATTCGCAGAAGCGGAGGAAATCAGCCTTGCGGTCCACAAGCAACGTCAACACCACCCGATCCAGGGGACAACAACAGGCCTCGCCTGCCCCCGCTGGCGACTGGGAAGCCTACGCCGGACGTGTCATTCGACATCAGGCCGCCCATCTGGTCCGGCGGGCAGGCTTGCCGGCATCCGACCGGCCCGACATCGAGCAGGAACTGTGGCTTGACCTCCTGAATCGCTGGCCTCGTTTCGACGCCGAGCGGGCCGGCGGTCGAACCTTCACCGCCCGGGTCGTCAGGCACCAAGCGATCAAGATTTTCGGCAGACAGAAGGACATCGCCGGGGATCCGGCGCGGGCCGTCTGCTCGCTGCACCAATTGACGGCCGACGAGGATGGCCGGCCGTTCCCGCTGGCGCACGCCGTGGACGAGGAGGCCCAGGCCCGCCGCATCGGCCATCAACCTCGCTCTCCCCAAGAGCTCTTCGAGCTGCGGTCGGACGTGCGTCGGACCGTCGCTCGACTCCCCGTGGCGCTGCGCGACCTGTGCGATCGGTTGACCCGTTGCTCCGTCTCCCAAGCCGCGCGCGAGCTGGGCATCACACGCGCGTCGTTCTACCGTCGGCTGGCCAAGGTGCGTTCACACCTGTCACAGGAAGGTCTTCAAGAATATTTGTAGCTTCGAGCGGACAGTTCGGCGATCGCCGGAGTATGTATCAGAGTAGAGGCACACACGAACGAATCGAAAATCCCTGACCGTCACGGATTTTGGGGGGCGCGATTGCTCCTGACAGATTTTGCGAAAAAGGCCATGATCCACCAAAAGTCCTTTGTTCACAAGGAGGTGGATCATGGCCGAAGGCTCGGCGGTCGCGTTGCGTCGAGGGCATGCTACCATTTGCCTTCCGATCGAGGAAGGCGAGTATGATTCGATCGGGAAGAACGCGAAGGAGTTTCGGCAGTGGGTGGATCGGTGCTACGCCCGGATGCCGGAGTTGTTTCCGCAGGGCTTCGCGCGAGGGTACGGCATGAAGGACGGGCGTACTTCTAAGAAGCAAGGCGTGTGGAGTCGTCGGATCATTTTGCGTGACGGCAGGTCCTACTCGATCCGTCCGTCGTTTCTGATGCCTTACATGACGGCCCGAACCGAGGAAGTCGAGAACCCCTTGTTCTTGCGTAAGTTCGGCGTGCCGTTTTGGGCTCTGGCTCGGGTATTCGGCGGTGACGCAATGCGTTGGTATCGCCTGGAGATCGGACTCGGACGTAACAGCCTTGTGGGCACAACCGTACGCACGGTCGAGTTGCCCGAACACCTGTTGGCCGATGAACATCACACCAGACGCGACGGAGCGAAGAACTACATCGCCACCACGGTCGGAGGCGGTTGCGTACTGGGAGCCGCTTTGTCCGAAGGCGCCGGCACCGATGACTTGAAAGAGGCCTACGGCGTTTTCAAGAAGGAAGCCCGCGACGTCGATTCCACGTACGCTCCGAAAACGGTCAATACGGATGGATGGCACAGTACGCAGGCCGCCTGGAAGGTTCTGTTTCCGCTGGTGGCCATCCTGCGATGTTTCCTGCACGCATGGATGAAGGTCCGCGACCGGGCAAAACACCTGGGTGACTTGTTTTTCGAAGTGTCCGAAAGGGTCTGGGATGCGTATCACGCATCGGATCGGCGGAGCTTCTCGCAGCGTATTCGTCGCTTGCGAAGCTGGGCGAGTGGACATCTGACGGGAATCGTGCTCGACAAAACCCTGGACCTCTGCGAAAAACGGGACGTCTGGACTATCGCCTACGACCATCCCGATGGTCATCGTACCAGCAACATGCTGGACCGCTTGATGCGCTCGATGAACCGATACTTCGACGACGGTCAACATCTGCACGGTTCCCGCGCCGCCTGCGACGAACATTGTCGGGCATGGGCCTTGCTTCACAACTTCACGCCATGGCATCCGGCCACCGCGAAAGCGAACGACGCCTGGCAAAGTCCGGCCGAACGGCTCAACAGACACCGCTACCACGACAACTGGCTCCAAAACCTCTTGATCTCCGCCTCCCTCGGTGGATACCGTAATCGCGCCCCCCAAAATCCGTGACGGTCAGGAAAATCCAACCTACCGGGAGAACCATTGGTGTCAAACCTGACCGGCCATCTTGAGACGAACCGCGAGCCGACCAACTTCGGCTGCGTCATCCACGAGCCCTTCGAGGTCTATCGCGAGCGGGCCAAGGAGTACCTCAGCAGCC
>CAZDHR010000105.1:0-18183 GCA_964505295.1 uncultured Planctomycetaceae bacterium
CTGGAAGCGTGGGGGCTTTGCGTGGGCTGGCGAACGTAGAAACGAGCCCGCACCCTATGAAATTGCGGCGATGTCGCGTGGGTCTCGTGCCTCGACCCACCCTACGAGAGAGTCCAACCAGGCCATGAACAGCAAGCAGCGAATTTGTGCGGCGATGCGGCACGAGGCGGTGGATCGCGTGCCCGTGATGTGCCAGTTGGCGATCGGGCACTACCTGTTGAACACCGACGTGACGCCCGTCGAGGCGTGGTATACCAGCGAAGGGTTCGCCCGGGCACTGGTGACACTCCAAGAGCGTTACCGCTTCGACGGCATCCTGGTCAACCTGCTGGGCACCGATCCGGAGTGGATGCGGCACGTCGCGCGGATTGAAACGGCCGAGGACGGGGGGCAGACGGTGTTTTTCACCAACGGGGACACGGCCCGATGCCCCGCGGACGACAACGTCCATCACCTGCCTGCCGGAGGCCAGCGGCGGCCGTCGCTCGCCGAGGTCGACCCGGAGCGGATCTACTACGACGACCCGCACAGCCTGGGCGGGCTGAAGTATCCCTACTACTTCGGGCTGGAGCCTTACGAAGCCGACCCAGACGACTACTGGCCCGACTATGTATGGCGGACGATCGATCTGGTGCTCGACCGGGTCGGCGAGACGGTCTCGGTTCACGGCGAGATCTTCTCGCCCTGGACACACCTGATGGAGCTTTTCGGCTACGAGCAGGCGTTGATGGACATGCTGGACGACCCGGAAAAGATCCACGCCATCCTGGCGGCGTACACGCGGGGGACGGCTGATCTGGGCGTGCGTCAGGCCCGGCGGGGCGTCGACGCGGTGCTGATCTCGTCGGCGTTTGCCGGCGGGGGGTTCATCTCGCCGCGGCAGTACGACCAGTTCGTGCTGCCCTACGAGCGGGAGGTGGTCGCGCGGGTCCACGAAGAGGGCGTGCCCGTCTACACCCACACGTGCGGCGACATCGGCGATCGCCTGGAGCAGATGGCGGCCACGGGCATCGACGGCATCGACACGCTCGATCCCCCGCCGCTGGGAAGCATCGACCTGGAGGACGCCAAGCGCCGAGTGGGCGACCGGCTGTTTTTCAAAGGGAACATTGACCCGGTCAACACGCTTCTGAACAAATCGCGGGAAGAGGTGCGCAAGGACGCCCTTTGGCGGCTGGAGGTGGGGAGCCCCGGCGGTGGGTACATCCTCTCCAGCGCCTGTTCCGTCTCGCCCCGCGTGCCGCCGGAGAACTTGAACGCGCTGGTCGAGGCCAGCGAGGAGTTCGGGACGCCGGAGGTGTGACGAGGACCTCGGTGCGCGTAGGGCGGGTTTTTTGCACCCACGCAAGGCGGCAGCGTGACGCAAGGCGGCGCATTCTGCGTGCGTGCAAGCACGCACCCTACGATCCGGTCGAGGCAGGTGGACGTGCGTTTGGGGGGAGGGATCGTCAGAAGAGAGTTCGCAACCGCTTGGGCACGAAGGCCTTCATGCGATCGACGAGGCCGGGAGGCTCGGGAGGCGCTTGGGGCGAATCGGGACGGGGCTCGGGTCGGCGCGCCGCGCGAGCCGGCGCAGCCGGGACGTTGGCCGTCAGGAACCGCGGCCAGTAGCCCTCCAGCAGTTGGATGCAGTCGCCGACTTGCCCCCGCTGGAGCTTCAGGTCGGCCGGCGCGATCAGTTTCAGGAGGGCGTTTTTCTCGATTTCGTTGAAGGCCAGGGCGCTGAGCTGCACGTTGTCGACCCAGATTTCGCCCGGCCCGACCAGGTCGAAGCGGACCCGCAGGCGCGACAGGCCCTCCAGCGGCAGATCGGTCGCCTCGACACGGAACAGCTTCCACTCGGGTACGACCCGCCGTGTTTGCCAACGGAGAAACGGCTTGCCTCGCCACTGGCCCTCCAAACGGTAGCGGAAGGTGGTTGGCGGCGAGCCCTCAGCCGCCCGAAGCCAGACGGCCATCGTCAGCCGACCGGTCGTCGGCGGATCGAAAGCCTCGCTGATCAGGCTGGCTGTGTCCCCATCGCTGACGATTCGCGCTGACCGGCCGCCGCGTTGTGCGTGGGTGTCGTCCAAGGCGATGGTCGACCCCGGTTCGATCGCGGTGCTCCAACCGAGGATTTCGCCGTCGGGTGCGGCCGGGTGTTCGAAATCGGGATTGTCCAACACTTGCAGGAGCGGAGGAAACTCGGTCACGGTGGCCGCCCGGTCGATCAGGTCGTCGATCCGCGCCTGCAACTCGGCTTGGACCTGCGGAGGACAGAAGACCTCGGGCCGGGAAAGCGTGACCCTTGGGCTGGAGAACCGCACCGCCACCAGATCGTAGGGCTCCAGCTCGACGGTCCAACGCGCCCCGCCGGCATCGCGCACCGGGGGCCGCACCTGGCGCAGGCCGCTGAGTTCCTCCATTCGGCATCCGCTGGGGTAATCCACGTCGATCGTGGCCGTGGTGGCGAACGGAGCGTCGTTGACCACGTAGACGTAGGTCGCGCCCGCGTGCGTGGCGTAGCGTATCGACACCGGCTGCGTCAGGTCCCCCAGCAGCCGCCGAAAGCGGACCGCCGGCAACTGCCGGTAGGCGGCCACCACGCCGCGCAGCGAGTCCTCCTGCCCCAGCGGCAACTGCCAGCCGCCGTCGAACATCACCTGGCAGTCGAGCGTGGCCAGGCCGTGGACGAACCGGCGCCGATTCTGCCACGCCGAAGGCACCGGCTGGGTGGCAAGCCACGTGTAGGTGGGCTGAAACGGGCTCTTCTCGTCGAACGAGCGAACGCGGACCTCCTGCGGCTCGTGGAAAAACAGACTCCCCGGGACCGGCAAGCCCTCGAACGGAAGCCTCATGTCGTGCTGCTGCTCGATCTGGAGCATCTGCCCGATCTCCAGGCTCACCGCCTGGCGCGCAAGCGACCACCGGGGGGCAATCCGTTCCGGGCGCAGCAGAACGATCCCCTCGTCCTGGCCGTGAGATCGAGCGTCGATGCCGATGCGCAGCAGCGCTTCGTTGATCGCCATCTCCCGCGGCAGGGCCGGGCGCAACTCGCGCTGCAACTCCTCGCCGGCAAACATTTCGACGCCGGCCAGATAGAGCCGTGCGCCGCCGCGAGCCGCGGTCAGCTCGGCTTGCACCCGGCGATAGAACTCGCCCAGGCGCTCTGCACGCCAATCGAGCCACTGCTGGGGACACTCGGCGGCCAGGAACCGGGCCCGTTCGGCAAACCGGCCCGGACCTTCCCCGGGCACGCGTTTCTGCGTGTCGCGCTCGAATCGTCCGATGGTCGCGTCGTCCATGCCCCAGCTCGGATCGAGGAGCTGGGCATAGCCTTTCGCCGAAAGTTGAATGGCCAGGCCGGTGAACGCCGGGTGATGGGCGTACCGCTCGACGACCTCGCGGATCGTCGCCAGCGTCGCTTCCTGCACCCGAGGATGGAGCAGATTGTAGTAGGGGGCCCTTCCGCGGACCGGCCCATGGGTTTCCAGCCGCGCCTTTCCTTCCGGACCGACCCACCGGATCCCGTCGGTCTGCGGTCCGCCCCGGCGCAGCTCCTTCTCCAACTCCGGCAACGGCGTGCTGAAATCCATGGCCGGAATCAGTTGCAGGCCGTGGCGATCGAAGAGCCGGAACAGCATCTCCAGCACGTCCTTGCGAATCGGATCCTGGCCCGAGTGTTGAAACGCGCCCGTGTCGTAGCGAGGCGTCGGCTCGAGGATCGCACTGGGATAGAGGGTGCTCGCGTCGGCCAGCACCGAGACCATCAGGCCGTTGAAGCCGACGTGGTCGAGATACTCGACCAGCCGCGTGCCGCCTTGGTGGAACGTCACCCAGTCGTCGGCCAGCTCGCTCGACGAAACCAGAGCCTGGGTGGCCGAAAAATTCTCGGGAAAGAGCGGCCGATCGAGATAGGCGCCCAGGAGTCGTTCGGGCCGGCCTCCCGGACCCGAGAACGCCGGCAGATGCTCCCCGAACCAGCGTACGCGGATCTTGCCGTACGCGGCCGGCGATCCCTCGCGTCGATTGGTGATCAGGACCATCGGCGACTTCGTCTTCGGCCAGAAGATCACCCGATGCTGAAGCCACCGCGGCGGGCGCGATCCGCCGGTCACTTCCTCGGCCAGATCGACCCCCGAGTCGACGCCGATGGGATAGACCGCGCCGGCCGCGTTCGGCTCGATGATGCTGATGCCGAGTGTCTGCGGGACGTCGCTCGGGTAGTCAACCTCCAAGACGTGAGGTTGGCCGGGGTGGCGGATCGGGAGCGTGTAGGCCTCCCAAGCCAACTCCCGTCCCTTCGGACTGGGGCCCAGTTGCACGATATCTCCGAGCGGGTGCTCCAACGTCCGCGAGAGCCCGTTTCCCAGCGCTTCCTTCCAGACCCGGGGCAGACGCCGCGGCCGAGGCAACTTGGCGAAGTGCTCCCCCCACTTGGCGATCTGCTCCTCCCACCACTTCGGATTGGCCGGGTTGACCTCTTCGACCAGCGTCGGCTCACCCTCGACTCCTTGCGTCTCGATCGGGACGCGCGGGTCGAGCACCAGAACCTGGATCCTCCGTTCGGCCACGGGCTGTTGCGCGCGGACCGGCTGCGTCCAGCGGCGCCAAGGCGCGTCCCATGCCGTGAGGAGGACATCGTAGACGCCTTCCTGCTCGGGCAGTTGGATCTCGAATGGCAGGGGGCCTTCGTCCCCGACGGCGAAATCTCTCTCTTCGAGGGGGCTTCCCTTGGCAGCTCGGCCCGGGAGCAACTCCGCCTTCAGCTTCAGCTTGGTGCCCGGGTCGACCGGCAAGCAGGTCGGGTGCACGTCGAACGCGAGCGTCTCGCCCGGCGAGAAGACCAGCGATGGGTGCCTCATCGTTACCCGGAGCATGTCGCCCGGCGCGCGACGGACCAGCAATTGGCTTCCCCGGTCGTCCAGCTTGGTGATCCGGGAATCTTCGGACAGCTCGCCGAGCGGGATCGTGATCCAGCGGGGCTCGCCTTGGTCCTGTTGTGCCCAGAACGCGATCAAGAGCTTCGCCTCCGGGGGGGCGTTGACCGAGAAGTCCACGCCGTCGTAGGTGCGAGGACTCCGCTGCCGGATCACGAGCTGGTCCATTTCCGGAACCGCGGGAGCAGAGTCGGCTCGCTCTCCGGCGGGAACGGCAAACAGGGGCCCCCGGTCCAGCCACATCGAGCCCGGCTCGTCGGCTTCGATCCCCAGAGGACGTGGCTCGGAGAGGGTCCCCTGAGTGACCGCAATCATCCCTTGCCAAAGCGCTTCGGTGGGGCCTCCCCAATCGACGCGCAGCCGCAGCGTTTCCGCGGCCACGGTCGTTCCGTGCGGCCCAAGCGCGAAAGCCAATGCCAACGCGAGTCGGTAGCCGGAACGGGCCGCCGAAGAGGCGAAAGACTCGCAACTGCCGCTCGATGTGTTCGGACTTCCCTGTCCGATCATCGTCCTTCCCGCACGTGGCGAAGAGAAACCGCAGGACTGGTGGCCGCGGTAAGGGGCGGGATTATAGCGTCAAACCGACTCAGGCAACTAGGTCGGATCGGCTCCGTTTGTCATCAAACTCGTCGGACACCACGGGAAGAACGCCGATCACCGAGGGAGATTTGGGCAGATAGGCATCCTGGGGTGCGTGAAGAAGACACGCAATCCAGGAGGCGATCTCGTGACTGCTCAGCCAAACGGGAGCGATGTGTAAGAAGAGGAAAAATGGGAAGATAGGGAAAAGGGAGAACGGCAAATCTCAAAGTCAGACAAGGCCCCGTTCACTTCAATATCCTCTTTCCATTTTTCCCCGTTCCCCTCTTTCCTCATCACACCCGGAGTCCCTCCATTCGGCCGGACTGTCGCCCTGCCAGCGTTACCGCAAATCAGTCCAGCCCCGTCAAGAGGATCTCGTCCAACGGAGGCAGACTGTCCAGCTCGCCGGACGACACCGCCCGGTGGTATTCGGCGTAGGCGGTCCGCAACCGATCGACCACGTCTTGGCAGCGGTCGGCCACGTCGTTGACCTCCCAGCGGTCGTCGGGCTTGGCGAACAGCTCCGGCTCGGCGGCCTCGCGCAGGAACCAGGCCGGTGTGCGGATCGCCCGCTCCGTGTCGCCCCCGACGAGGCACACGCGGTCGCGAATCGACTCGACTTCCTCGCGTACGAGCGGCATTAGGCTGGCCGCGTCGGGCGATGGCGGCGGATCGGGGACGTTCCACCACTCCAGCAGGGTCGGCCAGAGGTCCGCCGGTTGAACCAGGGCCCGGCTTCGGACCGCTGCCCCCCGCGAGTCGGGAAAGCGCATCCACAGCGGCACGTGGACCAGCTCGCCGTAGAGCGATTCGTCGTAGGCTCCCACCCGAAGGTGCCCGCCCAGCGGAAACCCTCGCGCCGAGGCCAGCACGAAGAGGCTATCGCGCCCCGCCGGACTGTCTGCCAGGGACTCCACGAGGGCCCCAACACAAACGTCCAGTAGCGACACCTGACCGGCGTACGCCTGGGATATCCCCAGCAACCGGTCCGGATCGTAGTCGCTTGGGAGCATCTCGCAGGGCACCTCGGCCGAGTCGGGCGGATCGGGGTCGTCTTCTTCGGCGTACCGATTGCGAAACTCCAGCGGCGCGTCCCATGGCCCGCCCAAACCGCTCAGGTGACACCAAGCGAGAAACGGCTCCCGCGGCGATTGCAGCCAGTCGATCAGCCGAGCGAAGCACTCGGCCAGGTGCGTCTGGTCGATCTCATCGGCCACTTCGACGAACTCCGGCCCTGGAAGCTCCACGAGCGAGTCGAATGACCCGGCCAGCGCATGCCGCGCCACGACCGGCTCGTCGCTCAGTAGCGTCGTCGTCACCCCGGCGGATCGCAACAACGACGGCAACGCCGGCCGATCGTCGGGCAGCGCCTCGCCGGCGAGAGGGTGCCGGCCCTGCCAGCATGACCGGCAGAGACTCTCCAACCGTGGGCTCTCGATCAGGCACTGGTCGAACACGACCGACTCGACCGCCAGCCGATCGAGCGACGGCGTGGCGACCCACGCGTTGCCATAGGCGCCCACGTACCCCGCGTGCAATCGATCAATCACCAGGACAATCGTGTTCATGCCCCGATTCTAGCGACAAACCGTCCCCATCGGGAAGACCGCCTCGCAAGCCCCGCTCGATCGGGTCGCCGGACATCGTCTCCGTCCGTTTTATTGACTCGGTCCGCGGCCGCGTTAGACTGGCGGGCGGGCGATCCGTCGTCCGTGGGATTTGCCCATCGGTGTTTGTCGGAGCGACGCCTACGTCAAAGCAAGGGAGCAAGCGATGCGATTTGTGCCGACGCTGACTGTTCTTCTCATGTCCTTCACTTTCGGGGCACTCGCCGGGGCCGACGGGAACCTGCTCACCGGAGGTGACTTCGAAGAGGGGCTTGCCGGCTGGAACGAAGCATGGTCGCGAACGCCCGGCGTTCGGGCCGCGCTCGACGAGGAGCAAGTCCACGGCGGTCGCCGGGCCGTTCGCGTCGAGCACACCGGCTCGAAGGACTGGAGCCTTCAGCAGACGGCCCGGCTCGACGCGAAGCCGGGTGACATCTACGAGCTGTCGGGCTGGGCTCGGGTGCAAGGGGAAGGGGACGCGACCCTCTCGGTCATCTTGCGCGACGCGGACGACGAGGTGATCAGTTGGTCGTTTGGCGGCAGCACGGCCCGGGCGTCGGACGACTGGCGCCCCTTGCGCTCCCGGTTTGTCATCCCACCCGGCGCCGCGGCGATTCTCCCCCGCCTGATCGGCAACGGCCCGGCCACGGTCTGGCTCGACGACGCCGTGCTCCGGCGCGTGGGCGCGTTGGAAGAGATGCGATCCGAGGACCTGCCCAAGACGCTCACGGCCGCCAATCCATCGCTCGAAGTGACGCTCAGCACGACGGACGCGACCCTCGCGGTCGTCGACCGTCGCACGGGCCAAGCGTGGACGCAGCGAGCCGGGCACGGCCCGTTCGTCCTCAACGCCAAGCCGGTCGAGAACGGGTTCGATCTCCGCCTGCTGGAGTCGGGCGGCGCGATGGAAGTCGAAGCCACGATTCGGCTCGATCCTCGGCTTCCCGAGTTGATCGTCGAGCTGGCGGCCACGGGAGAAATGCAGGCGAGTCTGGCTTACCCCGCGCCGTTTGTCACCGGGCCGGGCACGTTCCTGGTGATGCCCGTCAACGAAGGCATCAGCTACCCGGTCGACGACGAAAGCCTCAAGCCGATGCACTACTATCTGTACGGCGGGCACGGGCTGTGCATGGGTTGGTGGGGGGTGACCGACGGCGACCGCGGGCTGATGGCCGTAGTGGAAACGCCCGACGACGCGGCCGTGCGCGTGCCCCGGGTCGACGGCCTTTTGTGCCTGGCGCCCGAGTGGGTGCCGCAGCGGCGCGAGTTCGGCCCGACGCGGCGAATCCGCTACGTCTTCTTCGATGCGGGCGGCTACGTCGCCATGTGCAAACGCTACCGCGAGCACTCGAAGAAGGTCGGGCTGTTCAAGACCCTGGCCGAAAAGCGCGACGCAAACCCGAACGTCGATCTGCTCGTCGGGGCCGTGAACGTCTGGTGCTGGGACCGCGAGCCCGTGGCGATGTGCCGCGAGATGCAGTCGCTGGGCATCCGCCGCGTCCTCTGGAGCCACCGCTCCTCGCCGGAGGACCTCGGCGAGATGAACGCCCTGGGCGTGCTCACCAGCCGCTACGACATCTACCAGGACACGATGAACCCGGCCAACTTCCCCAAGCTGCGGGGCGTCCACGGCGACTGGACGACCGAGGCCTGGCCCGACGACCTGATGCTCGGCCCCGACGGCGACTGGCGGCGCGGCTGGCGCGTCAAGGGCAAGGACGGCGAGTGGTACCCGTGCGGCGTGCTCTGCGATCGCCAGGCGGTGAAGTACGCCCGGCGCCGCGTCCCGCCCGAGCTCGAAACGCACCCCTATCGTTGCCGGTTCATCGACACCACGACCGCCTCGCCGTGGCGTGAGTGTTATCACCCCGACCATCCCATGACCCGATCGGAGAGCCGGCACTGGAAAATGGAGCTTTTGCGTTACATGAGCGAAGAGTGTGGCCTGGTCACCGGCAGCGAGACGGGCCACGAAGCGGCCGTCCCGTACGTCCACTACTTCGAGGGCATGCTCAGCCTGGGGCCGTACCGCGTGCCCGACGCCGGTCGGGCGATGATCGAGCCGTGGGACGAGGTGCCCGAGCGGGTCGCCAAGTTCCAGACGGGCCACTTCTACCGCCTGCCGCTCTGGGAGCTGGTCTATCACGATTGCGTCGTGGCCCAGTGGTACTGGGGCGATTACAACAACAAGCTGCCCGCTCTGTGGGACCGCCGAGACTTGTTCAACGCCCTCTACGGCACGCCGCCGATGTTCATGTTCAACCGCCGGATCTGGGAGGCCAACCGCGACCGGTTCGTGAGGAGCTACGAAACGGCCACGCCGGTTGCCCGGGCGACCGGCTACGCCGAGATGCTCGCACACCGCTGGCTCACGGCCGACCACGCCGTGCAAGAGACGCGGTTCGCAGGCGGCGTCACGGTCACGGTGAACTTCGGCGACCAGCCGTTCACGCTCCCCGACGGAACCGTGCTGGCCCCGCTCTCGCACTGCGTTGAAGGATTGAAATCCGAACGCGCCGAGAATCCGTGACCCCCCGCTGATCGCTGCCACTTGCGGCTTCGCCCCCGATGACAACGGAAGGAGAATCACATGCCGATCGGAACACAATCCTCGTCGCGACCGCACTTGACGTCAGTAGGGTTGGCCGGACCGTCGCTACTGATCGCGTGCGTGCTGCTGCCTTACACCGTTCGTGCTGCCGAGCCGGCGCCGCAGGAATCCGCCCGACCCCAGCACGACATGGTCTACGTCCCCGCCGGCGAGTTCGTCATGGGGACGACCGAAGGCGAGGCCCAACGCCTGGCGGAGCAATACGACGTTCACCTCACGCTATTCCTCACCGAGACGCCCGAGCGAAAGGTCCACGTCGAGGCTTTCTGGATCGACCGCTACCCGGTGACCAACGCCCAGTACAAGCGGTTCATCGACGCAGCGGGCTACCGACCGCCTCCCGGCTGGCAGGGCCGCGACTATCCCGAGGGCACCGCGGACCATCCGGTTACCTGCCTCGGCTGGAACGCGGCCGACGCCTACGCCCGCTGGGCCGGAATGCGACTCCCCACCGAGGCCGAATGGGAGAAGGCGGCCCGGGGAACGGACGGCCGAATGTACCCCTGGGGCGATTCATGGCGCGACGATGCCACGCGGACCGACGATGCGCGCCGGCCGCAGACCCGGACGATGACCACGCCCGTGGGCGCGTTCCCCGCCGGGGCCAGCCCTTACGGCGTGATGGACCTGGCCGGCAACGTCGCGGAGTGGACCTCCACGCCCTCCCAGCCGCCGAACGCGGAGCGAAATTGGGCGTGGTACGTCGTCAAGGGCGCGGGCGCCGCGCTCTTGGAGCCGTACAACTTCCGGTGCGCGTCGCGCAACTTCTCAGCGCACACCAGCCGCTGGCACACGTGGCTCGGCTTCCGCTGTGCCAAGGACGCCGGCGACGCGCCGCAGCCGGTCGCCGCCAAGCCGCCGCTCGATGACGCACCCAAGGTGCCGCCCATCGAGCCCGTCGAAGGACCCCGCGCCGAGCTTCTCGGCAAGGAGCCGATCCGGATCGAGCCCCGACCGGGCCACGCGGGCGTGGTGTTTCGCGTCCCTTACTTCCCCGTCGGCCAGTTCAGCAGCTTCGTGCCCGAGCAGGCCGGCGCCGCAGGCGTGCCGCTGGCTTGGGCTGCCAAGCACGAGGGCGTTCAGTGGGAGGAGAAGCCCCAGGGGGCGTGGGAGTACCTGTGCCGATTCACGGGCAAGGCCGAGATGCGGGTGACGCTGGTGCCGCAGTCGGACTGCGTCGACTTCACCATCGCCATCCGCAACCTTACCGACGCGCCGCTGACAGGCGTGCAAACGAACACCTGCTTCAACGTCCACGCGTCGCCCTATTTCGAGAACCCCGAGCGGACCCGGTCGTTCGTCTGGACCGACGCCGGCCCCACGTGCATGCTCCGGATGCCCATCGCGCACCGAAGCGGCGAGCCGCTCCACGGCGGCTGGGGCGTGGCTCGCGCCGACCAGGAAGCACCGGCGGGCGGCAGCCTCGTGCGTCATCCAATCATCGCCATCGCCTCGCGCGACGGCCAGTGGATCATCGCCCAAGCGTACGGCGAAGGCACCAGCGTCGCCTCGAATGCCCACTACTCGTGTCTCCACGCCCGGCCCCGCTGGCCCGACGTCCCCCCGGGCGAAGAGCGGTCGATGACCGGCAAGTACTATTTTCTGCGCGGCGGCCCGGAGGAATTGCTCGATCGGTGGAAGGCGGATTTCGGCACGGATTGAAGAACACACGGCGCCGCGCCGAGCCCCTGCGGGCACGCCAGCGTTGACCTTCCGGGCCTCGCTGCATACAGTTCTGTGAAGCGTTGCCGCTCGCGTTCAAGGTGACGTCTGTGGGTAGTGGTGCTGTTTCTTGAGATTTGCCCCAGCCCGGGGAGAACACCGCTGATGCGTCCGTCAAGATCATGGGCTGCCACGGTGGCCCTGCTGGTATGCGCCGTGGCCGTGGCCTGGCTCTCTACGCAGTCCGAATCGTTCGTCGCCGAAGGGAGGACCATGTCGGAGGCTCCGTATCGCCAGCGAGTCAAGGTCCCGCCGCTCCCCGCCGACGTCGCCTGGCTGAACACGGCCGGGCCGCTCCAGCTGAGCGACCTGCGCGGGAAGTTCGTGCTCTTCGATTTCTGGACGTATTGCTGCATCAATTGCATGCACATTCTGCCCGAGCTGGCCAAGCTGGAGGAGGCGTACCCCGATACACTGGTCGTGATCGGGGTCCACTCGGCCAAGTTCGAAACGGAGAAGGACACGCAGAACATCACCGAGGCCATCCTCCGCTACAAGATCAAACACCCGGTGATCAACGACGCGGACCACGCCGTGTGGAACCGGTTCGGCGTGCGGGCGTGGCCTACGCTGATGCTCATCGACCCGGAAGGGTACGCCATCTGGGGAAACAGCGGCGAGATCACGTTCGACCAGGTCGACGCGGTCCTCAAGAAGGCGATCCCCTACTATCGAAGGCAGAAGCTTCTGGACGAAAGCCCCTTGAAGTTCGATACGCTCGCCGAGCGGGCGGAGACGTCGCCTTTAAGCTTCCCGGGCAAGGTCTTGGCCGACGAAGCAAGCGACCGGCTGTTCATCGCCGATAGCAACCACAACCGCATCGTCGTCACCCGGCTCGACGGCACGTTGGTCGAGGGAATCGGCTCGGGCGAGGCCGGCCGGGCCGACGGCGCTTTCTCCGACGCCCAGTTCAACGACCCCCAAGGCATGGCCCTTGAGGGGGATACGCTCTACGTGGCCGACAACCGCAACCACATGATCCGCAAGGTCGACCTCGCCGCAAGAAGGGTCTCGACCATTGCCGGCCGGGGACATCAGAGTCGGGATCGCCCGTTTGTCGGAACGCGAGATCCCCGGAGGACGGCGTTGGCCAGCCCTTGGGCCCTCTGGATCCACGAGGACGACCTCTACATTGCGATGGCCGGCCGGCACCAGATCTGGCGGATGCGCCTGGACGGGTCGGGCATCGGGCCGTACGCGGGGAACCTCCGCGAAGACATCGTCGACGGCCCACTCCTGCCGAGGGAGCCCTACGAGATGGGGTACTCCTCGTTTGCCCAGCCGAGCGGGCTGGCGTCGGACGGCACGTGGCTCTACGTGGCCGATAGCGAGGGCAGCTCGATCCGGGCCGTCCCCTTCAAACCGAGGATCGAGGTGAGGACGGTCGTCGGCACGTCCCGGCTGCGCGAAGCGCGGCTCTTCACGTTCGGCGACGTGGACGGGCCGCGCAATCGCGTGCTGCTACAGCACCCGCTGGGCGTCGTCTACCACGAGGACCGGCTCTACGTGGCCGACACGTACAACAACAAGATCAAGGTGATCGATCCGAAAACCGGCGACACGCAGACCGTCGCGGGCACCGGCGAGCCGGGCCAGAGCGACGAGCCACCCCGCTTCGACGAGCCGGCCGGGATCACGGCCGCCGCGGGCAAGCTGTTCGTGGCCGATACGAACAACCACCAGATCCGCGTGGTCGACCTCCGTGACGGCAACAACGTTTCCACGCTGGCCATTGCCGGGCTCCAGCCGCCCAAGCCGCCTGCCGCGAAAGTCGCGTTCGATTTCCCGGGAGCGGCCGAGGAGCAAGTCGAGCCGGCTTCGGTGCGGGCCGAGAAGGGGCAGATTCGGCTCCAAATCGGCTTGGACCTGCCTTCCGGCTACAAGATCAATCGCCTCGCCCCGATGAGCTATCAGGTCGAATCGGGCGGGAGCGGGCCTGCGGACTCGGGCGTGGTTCGCCGCTCCTTGTTGGGCGCGCGGGTCCGGCTGGACGAGCCGACCGCGGAGTTCGAGATCGTCCTGCCGGTCGACGCCGAGTCGGGCCGCGACGCGCTCCGGGTCGGCCTCACCTACTACTACTGCCGCGAAGGCGCCGAGGGCCTGTGCAAGGTGGGGAGCGTCGTTTGGACGGTACCCATCAAGCTCGTTCCCGATGCCGGCACCGACGTCATCCCGCTCGGCCACCGCGTCCGATAGGTCTCGCCCCACGAAGTCTTTGCGCGGTGCGCGCGTCTTCTGCAATGGTCCGTCAACTCGGGTAACGCCCGCCGACGGCCGTCGGCGGGCGTTGTCTGTGGCCGTAGCCCACGTCATGACGCTTCTTGCCTCCTGGAAGCATTGCGGGACGCCTTGCGCCCGGCTACGATGAGCGTCCGGGCGTACTTCGCGTTCGGCCCCCATGGTGTTCCACGATTCAGGGGGGCTTGCCGTGTGCCACTGCTTCGCAGAAGCAGTGCTGCGGAACACTTTCGAGCGAAGGCGTTGCTTCTACGAAGCAGTGGCACACGGCTGATTATCCTCAGAACCGTGCCAAGCCCCGCACGTCGAGCGTGCGGATTTTCGGACAACCACGCAGCGAGGAGGGGAAATGGCGCGGCTGGTGAGCTTCTTCGGGCTGGTGACGATGCTGCTGCTGGCCTGGCTGATGTCGGAAAACCGCAAGCGGATGAACTTCCGGCTGATCGCGAGCGGGGTGGCGTTTCAGATCGCGTTGGCCGCCCTTTTCCTGGGAACGCCGCTGAAGACGACGTTCTTCGATCTCGTCGGGGCCGTGATGACCGGATTCATCGCCTGTTCCGACCGGGGCGCGGAGTTCGTGTTCGGCGGCTTCTTCTTCGACCCGGAGTTCCGCGAGAAGTGGGGCGGCACGCCGTTCGCCTTCACCGTCATGCCCGCCGTGATTGTCTTCTCCTCCCTGACGGCTGTGCTTTTCTACCTGGGTATTTTGCAGTGGATCGTCAAGGTGATGGCCCGGGTGATGGTCTGGGTGATGGACGTTTCCGGGGCGGAGTCGCTCTGCGCGGCGGCCAACGTATTCGTCGGGATGACCACAGCGCCGTTGGTCATCCGTCCCTACCTACAGACCATGACCCGTTCGGAGCTAATGGCGATGATGACCGGCGGGATGGCCACCGTGGCCGGGGGGACGATGGTCGGCTACGTGAGCATGGCCCCCGACAAAGAGACGGCGGCCCTGCTGGCAGGCCACCTGGCGATCGCGTCGCTGATCTCGGCGCCGGCCTCCCTGGTCGTCGCCAAGATCATGCTGCCCGAGCTGGAGGATTCGCCCACCAAAGGCCGGGTCAAGATCGACGTGCCCCGGACCGACGCCAACCTGCTCGATGCCGCCTGCCGCGGCGCGGCCGAGGGCTTGAAGCTCGTGCTGAACATCGTGGCCATGCTGATCGCGTTCATCGCGCTGGTGCACCTGGCCAACCTGATTCTCTCGCCGCTTCCGCCGATCGCCGGCGAGCCGCTCACCTTGGAGCGAATGCTCGGCTGGCTCTGCGCCCCGCTGGCCTGGATCATCGGCGTGGAGTGGAACGATGCCCAGGCCGTGGGCCAGCTCATCGGCGAGAAGACGATCTTCAACGAGTTCCTCGCCTATAAGAGCCTGTTGGTCGACTACCAGGGCCAGCTTTCCGACCGCTCGTTCACCATCGCCACCTACGCCCTGTGCGGGTTCGCCAACCTGGGGTCGATTGCCGTGACGATCGGCGGCATTAGCGGGCTGGCCCCGGACCGGCGGCGCGACTTCGCCAAGTACGGCTTCCGCGCCATGATCGGCGGCGCGTTGGCCGCGTTCATGACGGCCTCGATCGCCGGGATGCTGATTCCGTAGCGAAGCTCCCCCACGTCGCAGACGCCCCTGGAAGAGGAACACGCCGTGGTCCAGCCTCGTGGTGCTCCCGAAAGGGGGCTCGTGTGGCCCAAGGTGACTACTCGAGGTTCCTTGACCATTCGGGGGTAGATTGCTATTGTGCGATGATTCCGCCCCCCTTTCGGATATTCTGCTGGAGCCCCCGATGACTATCAAACTACTTGTCGGCGATCCCCATCCGGCGGCGATCGCCGGAGTGCGGTGGTTTGTTGCCGGGACGGAGATCGAGGTCGTCGCCGAGGCGGGTGACGGCGCTCGGGCCGTCGAGCTGACGGTTGAAAAGGCCCCGGACGTGGTGCTTCTGGCCGTCAAGATGCCGGGGGAAGACGGCCTCGGCGCGTTGGCCCGGATCAAGCAAGCCCGGCCCGATCTCCCCGTGGTGATGACCGCCTGCGACCGCCACCCCGTCCACCTCGCCCAAGCCCATCGGCTGGGAGCCAGCGGGCTGTTGCTGAAGGGTTTTGGCCCCGAGCGACTCGTGGCGACGATCCGCCGGGTCGCCTCGGGCGGGCAGATCTGGAGCCGGGAAGAGGTCCGGCGAGTGACCGGCGTGCTCACCTCCGAACAGACGACGCCCAGCCTCGACGCGCCGCTCACGCAGCGCGAGTTTGTCGTGCTCCAGCACGTCATTCAGGGGCTCACCAACCGCCGGATCGCCGACCAGCTCGACATCAGCTATGAGACGGTGAAGGAGCACGTCCAGCACATCATCCGCAAGATCGGCGTCGGCGACCGCACCCAAGCCGCGGTCTGGGCGGTGCGGCACGGGCTGGGCTGAGCGGCGCGGTGGACGGCGACGACCGACCCGCGAGCACCCCGTCGGTGCTCCCCCGGCGCCGACGCCTTGGACGGCCTCACCCGGCAAGCGACGAATTTTCCCGGATAGGAGACGCATCATGAAGGTATTGGGGATTTCCGGCAGCCCTCGTCCCGGGGGCAATACCGACACGCTCGTGAAACTCGCCCTGGACGTGCTGGCCGGGGAAGGGATCGAGACGGAGTTCCTCTCGTTGGCCGACCGGCCGATCAAGCCGTGCACGGCGTGTCTCGGATGCGTCAAGTCGGACACGGTCGGGTGTGTGCAGGAAGACCCCGCGTTCGAGGGCATGGTCGAGCGGTTCCTCGAGGCCGACGGCATCCTGGTCGGCTCTCCGGTCTACTTCGGATCGGCGACCCCGCAGACCATGGCCCTGCTCGACCGCGTGGGCTACGTGGCCCGGGCGAACGGCAACCTCCTTCGCCGCAAGGTGGGCGCCGCGATCGTCGTCGCCCGGCGCGCCGGCCAGAACTTCACGGTTGCCCAGCTCAACTACTTCTTCCTGATCAGCGAGATGATCGTGCCCGGCTCGACCTATTGGAACGTTGCGTTCGGTAAGGAGAAGGGCGAAGTGCTGGGCGACCAGGAGGGGGTCGACACGGTCCGTCGGCTGGCCCAAAACATGGCTTGGCTGATGAAGAAGGTGAGGGGGTGACGGGGTGACCGGTGTCTCGCAGATCGCTTCACCCTGTCACCCTCTCGCCTTGTTCAACGCCCCGCTCCGTGCGCGAGCCGGTTGGGTGAGCCTCTCACTCCTGCCAGGGATACCTGCGTCCCTCGGGCCTCTTGCTCCGTAGGGCCTCGCCGCTTCTCTTGGCCTCTTCCGCCTTCTCGTTCTCGCCTGTCTCGGCGAAGACGCGGCTTAGCGCGTCGTAGGCGATTTCCAGCGAGCTCCAGGCGAGGCGATCCTCCGCCAGCTCCGGCCTGGCCGTCAGTTGGGTGAGATTCTCAACACTCGTCTCGAGCAACTCGCGGGACTTGCCCACCGCTTCGATATCTTGCGAGTTGACGTTGCGCTCCGTGCCAACCTGCGCCAGTCGCAGGCGCACGAACTCGAGGAGGATCTGATTGTGACTGGGCAGGTCGGGAAACCTGGCGATGAGGCTACTCTGCGTTTCGAGCGCCTGCCGGAAATAGTCCTCCGCCTCCGCGAAACGCTGGGTCTTCCAGCAGACCGTGCCGAGCTTGGCGAGAATCAGCGTCTCAGACCGGGCGTACAAAGGAATGGAAGGATTGTGACCGACCAGCCATCGCGACTCATCGAGTGCCTTGAGCAGACTCTGTTCGGCGTCCGAGGGGGCGACGATCGGTCCCTGCCAAGACAACAGGCCAACGTGGACCCATGCGTAGGTTACCGTCAATTCGTAGCGGTAATCGGCGACCTCGGGATACCGTTTCTTGAGATCCTCGAGAATGCGAATGGCCTGCTCCCTGCCCCGAGCACTCATCGAGCTGCCGGCCGGAGTGAGACCGAACCGCAACGGCCGGTGGCAAAGCGCCAGCAAGAACCGGTAGTCGGGCATATTCGGGTTTTCCCGGGTCAACTCCTCCAGGAGGCGAATGGCCGACTCTCGACATTCGCGGGGGCTGCCGTGGCGCGGTCCGCCGTCCGCGGCGTCCTCGGCGAGGTCGCGCCCGCGCCGATCGCCGAGCTCGACGGTGTGCCGGCTGGCCAGCAAGTAGAGCGTGCGGGCCAGCTCGTACCGATACTCGGCCGGCAGTTCGCCCGTGGGCTCAAACGCCTGGAGCATGGAGATCGCTTCTCGATGAGATTCATAGGCCGGTCCCAGCTCGAACCGCGCCGACCGGACGTTGCCAATCTCGTTGCAACTGCGAGCCAGCTCGACGTAGACCTCCGCGTCCGCGTTCGGACGTGCTCTCAAGGCCGTAAGCTTCTCGATCGCCCTGGCGTATTCTTCTTCCGCTTCGTCCAGTTGGCCGAGGCGCTGACGTATGTCGCCGACCCGCCGGCTGGCGATTGCCGATTGAAGCATGACGGGGGAGTCATTGCCGGCCTGCTCCGCCAGACGGTCGTAGAAGACGAG
>CAZDHR010000106.1:0-18077 GCA_964505295.1 uncultured Planctomycetaceae bacterium
GTGGAGAAGATGGCGTCTGACAGAATACGCGGATTACCCAAATTTGGTGGCTGTCACCTTTTCTTGCCCTCCTCCGCCTGGGCCACACGAAGCGGCCACGGCACGACCCGTCCGCTCGTGCCGGGATGATGGGCCGGATCGACACGACGGATTTTCTTCGGCGAGCCGGGCGGGCGCGGGGGCTCCTCTTCGGAGGCGTCGGGCTCTTGCTCGGGGGCTGCCGACGCTGGTCGCATCCGCGACGCGCAAGCCAGCAAGGCCGGCAGCATCACCAGCGACGTGAACAGACAGCAGCTCACGCCGATGGTCAACACCCGACCCAGACTCTGCAACCCCTGATGACTGGCGATCATCAGGCTCCCGAAGCCGACCATGGTGGTAAGCGAAGTGATCAACACGGCGCTGGCCGTCGAAGGGCTCATCCGGTAGGTCCCGCTTCGGCGGCGGAAGTCGTGCACCACGTGCACCCCGTCGTCGATTCCGATCCCCAGGATCAGAGGCAGCACGATCATGTTGGCCGGGTTGATGGCGACTTCGAGAATGCCCAGGATGCCGAACAGTTGGAGCATCCCCAGCCCCACGGGCAACATGGCCAGGATGGTGTGGCGAATGGTGTGGAAGTCGAGATAGAGCACCAGCAGGATGGCGGCCAGGGCGTACCAGGCCGCCTGAACGTAGCTCCGCTTCATCTGCCGCGATGCCTCGTACGTCTGAAGCGGGTTCCCCGTCGCCCGGGCATCGACGCTCCGCACGTCGGCCACGAACCGCTCCATCGCCTGCATGTCCCAGATGTCGCCCTTGCTGTAAATCTGTAGGAGGAACTTCTTGCCGTCCTTGGCCACGAACCGCTGGACGAGACTCTGAGGCAAGTCGGCCAGTTGGGGCGGCTCCGGGTCGGCCATGCTCCGCAGCACGTGCAGCCGGCTCAACAGGTCGCCCGCCATGTGGTGCTGATACGCGGAGAGCCGCCGGTAGCATTCGGAGAGGGGCATGCTCCTCAGCGCGGCGCGGACCTGCTCCAGTTGTTGTCGAATGCGGAGTGCCTGGGAGCTTCCCGTCACCATCGCCTGCACCTGCGCCAGGAGCTGGCCCAGCTCCTCCGGCGGATCGCTGGGGATCAGCGGCGGTCGTTCGGGCAGCTCGGCCAGCCGGCGCTCGATCCGCTCGATGATCGGGCACTTTGTGCCGTCGTCGACCGGGAAGAACGACGCAATCTCCTCCACCCTCTCGACCGACGCAAGCTTCAGGAACTGCTCCTTGCGCTGGAGCAATTCTTCACGGCTGTCGGCAATGGAGAGCGCGAACCAGACGCTCCGATCGCTCTCGGTCAGCAGCCGTCGTTCCAGCTCGACGCTTTCCAGTCCGGCGGGCTGGAGGTTGAGCAGGTTGTGGTCGTAGTACAAGCGGCCGATCCCCAGCGACACCAGCGCCGTTCCGGCCAGCGTGACCACCAGCAGCGTCCGCGGCCTGGCGAAAAGCGGATTCAGCCACCCGTGGACGTCCAGCGGCGCGGGAAACACCCGGTTCGCATGATTCGCATCGGACAAGTGGATCATCGCCGGCAGCACGAGAATCGCCCCCAGGCAACACAACAGCACGCCGCCCCCGGCGATCACCCCCAATTCGGCCACGCCGGTGAACTCCGTCAACCCGGCCATGAAAAACGCGATCGCCGTGGTGACCGCGCCGGTAAGGATTCCCGGCCCCACGCCGGCGGCCGTCTCGACCAGGGCTTCGTCGCTGGAGTGCACCGTGCCGCGGAGCTGGAGGTATCGGGCCACGTAGTGGACCCCGAAGTCGATCCCCAGGCCGATCAGGATCACGCCGAAAGAAATGCTCAGGATGTTCAGGTGCCCAACGGCCAACGTGATGTAGCCCAGCGTCCACCCAATCGCCAACAGCAGCGCGGCCACCGTCATCAGCGGATGCCTCAGCCCGCCGAATCCGGCCACGAACAGGCAGGCCACGCCAAACAGCGACAACAGGCTCGCCTTCATCATCGCTACCTGGCTGGAGCGCATTTCGTCGTTTTCCATCACCGGCAGGCCCGTCAGCCCGATCTTCGTCTCCGGGTGCCGCGCCTTGGACTGAGCGATCAAGCTCCGCAGGGCGTCGATCGAGTTGCTGCCCCGGGCGAAGCTGTCGCCCCGGTCCTCGGCCAATTGCAGCAGGACGAACCCCATCCGCCCCCCGCAGGTGAGCAGATACTCCGAGCTCAGCTCGCTCAGCGTGGCCACCGAACCAGGCATCTCCGGCCACGGCGACCGATACCAGCTCGCCGGGCCGAGCGCTTCCAGCAGGCTTCCGGCGAATCGGGTCACTTCGGCGTGCGTGGCCGCGGTGAGTTGCGGATTGTTCGCAGCCTGCGCTTGGGCGAGCCGTGCCGCCATGCCCCGGGCCATGTTGCCCAGCTTCAGCCGCGTCCACTCGCCCCGAACGGTCGGCTCGACTCGCGCGAGAAAACGGTCGATGGCGAGAAGCTCCGGCTCGGTGAGGTAGTGCAGCCCCTTGCCGCGGATCTGTGACAGATCCACCTCGTGCATGATCGCCTGGAATAGCCGGTCCTCGCGTGCCAGCGCCGCGGAGATTTCCTCCAGGACGGGGACGACCTGCTGGCGGCTTTCGCCTTCGACGACCACGACTACGTCGTCGGCGTCGCCGAACTCGTTGATGTATTCGATCCAGAGCCGGTTGTAGCTGCTGTCGGGGTCCAGCAAGTCGAGCCGGCTGGTGCGGAACCCGAGCCGACTTCCGGCCAAAGCCATCGAGAAGACCGCTGCCGCTACGGACACCACCAGCACCGGCACCGGAAAGCGGACCACCAGGCGCGTGATCCACGCCAAGGGCCGTGCCAGAAGCGAACGTTCCGTCTGGGGCGTCCGTTCCGCGGACATGGGCAAATCCCGGTCTCGTCGAAGATCCCAAGTCAGGCTGGTGGCGCAATCCGAGCGCCCAAGGCTGCGTCGAGGGCCGATATGATCAAGCTAGCACCCGCCCACCAGGGGCATGGGGGCACGCATTGTAGCGGGCAACGCCAGGTGTCACAAGAGGAATCGCCGGGCAGCGAGCGGACGTAAGTTTCTGTCAAATAGCCGGTTAGGGCGCTTTTCGCCGCGGACCCCGCTACCGGCTATAATGAGTGAATTGCCAGAAGGGCTCGCGAGAAACCGCTCGTGGCCGATCATCCCGACAAGCACGTTCGAGAAGCGATTCGATACGCCGAGAGTCAAGGCTGGACATGCACCAAGGCCGGCCCGCGGGCACACATCTGGGGTATCCTGTGGTGTCCGGAGCACGCGCGCGAAGGTTGCCGAATTCGGATCATGTGCACGCCTCGCAATCCCGAACAGCATGCCCGCGATATCCGCCGCGACGTCGACCGCTGTCCGCACTCGGAGGTCACTCCAGACGGCTGAGCACGTGCGGCCGAACCAGAGAGGCACAGGCATGAAAGACCACCAGTTCACGCTCATCTTGACGGCTGATCCGAACGAGGAGGAAGCGGACGCGATCTACAGCATCGTGAATGATGGCACGATCTCTACCATCGCAGGTGTGCCGCAGATTCACTTCCACCGGGAGGCACCGTCGCTGGAAGAAGCCATCCGTTCCGCAATCGCCGACGTACGATCCGCGGCCTTTGACGTCGAGCGGGTGGAAATGCAGCCCGACGCAGTGGCGCAACGAGCATAGAACGAGAAGCAGGGGCTCGGGCGCTTTTCTCCTTCCGGCGGGCCACGAAGAAGTCTCCTTCCTCACGAAGGAAGACTCTCGAACGTGTTACTTCGCTCTGCTTTCCCTTCGTGAGGTGTCAGACGATTCGCCCTGGCATGGGCCGGCACGGACGCCATCACGTCCGGCTCACTCCCCCAACGTCGACTTCCGCCGCAAGATGTGGTGGTAGTGTTGGGCGAAGCGGTGGGCCTCGTCGCGGACGTATTGGAGCAGACGCAGCGCGTAGGAGTGGCGGCTCAGGCGCAGCGGCTCGTCGCGGTCCATGGCGAAGATCTCTTCGTCTCGCTTGGCCAGCGAGAGGACCAGCGGCGGGTCGATCTCCAGGGAGGAGAACGCGGCCAGCGCGGCGCCCAACTGGCCGCGGCCGCCGTCGATCAGCAACAGGTCGGGGAAAACCTCGCCCTCGTCGCTGAGTCGCTTGAAGCGTCGGGCAACGACCTCGCGGATGCTGGCCACGTCGTCCGGCCCCGCGACCGACCGGATGCGGTACCGCTTGTAACCCGGCTTGAACGGCAGCCCGTCGATGAACTGCACCAGGCTGGCCACGGTCTCGGTGCCGGCCAGGTGGGCGATGTCGACCCCTTCGATCGAGCGCGGCTTCTTGGGCAGGCGGAGCACCTTCTGGAGCCCGACGAGGCCTTTCTTGGGATCGACGTGGAACACCTCGGGCTGGACGTGCGTGTCGAGCTCGCCGCGCTGGTCGAGGGTTTCGAGCAGGCGGATTTCGTCGCGGAGCCGGGCGGCCTCTTCGTAGCGGAGGTCGGTGGCCGCGGCTTCCATTTCGCGTCGCATTTCCGCCAGGAGCGACTTCTTGTTCCCCTCCAGAAACTTCTGGAGCCGGCGGATGTCTTTGCGATACGCTTCCTTGGAGATCCGCAGATTGCAGGGCGCCGTGCACTGCTGGATCGAGGCGAGAAGGCAGGGCCGGAACCACCGCCAGCGCTCGTCGTCCTCGCGGATATCGAGCGTGCAGGTGCGGAATCGAAAGATCTTCTGCAACACCTGGATCGCCCCGCGCAGCCCGCTGGCGCTGGCGAACGGCCCATACAGTCTGGTGCCCCGGTCTCTCGGCTCCCGGGTGAACGCGACGCGAGGGAAGTCGTCGCGGGTGTGGATTTCGAGGTACGGGAAGGTCTTGCCGTCTTTGAGGTCCTGGTTGTACTTGGGCTGGATGTCTTTGATGAGCCGGGCCTCGACCAAGAGGGCGTCGACCTCGCTTTCAGCCTCCAGGTAGTCGACGTCGCGGATTTCCCGCACCAGTCGGGCGGTTCGCGGGTCTTCGGCGGCCGCCTTGAGGAAGTAGCTGCCGGCCCGATTGCGGAGGTCCTTCGCCTTGCCCACGTAGATCACGCGGCCGGCGGCGTCCTTCATCAGGTACACGCCCGGCGCATGCGGAAACGAGCGGACCTTCTCGGCCGCAAGCGAGTTGTCGTCGGGCAGGGGGGCCTCGGGCATCCGACGCTCCGTGAGTGGAGTTCCAACCTCGTGACGGGGCTTACCTCGTGACGAGGCTCTCCAATTATACGGCGATTCTCGCAACGGCGGCATGCGAGATCGTCCGGCACCGCCTGCACGCGTGCAGCAACACGTCTGCGTGCACAACGGTAGGAAACGGGCTCCGTCCCATTCCGACGATCCGGACCAGTGAGACACGCCGTCCCGCCCCCCGGCCGGATAAGTGGGCAGCGGGTCGCCGGCCGGGTAGGATGGGGGCTCAGTGTGGGCATCCCGAGCCCCAAGAAACGAGTTAAGCTGAAACCGACACGGAGGCGCTTCGGTGGCGACTTTCCCGCTGGAAGAGGTCCTCGACGCCGACGATGCGTCGCTCTACCACGTGACCACGCACGGGCCCGGGCCCCAAGGCAAGCTGCCCTTGACGGCCGACATGCTCCGCCACCGCCCCAGCGGCGACCACTTCGGCATGACCGAGGACGCCGGCATGGGCTGGGAGCCGGCCGCCTTGGCCGGGCCACAGTACGTGATCCTCAGCCACCTCGGCGGCCTCCGGGCGGAGGACGGCACGCCGATCGCCCTTGGGTATCATACAGGCCACTTCGAGCTGGGCCTGGCGGTCGCCGCGGCGGCCGACGAGATCAAGCGGGCGCGCGGCGTGCCCTACGCCGGCCATTGCACCGACCCGTGCGACGGCCGCACCCAGGGCACGCCCGGCATGTTCGACAGCCTCCCTTATCGCAACGACGCGGCGTCGATCTTCCGCCGCTTGGCACGCTCGATCCCCACCGCCCGGGGCTTGTTGGGCGTGGCCACCTGCGACAAGGCCTTGCCGGCGATGATGATGGCCCTGGCGAGCTTCCCCGATTTGCCCACCGCCTTGGTCCCCGGCGGCGTCACGTTGCCGCCGACCGAAGGCGAAGACACCGGCAAGATCCAGTCGATCGGCGCCCGGTTCGCCCGGGGCGAGCTGACGCTGGAAGAGGCCTCAGTGCTGGGGTGTCGTGTGTGCGCATCGCCGGGCGGAGGGTGTCATTTCTTGGGCACGGCGGCCACGTCGCAGGTGGTGGCCGAAGCCCTGGGGCTCACGCTGCCCCACGCCGCCCTGGCCCCCTCCGGGCAGCCCATCTGGCTCGACATGGCCCGACGCACCGCCAAAGCGCTCCTGGCCCTCGACGCCCGGGGCATCAACACCCGCGATGTCCTGTCCGACGCGTCGGTCCGCAACGCCATGGCCGTGTTCGCCGCGTTCGGGGGCTCGACCAACTTGCTCGTGCATCTGCCGGCCATCGCCTTCTCGGCCGGCCTGAAGCGGCCCACGATCGACGACTGGACCGCAGTGAACCGCCGCGTGCCGCGCCTGGTCGACGTGTTGCCCAACGGGCCGGTCAATCACCCCACGGTCCGCGTGTTCATGGCCGGCGGCGTGCCCGAGGTGATGCTGCGGCTCCGCGGGCTCGGGCTTCTGGAGCTCGATGCGCTGACGATCACCGGGCGTCCGCTGGGCGAGCTGCTCCAGTGGTGGGAGACGTCGCCGCGTCGCGCGGCCCTGCGCAAGCGGCTGGTGGAGTGCGACGGCGTCGATCCGGACGACGTGATCCTCACGCCCGACCGGGCGGCCGAGCTGGGCGTGACCAGCACGGTCTGCTTCCCCCGTGGCAACCTCGCGCCGGAAGGCTCGGCCATCAAGAGCACGGCCATCGACGCCCGGGTGCTCGATGCCGACGGAGTCTATCGCCGCACCGGCCCAGCCCGGGTGTTCGTGCGCGAGACCGACGCCATCGCCGCCATCAAAGGGACAAGCGATCGGCCGATGCAGCCGGGCGATGTGCTGGTGTTGATGGGCCGCGGCCCGATGGGCTCGGGCATGGAGGAAATCTACCAGATCACGGCTGCTTTGAAGCACCTCTCCTGGGGGCACGAGGTCGCCGTGGTGACCGACGCCCGGTTCTCCGGCGTGAGCACCGGGGCGTGCATTGGTCTGGTCGCGCCCGAGGCCCTGGCCGGCGGACCCCTCTCGAAGCTCCGCGACGGCGACCGGGTCCGCATCCGGATCGACCGCGACAAGCTGGAGGGCACGGTCGACCTGGTCGGCGACTCCGACCGCGAGTTCGGCCCCGACGAGGGCACCCGACTGCTCGCCTCGCGAAGCGCCCATCCCGATCTCTCCCCCGACCCAAACCTGCCCGACGACACCCGCCTCTGGGCCGCCCTTCAGCAGCTCGGCGGCGGCCCCTGGGGCGGATGCGTGTTCGACGTGGACCGGATCAAGGAGCAACTGGAAGCAGGTCGGCGGCGAGCGGAAGGACGGTAGATAAGCGGAAGGACTATGGATAGATGAGGTGAACGCAAAGGTGGACGGGGGCCGTCTGCGGGCTCTCTGGCATTCCTTCTGGAAGAGGCGTGCCAAGCGCCCTGGGAACGACAGAGCGAGCGTCGTGGAATCCACCTGTCGCGGCTTGACCAGCGCTGGAAAACGGGTGAGAATACGAAAGGAACATGCCTGCCCCAGTTTTTCCTTTCTCTCAACGTATTGGGCCAACAAGCAAGGTCATCCAATCCACCGGGCCGAAAGCAATGAAACTCAGAGTGCTCATCCATCCTGCGGAAGAAGGCGGCTACTGGGCCGAGGTGCCGGCCTTGCCGGGTTGCGTTTCCGAGGGCGGGACGTTTGAAGAAACGCTCGCCAATGTCCGGGAGGCGGCCCAAGGTTGGATGGAGGTTGCTGCCGAGCGCGCCCAGACCGACGCACAAGCTCAGGTCGCGGAGATTGAACTGTGAAGTCGATGTCCGGAAAGCGATTGTGCAAAGTCCTGGAAAAGCACGGGTGGGAACTCAAGCGTGTTCGCGGAAGTCACCCCATCTACGCCCAATCAGGCAATCCCGCGATTCTGACTGTGCCGGTTCACGGAAACAGGGAGCTGAGGCTGGGGACTCTCCGCCGATTGCTCAAGGAAGCCGGCTTGACGGAGGAGGATTTGTGACCGTTGCGCCTCCCCGGGCGCACGAGGCGGTTGAGGAGCGGCGGATCGCCGGTTTGCGTATCGGCCGGGGCGCTCGGCTGATGTGAACCGGCGACGATTCTCGCGGAAAGCCATCTTCCCGCCCACGTCCCCTCAATTCGTAGCCGTCGAAGCGACGGCGTGGTACCATGGCGATCTGCTCCGTTGACACGCCGCAGCGAGCCAAGGAGAAGACCATGGGCTCTCCCTTTCTCACGCGCTGTTCGTTGGCTTTCGTCTTGCTGCACACTCCAGGGATGGTCGTCGACGGCAAAGCGGCTCCGACGGCTGAATTGGCCGGCGTGAAGATCCGGTTCGTCGACCACGACGGAAGTGCCGCGTTCTTTGCCGAGGCGATCGAAAAGCACGCGCTGAAAATCGACGTCGATCCGCGCGGCGAACGAGAGCCGTTGACCCTTGAGGTGGAGCTGCCGAGCAGCGGGCGCAATACGTGGCCGGCTGCCGACGTCGAAGTGCTCGATTCCGGCGGGCGAGCGATGCCGGTGCGTCGCCCCGGCATCGAGTGGCACAAGCTCTCGATTTCGGTTCCCGCCGTGCGCGGCACGTACGTGGTCCACGCCGTTGATCCGCCGGGGGGCCGGGCGCGGCTGCCGTCCGAAGAAGAACGTCACGCCACCGACCCGACGACGGGCCTGAGCGCGACGATCGCCACGTGGCACGACGGTCGCCCCGCGGCGCTGAGCATCCGATTCGACGACTCGCACCCGACCCACCTGGCCGTGGCGATTCCTCTCTTGCGCCAGTACGGTTTCAAGGGGACGTTCATGGTCAATCCGGGCGGCCCCGATCCACTGAACCCTCGTCGCCGGTCGGCTTTTGACGATCACCGGGCCGAATGGGAAGCCTGCGCGCGGCGCGGCGATCAGGAGTTCGCCAACCACACCGCGCATCATCGGGGCGCGATCGGCGACGAAGCGATGCAGCGCGAGATCGGCGAGGCGTCCCAGGCCATCTGGGACCTCTTCCCCGGCAAGAGCCGGCTGCTCGCCCTCAACCTCGGCGGCGGCACGCATTGGGAAACGACCAAGACGCTCCGCTACTACCTCGACAAGTACGACCTGTTCGACGCGTCGTCGGGCTCCCTGGGCATGGACGACGTGTACGGCAACCGCGTGGAGGCGTTTCGCCGGCATCTGGAGCGGCACATCGAGCGGGCCGGCTGGTGCAGGATCCATTTTCACGACGTCGGCGAGGGGCACGGCAGCAGCGAGGCCAACTTCCGGGCCGCCTTGGACGTCGCCAAAGAGCATCAGTCCGACCTGTGGATTGCCGGCATGGCCGATATCTACAAGTATCACGCCGAGCGCCGTGGAGCGAGCCTGGCGTTGAAAAGCACCACTCCACGCCGGGCCGCACTCGCACTCCGCTGCTCCACCGATCCCGCACTCTACGATCAGGCGCTGACCATCGACGTGAAGATCCCGGAATCATGGGCACCGGAACACGTGGCAGTCACGGATTCCAATGCAAAGGCAATCGACGCGCGGAGAGTACCCACGTCCGACGGCGTCGTGCTCAGGTTCAGCGTCCCGCCGACGGACGCCGACTACACGATTGAGCGGCCCCGCTCGGGTGATTCTCCGTAACCGTTCAAAAACAGCAGGAAGCCTCAGACCATCAACCCTGGAGGGACGAACATGGCCGACATGAATCATCGAGCTACCGAAGCGCCGTCACGGCGCCGTTTTCTGAAGACCTCGGGCGCTGCGTGCGTGGCCGGGCTGTTGGCCGCGGGAGCAAGCGCGCCGTCGCAGCCCGCGGCCGCCGCGGAAAGCGGGCCCTCGCCGCCCGAGGGCAAAACCGAGCCGAGACAGGTCTTCTCCTCCGATCGAGAGGACGGGCGATTCGTCAGCTCGACGGGCTTCATTCATGCCCACCTGAAGCACATGCGGCCCAAGCTGGCCTTCGATCCGAAGATGAAGCCGGAGGACTTCGCGCCTTGGCGTGAGGCGGTTCGGGAGAAGACCCTGGAGCTGATGTGTTTTCCCGAGGTGAGCGAGCCGCAGCCACCGCCGAAGAAGCTCTGGACGGAGCCCCGCGACGGCTACCGGCTCGAGAAGTGGGAGGCGTACCCGGAGCCGTACAGCGTGGTGCCCTACCTGGTGTTGGTCCCCGACGGTGCCAGCGCCCAATCGCCGGCCCCCGCGGCCGTTTGCTTCCCCGGCTCCAGCTCCAGCAAGGAGTCGCTGGCCGGCGAGCTGGAGCTCAACGGCAAGCCGTCGACCCACCGGCACGCGGCCCGAAATCGCATGGCCTGGGAGTACACGCGCCGGGGGATCGTCACGGTGGCCGTCGACAACCCGGGCACGTGCGAGACGGAGGACTCGCTCCGCCGCGGTCGCTTCGAGCTGTGCGTACACGGCATTTGGGCGGGTCGACCCTACGAAGGCATCTCCGTCTTCCAGAAGCTACACGTCCTCCAGTGGCTCAAGCAGCAGCCCTACGTCGATACCGAGCGGATCGCCGCCAGCGGCCACTCGCTGGGGGCCAAGCCGGCGCTCATCCTGGGCGTGTTGGACCCGACGCTGAAGGCGGTCGTCTGGAACGACTTCGTCTCCAACTGGCGCGAGCGTGCGGTGGTGATGAACCTCGATCGGATCGCCACGCACCAGTACGTGCCCGGCATGCTCCCCTGGTTCGACTACTGCGACCTCGAAGCGTCGCTCGCCCCCCGACCCTTCCTGATCACCGAGGGCGGGCGCACCGAAGACATCGACCGAATCCGCGACGCCTACAAGCTCGTGGGCGCGGCCGACCGGATCGAGGTCGCCTACTATCCCAAGTACGCCACGCCGGACAAGCGCCCGTTCGACGACGAGCCGATGCCCGAAGGGCTCAGCCAAGAGGACTACTTCCGCTACGCCAACGTCGATGCCCCCATGCACTCGTTCAAGGGCAACGTCGCCGTGCCGTGGCTGGCGAAAGTGCTCGGCGTGGGTTGACGGGCTGCAATCCTCGAACGGCGCCAAACGCACGAGAATCCCCGAGCGTCACGTGCTTTCCGAGCCGGGCACGCCGGTCGAGGTAGACTCGTAGGGTGCGTGAAACGCACCATCCTCACCCATCTGCGAGGCGGAGCCTCGCGTTAGGGCGTTCCCAGGCGGAGCCTGGGAACGACGGTGAAGGGGCCTGCGGAGTGCGCTAGCGTCCCGCCGCCACTACCCGCAACGCAACGTCGTCGGAGAACTTGGGCGAGGCCAGCTTGCGGGGCCCGCCGGGGTGGTCGAGGGGCTCGGTCTTGTCGACGTGGCCGGTTTTCGGGTTGACCCACTCGGCCGTGTACTTGCCGGGCGGGAGGTCGAGCGTGAGGGTCAGTTCGATGTTCCGGCGACGGTGCTTGCCGAGGTCTTTGGGTTTGCGCGGCAGGGGGACGTGCAGGTAGACGGCATAGGCCTTGCCCCGCTCGACGAGCGCGCGGGCCGATAGGTCGGACGAAACGCGGCGGATCACCGAATCGTCGGGCCGCATGCGCACGAAGTCGAGCCCTTCGAGGAAGCCTTTGAGGATGCCGAGCTGGTCGCGGAGCTCGGGGCTTCCGCCGCCGGGCGACTGGTACTGGCGGAACGTGCCCACCGGGTGCTTGGGGGTGAACGAGTAGTCGAGGTTGTTGTACAGGGCGCCCCCCGCGAGGAGGAAATCCCAGCCCTCCGTGCGGTAGAGGAGGTCGTCGCGCCCGCGGAAGCCCGTCTCGTTCTCGCCGATGACCTTCCCCAGGCCGTAGTTCATGGCGACCACGTCGGGCGGGATGCAGTAGTGGAAGTTAAAGATGGAGACGCCCCGGTGGGGCTCTTCGATCTTCGCCCGGCCGTTGGCGATGTTCATCGAGATCAGGTGCTTGTGCGGGAAGTCGCGCTCCGCCTCGACGATCGTATCGACGATCTTGTGCTGCCAGGCCATCGACACGCCGTGGAAATACGGCTCGTTGCACACCTCGTAGTACAAATTGTCGAAGTCGCGCAGCTCGCCGCAGATCTTGCGCACGAACCCGAGCTGCACGTCGACCAGCTCGGGATGCTTGAGCGTACACGCCTCCTGGCGAGGGCAGCGGCCGACGCCCTGGACGTTGTTGGCGGCCTTGAGCGGGCAGACGTTCCACAGGTCGTCGTTGTAGAACGTGCAGAACAAGTTCATCTCGACCACCACGCCCCGCTTCTGGGCGTGCGTCATGAACGCCCGGAGCCGCTCGAAGTAAGCCGGGTTCCATCGGGCGAGGTCAAACTTGTTGCCGCCGTCACCGCAGCCGGGGCGGTCGCTGCGGGCCCAGGGGCCGATGTACCGATCCGGGCGGGGGGCGAGCGGGTTGTCGGTGATCTTGAACGACGACTCGATCTCGTGATAGACGCCCGAGAAAGTCCGCGTGTGGTTGAGCCCTTTCGCGTGCAGCTCGTCGAGGTAGCGGGCGTAGTCGAAATCGAGGTTCAACAGGGCCCCGTAGTGCTCGCCCGAGGTGACGAGGATCGTCGGCTTGCCACGCCAGAGGAAGTAGTGCGGATTGTCGGGGCACAAGGCGATCGGCGCGGGGCTCTCCGCGGCAAGCGAATCATACGCGGCAGAAAGCCCCAGCACAAGCGACGAGAGCAGGACCAGAAGCCGGGCACGTCGGCCGATCGGCCCGCTCGAGAGCGCCCCCCGGGACGTGCCGCGCGCGGCGGTATCTCGATTCATGATGCGTTCCTCCGTTGGCTCGAGCTGCTTCCGCCACCATTCTACGCGGGGCGGTGGCCGGTCACAAGAAGGCGAGCCGCGTTGCGGCAGGGGGCCCACGGCGAGCCGGAGCGGGAGGCTCAGGCGGCCTTTCGGCGCGCCACGACCTGCTCGAAGACGGCTTCGGTGCGCGACGTGGTGGCCTCGGGCGAGAAGTCCCGGTGGACTTGCCGTTGCGCGGCCCGGCCAAGCTGGTCGCGCAGGGCCGGGTCGCGAAGCAGGGCGACGATGGCCTCGGCCAGGGCGTCGGGGTCCTCGGGAGGAACGAGCACGCCGGTCTTGCCGTGCGTGATGCACTCCCGGGTGCCGGTCACGTCGGTGGCGACGATGGGCAGCCCCGCGGTCATCGCCTCGAGAAGCACGCGGCTGAGCGGTTCCTCCAGCGCGGCGTGGGCGAGAAGATCGACCGTGGCCAGCAGCTCCTCCACGTCGCGACGCACGCCGGTCCAAACGACGTGGTCGGCCACGCCCAGCTCGCGCGCCACGGCTTCGAGGTGGGCCGGGTACCTGCGGTTTCGGGTCGTCCCGCCGATGAGAACGAGCTTCGTGTCCGGGAAGGCTCGGAGGATCCGCGGCAGTGCCTGAATCAAATACACCTGCCCTTTCCTTTTGGTGAGCTGCCCGACGGTCGCCACCAGCGCGGACGACTCGCCGGCGCCGAGCTCGGCCCGGATTCGGGCCTGGTCGTGCTCGGACACGTCGCCCTTCCAGCGGGGATCGACGAAGTTGTAGACCGTCTCGATCCGGCGGGGGCGGACGAGGTTGAACCGGACGTGGAACCGGCGCGTGGATTCAGAGACGGCGATCACGTAGTCGTTGAGCATCCAGTGCGGCTGGCACTTGCGGCAGTGGGCCGTGGCCACGCACGGAATCCCGAAAAACACCCGCAGCAGCACCCCGAACAGGTGCGCCCGGCTCATGTGCGTGTGGACCACGTCGATGCGGCGGCGTCGGGCGGCCGCCGCGATGCGACGGAGCTCGTCGGGGGGCCACCGGTGCAGGTCGGACTCGATCACCTCGACGGGGTCGGCGCCCAGTTGCCCGCCTATCCAGGAATCGGGCAGACAGACCATCGAGACCCGGTGGCCCCGCTTGGCCAGTTCGCGAGTCAAGAGGAGCGTGGAGTAGGCCGCGCCGTTAAGGCGCGTGCCGGAGCAGATTTGCAGGATGTTCACCGGGGGGTCTCCGCTCAAACCGATCGCAATCGCTCGATCCTTGTGCGACGGTTGCCCGCGAGACCTTGCCTGCCCATCGGGTCGGGGAAAACTGCCCGGCACTCAAAACGGGGCCCGCCGCAGGGACCTCGGCAGCGCCAACGTTTACCGCAGGTGGGCCTCTGGGGCAACGGCAATTCCTGGCGAGAACTCGCCAAGGGGACGCGAAGCCGGCGACTTGGGGCCAAATTGGGCTCGGGCAGGCCGGGAATGGCCCACCCTATTCACCCGAAGCTTTCTGGTTTACCCAGGTTCTCGTGTCTCCGTCATCGGTCGCGACTCGATCAGGACGCCGGGCGCGGACGAAGCCGCCCCCTCAGCACCGGCGGCACCCGCGTCAGGCCATCCACCGACGGCGCCTCTTCTCGGCGGCGGCTACCGCCCCTTGGACGATGGCCACGTCCTCCTCGATCTGGAAATCGAACATCCCCACGCAGAGGAAATCGGCGCCGTTCTGGAGGGCGTACTTGAAGCCCTGAGCCGGATGAGCCCTGCCGGCGCCCAGCACCTTGTAGGCGATCCACGGTCGCTCGGTCTTCTCCATCACGGCGATCGTCTCATCCGGGGTCTCCGAGGCATAGCCCACGTTGTTGAGCGTCTTGAAGTAGAAATCGGGGTCAATGCCCGACGCTTGCACGCCCCGGAGCGTGTCGGTTTTGTGTCCGCCGATGCCCGCGATCAAGCCGTTCTGCCGGACGAAATCGACGAACTTCCCCAGTAGCTCGACGCGCTGATCCTGCGACCACCGGTCTCCGAACCCTCCTTGCGAAAAAGCGCCGACGGCCCCGTGATCGATGGCCACCTTGACGTTGCTCTGGACGTCGTCTTCCTCCGGGTTGCACTGCGCGATCCACTGGATCCTTCCGCCGCGTTCCGAATACCGGTTGAGGAGGTGAATCGGCCGGAAATCGCGAGGGAGGTTATTCAACACGATCGTGTTGACGCCGGCCCGCTCGGCAAGCTCGAGCGTTTCGAGGATCTTGGCGTCGGTGAAGTAGCTGAGCATCAGCCGGCTAACGTACGTCAGGCGGTGATTTCCGTCTTTGGCGTGGGCGTAGCCGGCGACCAGGTTGCCGCCGCAAATCAACCGGCTGATGCTCACGTTGCCGATCTTGCCCATCGGCATGTGCGCCGACGTCTTCTCTCTCGCCGACTCGCTCGGCTTTTCTCCCGGCGACTCGCTCGGTCCCCCCGCAGTGGTTTTCTCCTGTGCCAGCAGGATCTGCTCCTCCAGGCTCAAGCCCAGGACAAGCGCCGCCGGCCCACCCATCGTTCCCTTCAAGAAACCGCGGCGACTGAAGTTCTGCGACATTTTCCCGTCCTCCTTTGGTATGCTTTCGATGGCCTATGCTTTCGTCGGCACACGCCAGGGCCCGCGTCGGGCGGCGCCGCACTAACCCGCGCGCTCGAAATCATACCACCGGCACGCACCCTTTGAAATGCTTGACACGCCGCGCCGAGGGGAGTATTGGTAGGGATGACCTTCTCGCTGCAAAAGACGCGTCCGCCTGACTACCGGGATTGACACGGGACCCCGGCTACCGGGTACGACCCATGAAGAAGGAGCCTACCATGAAAGCCCGCAGTCTCTTTGCCGCCCTGCTGGTGGCCACCGGCGTGGCCGCGAAGCAGCAGGCACACGCCGTGTGGCGTTCGCCTGGCGAGCAGTACGCCGCAGAGTCGCCTGCACGCGTCGTTGGTCTGACCTGAACGTAACATCCGCTGACGGCACACGGCGTGTGGGCTGCTACTTTCATCGAACGCCGCGAACGGTTACCCGCCGACTCCATAGGAAAGGTTTGCACCCATGATTCAGAGGTTTTCAGGGCTACTTCTGGCAGGTCTTTTGACCGTCGCCCCCGCTTTGCCGTCGGCCGTGGGCCAGGCGCCCGGCGCGTCGGCCGCGAAGCCCAAGACTCGCGCCAAGCAGAAGACCGAGCAGCGCGCCAAGTCACTGCGAACGATCGCCGAACACCTGGACGTGGGGCCGGGCTCCGTGATCGCCGATATCGGGGCCGGCAGAGGCCGCGACACGTGGACCTTCGCCGACGTCGTGGGCGAAAGCGGCTGCGTGTTTGCCGAGGAGATCGACGAAGGCAAGACCAAGGCGATCGAGAAGCAAGCGAGCGAGCGCGAGCTGCCGCAAGTCAAGGCCGTTCTGGGGGAAGTCGACGACCCGTCGCTGCCGCCCGGGACGGTCGACATGGCCTTTATGCACTACGTCTACCATCACGTCTCCAAGCCGCGGGAGATGCTCCAGGGGATCTGGAGGGCCCTGAAGCCGGGCGGCCACCTGGTGATCGTCGACCAGCGATTGGGCACGCTGGTCGATTGGGTCCCACGCGAGGAGCGAGCCAAGAAGCACTATTGGATCGCCGAGACGACGGTCGTGCGGGAGGCCCGCGAGCAGGGCTTCGTGTTCGTCGAGTACGCCGATCAACTCTGGCACGCCAAAAACACGTTCGTGCTGGTGTTTCGTCGACCGGCCGGCCTGGAAGCGCCGGACCGTGATCCGGACTCGCCTTCCCCAATCCCGCCCGGCACGGTGGAGCAACTACTGCCGGCTTCCGGCAGGGCCTACCGGCGCGTCGCGTTTGTCGCCTTGGGGGAAGGCCGCAAGCTGGTCGGCCCGCTGCTGAAGGCCATGCCCTGCACGGCCGTCGACGTCGTGCTGGAAGAGTGGGCAACGCAGAAAGACGAGCGGCCGCCGCTGCCGCCCGACGTGACGCTGCCTTCGGTGTTGACGGAGAAGGGCGACCCCCACCTGGGCCCGGAGCCGATCGACGCGGTCTTCTTCCTCGACACCTACCACCTGCTGTTTCACGGCCCGGCGCTCGTCGGGCAACTGCGAGAGCGGCTCACCGAGTCCGGTTGCGTGTACGTGTTGGATCGGGCGGCCCCCCGCGCCATTCCGCACCGCGAGGCCAGCCACCGCCGAATGATCGCGCCGGAAACCGTCCGGGAGGAAATGAGCCGGGCCGGGTTCGCTCTCGTGCGCGAAGCGCCCCGCCCGACGGCCGACCGGTTCCTGCTCGTGTTCCGCAAGACCGGCGAGACGAAGCCCTCCGCAAGTCCCACCCCCGCGCCGTAGCAGACTCGCTGGAGTGCAGGAGAAAAGTCGTGGGTGCGAGAACTTTGGTTTCCCGTGTCATAGTATTGTCAGTAGTCCTCCAACCGAGCGTTCCGGCCGCGACGCTCAGCGTCCGCGATTTCGGAGCGCGGGGCGACAAGAGCACCAACGACGCCAAGTCGATCCAGGCGGCCATCGACGCGTGCCACGGCCAGGGGGGCGGCACGGTCTGTTTTCCGCCGGGAGACTACCTCACCGGGATGATTCGCCTCGGCAGTCGCGTGACGCTCCGGTTGGAAAACGGCGCCACCTTGTGGGCGAGTCCGCGGGAGAGCGACTACGTGCGAAGCGACCACGTGGGCAGCACCGTGAAGGTCATCTATTACCTGTTGGTGGCGGAAGATCAGGAGCAGATCGCATTGGAAGGCGACGGTCTCATCCACGGAGTGGGCCAGGGCGACCTGTTGCGCCGGGCCGGCGCCCAAGACACCATGCCGCCGTTTCAGATCGGCACGCTGTTCTTCCAGCGCTGCAAGCACGTGTCGGTCCGCAACCTCAAGTTCCGCTACAGCGGCTTGTGGACGCTCCATTTCCGCCGGTGCGAAGAGGTGTTCGTCAGCGGCGTGAGCATCGTCAACAACTATTTCCGTATCCTCTCAACCGCTAGCACCAAACGGTTCTTGACGTATTCCGCGTTAGCCTTGGGTTGTGACACTAACCCGAGCGCTTGTGCATTTTGCATCCTTTGTCACAGCTAGTGCTCTGTCAGGCTTAGGAATTGGGGTTGCCTAGAATTGGGAAATCGTCGAATCTTCCGTGACTTCAAGGGGCGGCCGACAAATAACTTTCCGGTTTCGGGAAAAGGGTTAGACTGATAGG
>CAZDHR010000107.1:0-18070 GCA_964505295.1 uncultured Planctomycetaceae bacterium
CGAGGAGACCGCTGCCCTTACGCTCATCACGCGGAGCGTGATGAATACGGAAGTTATTCTTCGGCCGCCCCTTACAACCCAACCGTCAGAGTAATCAGGCACTGTCTGCGTAGTGTCCTGCTTCTACCAAACCTGTAGGGCTACAGCTTCGGGTCCGTCACAACAAGTGGTTCTACCCACGCACCCCAGTCCCAGCCGGGGTTGTCGTTGGGGCCTGCGTCGGAGATGAGCGCCAGTTCGACCTCCTGACCGGCAAACTGCGAGAGGTCTACCGTTGCCGACTTCAACTCGCGGCTGTTGGTGTGCGTCTCAAAAAGCTCGTGCTCCTGCCCCCCGGCATCCGTGACGATCACGCGGAACGTGACCCCGTCCGACTTGGTCTCCTTCCCGTGCATGCCGTAGAGACTGCGGAAGCCGAGCTTCCCGTCGGTCTTGGGCAACTTGAGTCGGAAGGTGCCGCTGACGTAGCCGGGGTCGCCCAGCCAGGGGCCGTCGGTGAGGATGGCAATCTTGTTGGCACCTTGAACGGCAACGAAACCGAGATCGAACCGCGCCCCGGAAGGTTTCTCGCCCCAGCCGGTTACCGGACCTTGCTCGCCGCTTCGCGTCGAGTAGCGGAGGACGGCCTGGTCGAGATAGAGGGCCAGATTGACCCGCGCGCCTTGTTCGCGCGGGACGGTGATGAGCATGCCCTGCTGGGACGGCCCTTGCTTGGCGGCCTGAATCACATCGACGTGGTCCGGCTCCACGAGGTCCAGCCGAGGTGCGGCGGCGGTCCAGAGCTGGACGATCATTCCGATTACCCGGGCATACGTGTCTCGCCAGCCAGTCAAGTCGTCGCTTTGCCGGACCGCTTCGTCAAGCGAAATCCCCATATGATCCAGCATCGCGTGAACCCGCCCGCTCTCGTGCTCTACGCATCGCCCGAAGCCCGCGCCGCCCTTGCCAAGCATGGGAGCCGCACAGACGTCGTACTTCGACGGGTCGACCGCTTCGAGCACGTTGGCCGGCCAGTCGGCGTAGTACCGTCGGGAGCAGGCCAACGCGCAGTAAGGGAGAACACCGTTGTCCACGTGACACTCGGGCAGGCGCCGGCGGAAGTCGGTCTGGGCATCCTCGGCCATGCCGTAGTCCATCAAGAATCGCTCCCAGAGCATCACGGCGTAGAACTCCTGGATCACCCCGTAGCTGGTGCTCGAGCAGACTTCCTGAACCGCCTCGCGAAGCTTCGGCTCTTGATCCCACCAGACCTTCGCCGGATCGTGGCAGAAGTAGTCGGAGATCAGGTGAGTAATATAGCCGCAGGCGTACGCCACCCCGACTTCGTTCCAGTCCTTTTGCGGCAAGCGGACCAGCGCGAGGCCGTGGGTGCCCGCATCGTCGGCCGTGACGCCGTAATCCGCCGCGTAGGCGTGCTTCAGAAGCGCGGTATAGTAGGGCTCGGCCGCCTTCAGATCGAACTGCTCGGGATGATGGTAATCGACCGAATAGAGCGGAAACCAGTGGGAATTGTGGTAGCCGCGGCCTTGCTGGACCACGTCCGGGCCTTCGGCGCCCCAGTAGACAACCCAACGATACTTCCACAGGATCGCAGCCAGCTTCCTTGCCTCGGGATCCTCCGACTGCTCCAGTTTCCGCAACGATGCGATGGCCACAAACGCATGACCCGCGGGGCTACATGCACGGGCTGCCCGGGCTCCACCGAGCAGGAGCAACAGCCCGAAGACAAGAACCTCGCGCCATGTCCCCATGCAGCCGCGTCCGGCAGTAGGTATCATCATCGAGCAAGTCCCCCCAAAGTAACCGAATCTCGCCGAAAGCCTGCGTCCCTTGCTCCACCAGGACCCGGTGCACCGGTCAAGCCGTTCTTACCCTGGAAGTCTCCGCCCGCCGAGCTTCCGGAGCCTGCTGCATGCCGTCTGCCTTCTGGATGGCCGGAGAGCCGGTCCTCATGATACTCTCCGGGCGGCTCAACAAGAAGTAGCGCCTACAGAGTCCGCTACCCAGAGGCCGACTCCGGTGCATTGAAGCCTCACGGCCGGGCAGAACGGACGTGGACAATCCGGCTTTGGGGATGCAAGACGCCAGTATCGCCTCTCCCCGGGCCCGCTTCTCGAACCTGAAATCGGGGCAGTAGCTGCCGCAAGGCGTCACAGACTGTTGAATCGCGGGAAGCGAGTGGTAGACTGACGGGATCGTACGATCTTGAAGGCTGGCAGCAAATGGTCCAAACGTCTTCTCCATCCTGAGGAGGACTGCACGATGTGCACACGATCGCGAGTGCGTCTCGGCGTGGGGCTTGCCTTGCTTCTGGGCGCGGTTGCCACGTGTCAGCGGCTTCAAGCGGAAATCGTCGACACAAAGCTCGTCTACGACGATTCGCGCAAAGGGCTCGGACATCAGGGAGTCACCAAAGGCCCCGGCACCGCCTGGTACGTCACTCATAACGGACAGCTCTTTCGCTACGAAACGGATGATTTCAGCACTCCGCAGAGCGAACTGATCCGCAACGAAAAGGCCTTCGATCACGCCGATTTCCAGGGCACGCCGTTCGACCATCTGGGCGCGCCCGAATACTACGACGGAAAGGTCTACACGTTTGCGAAGCACGGGGCGTATCCGCCAATGCGCCTGGTCTGGTACGACGCCCGGGACCTGAGTTACCGAGGCTATTGCGACCTCTTGATTCCTACGGCCCCGGATGGAAACCGATACCGGGTCTCCGGCGGTCCCCATATTACGGGCGAACACTTCTACTGCGCGGTTGCGCTCGACGCCGAGCCGGAGATCAGCAAGAAGAAGGAGACCAAGTACGTTGCCAAGTTCCGGTTCCCCTCCGCAGAGTTCGCCGGTTTCATCCCCCTTTCCGGAAAAGGCTACTTCCGCCCCCAGGGGATCGACATGGACGCGGGCGGGAACTTCTACGTCGTCCAGACTAGCCAGGGCGTCCGCGTCTACGATTCGTCCGGCGCCGACCGGGGCCGTCTCTTCAAGCACCCCAGGGGAGGCGTCCACGAAGGTTGCTATTTCGATGCTCGGAATGGCGTTCTGACCATCGCCATCACCAGAGCACAGTTCTACTGGGTCACTCGGGTAACCGGAAACGATCTTAACCGTGCCACATGGAAGCGTCCTAGGTCCGACGAAACGAAGTAACGCGGCGCGGCCGGCGGATGCGCGACAGGCGCCGATGGACGGCACACGACTGGAGAACCCCTTGAGGCCATATCAGAAGGAGGACCGGTTGTGAGATTCCGCAAACGATCCGGGCTGTGGCTGCTGTTGGCGTTCAATCTGACAACTCTCTGGGGATCGAGCGCCGACGCGGAGACGATTATTCATTTGCCGATGAACGAGGCAGAGGGCGACGCCACCGCGGATGCCTCGGCCAACCGCTTCGTAGGCAAGTTGTACGGTGCGGAATGGAACGTAGGATACGAGGGCTACGGCTTGGCCTTCGACGGTAGCAATACATACGTCGACCTGCCGGACTGTCGCGAACCCTGCCCGCGAAAGGCCGTAACCGTCGAAGCGTGGGTCAATCTCCAGCGCAGCCACGGCGAGGCGATCTGCCGGAACGGGAGTTATTTGATGCGCCTGGAGGGGCATGTCAAGGCGTGCTTCCACGTGGACGGCAACTGGCATAACCTGCACGGCCGGAAGCCCCTCACGCCACACGTGTGGACCCACCTGGCCATGACCTACGACGGCGCGACACGCACGATGCGCATTTACGTCAACGGTGTACCGGACGGAGAGATGAAGCTGGACGGCCTTAAGTCCTATGATCTGGATTGCGGCAGTTCGCTCCTGCGCCTCGGACGCAACACGTGGCGCACCAGCGGAGGAATGATCGGACGCATGGACGAGTTGAAGGTCTCCGATACGGCGCTGACCTTCAAACCGATGGCCGAACGAACCACGGCCAAGACCGGGCCCGTGTTTGTGCCCAACGGCGGGTTCGAGTTTGGACGCTATCGCTGGCGCGGAAACGGCGAATCGAATTCGCGCCTGGAATGGGAGCTGGACGACACCGCCGCGTCGCACGGCCGCTGGTCGATGAAGTCCGTTGCCCCGGAACGTCGAACGCTGATTACCAAGCCCGTTCCGTTCCGCGCCGGCCCGGACTATGTGCTGACCGCCGACTTCAAGGCCGGCTCGCCCGGCCGCAGAGTGACGCTGGCTCTCGGCGAGACCCACTACCCCAAAAAGACCCGCGCGCAAAGCCGGAGCAAGGCCTTCACCGTCGGCGATCAGTGGCAAACCGTCACGCTTGACGTAGCCAAAACGACATCGTGGGACACGGGCTTCGTCTTCGTGCAGATCAGCAAGGATGAAGGCACGCTGTGGATTGACAACGTGCGTTTGCGTCCCGCCGCTCAGCCGGCGCGGCCGGACTCGCCTGAGGACGCTTTCGGCGTGTGGTTTCTTACCAGACGCCTGGGCGACACGTATTTCGCCGACTCCGGCAATCAATCGGCGGACGTCAAGCTCGTCAACGCCTCCGGCCAACCGCGCCGGCTGCACGCGACCAGCCGGGTGGTGGATTTCTTCGGCAAACAATCGGCCGAGGTCGATCATGGCGTCTATCAACTGGAAGCCTTCGAGAGCAAGCCGCTTGCGTTTGAGGTAGACACGGGCCGTCGCGGAGCGTTCCGCGTGGAGTTCGGGGTCACGGACGTCGCCACCGGGCAGACACGCACCATGGCATATCGTTACAACGTTATTCGACCGCTCAAAGGCGTGGGCGATGCCGCGACGTCGTTCTTCGGCATGAACACCCACATGGAGCGCGAGCCAAACCGGCATTTGTCCGGCAACCTGGAGATGCTCTCGCAATGCGGGGTGAAGTGGATTCGCGCCTGGTGGGGCTGGGGTATGGCCGAAAAACAACCCGGCAAGTTCGACTGGACCGAATACGACCGCCAGTACAACCTGGTAGCCGATCAGAAAATGCTCATCATGCCGATCCTCCTGCGCTACTATTCGAGTTACGAGCAAGCCTGGGCCGGCTCGATGGACGGCATCCAGCAGCCGCCATACAAGATGTCGCAATGGGGGGACTTCGTCTTCCAGACCGTGTCTCGCTACCGGGGCCGGGTCCGCGTCTGGGAGATCTGGAACGAGCCGCAGTGCCTCGACCGGTTCACCCCCGAAACGTATACCGAATTGTGCAAGGTTACCTACACCCAGGCACGCCGCGCCGACCCGGCATGCCGTCTGGTTGGTTTCGCCGGTGTCGGTCCGCTGGAGTTCATCCGCAAGACCGTGGCGGCGGGCGGGTTGAAGTACATGGACATCATCGGCGAGCACTCTTACAGTGCGATGCCGCGTCCCGAGACCGCCATGCCCGAGCGAGCCAAGGAACTGACGGCCTGCCTCAATCATCCCGACCTTGCTGTTCCAGTCTGGCACACCGAGCAGGGCGCCGGCGCCGACGGCGACGGGTACGTCTGCGGTCTTTTGACCGAAGCCGATTGCGCCTCGACCCTGGTGCGTGCCTATGTGTGCGCGCAGGCAACCGGGGTGAAGAAGTTCTTTTGGTTCAGCTCGCAGACGTCGCCGCGGTACGGCTGGGCCGTGTTCTATGAAGACTATGTGCCGCGGCCCCGGCTGATTGCGCTGAACGGCATGGCCTCGCAGCTCGAAGGGGCAACGTTTCGCCAAACCGTGAAACTCGGCGACAACGCCGTGGCGCATGTCTTCGAGAGGAACGCCGGGTCCGTGGTCGTGCTGTGGAACGTGGACGGCCGCGCATCGGTTACTCTCACGACGCCCGCGCCGGCAACACGGATCGACATGATGGGAAACCCGGTCGCGCGCTACCGGCGCGGCGAGGCCATCCGGCTGTCGTTGGCCAAACAGTATCCCACGTATCTCCACTTCGTCGGCTTGCCCGCCGATCAGGCCGCGGAGGCCTTGCACCGGGCCGAAATTACGAGTCAGGCGCCGGTCTCCATTGTCTCACGTATCGTGCGCCGCGGCGTGGTGGAAGTGCGGGTCACCAACCGAACCCGTCAGCCTTTGGACGCGGTAGTCTCCATGGCGGCCGAGGAGTCCGTTGGGTTTGCGCAACCCCGACAATTCGTCCACGATCTACTTCCTGAGCAAACACGCACGCTCCTCTTTGCCCGTCAGGGCGCCGCGCAAGACACCCCGAAGGACCTCACCGTCACCGTGCAGACCGGCGCTTTCCGCTTGGAGACCACGCAGCTAACGGTCAAGAGAGAACCTTGAATTGTCACGTGCAGAGTTCCCAGGAGGGATGGAGCAGGAATCGAAATGACCATATCATTGGGCATCATGTTTCGGCTGCTTCAGAGATGATGGCGCTTTGGGTCTACGGCGGCGGGAAGGGGCGGATCCTGAACCCACAACGGAAGAGCACTCCCGAGACCTGCTACGACCTCGGGGGTTTGCACTCGCCGTCGGGGGAAGCTAGCCTAGGGGCGCCGCATCCGTATGGTTGTTTCCCCGCCCGCTGGTACGCGCCTCTTATGGAAGGAGCACTCCGATGAGAAGCCATGTAAGCCGTCGGCAGTTCTTGCGTCAAGCGACCCTTACCGGCACGGCGGCTCTGGTCGCCGGAGCCTCAACCGGCCGGGCGTCGGCCACGTGGCAGTCGCCCAACGACAAGCTGAACATCGCGGTCATCGGCACGGGGGGCCGAGGTCATGCCAACATGATGGCCTGCGCCGCCGAGAGTATCGTGGCGTTGTGTGATGTCGACGACAACAGGCTCAACCGGGCCGCAGCACGCTTCCCCCGGGCCCGGAAGTACTTCGACTTCCGCAAGCTTCTCGAGACCGAGAAGGACCTCGATGCCGCCGTGGTCAGCACGCCCGATCACTGCCACGCCCCGGCCAGCGTGATGGCCATGAAGCGGGGGCTGCACGTCTATTGCGAGAAGCCGCTTACCCATTCGGTTCACGAAGCCCGGGTGATGACGCTGGCGGCGGCCGAGAAGAAGGTGGTCACCCAGATGGGTACCCAATTCAGTTGTTACGAGCACAATTTCCGCACCGTGGAACTGCTTCAGGCCGGGGCGATCGGCCCGGTCCGCGACGTTCACGTTTGGGTGGGCAATCCGCTCTGGCCTCAAGGGCAAGACCGCCCCGAGGGCGAAGACCCGATCCCACGGCACCTTCATTGGAACGAGTGGATCGGCCCCGCACCGACGCGCCCGTTCAAGGACAAGTACACCAGCGGCCCGTTGCAGGGTAAGCCCGTGTATCACCCCTTCGTGTGGCGGGGCTGGTGGGATTTCGGCACCGGGTTGCTGGGCGACGGGTGCTGTCACCAATGCAACGTGGTCTTCTGGGCGTTGAAGCTCGGATCCCCGACGAGCGTGGAGGCTGAATCGTCGGGCATGCCGTCCGAATCGTTTCCCAAATGGTCCATCATCCGCTACCAGTTCCCTGGCCAGGGCGACCAACCGCCGGTGAAACTGACCTGGTACGAGGGAGGCAAGATGCCGCCGGCAGACGTTCTACCGGAGGGGAGAGTATCTTCGGGCAGCCCGCTCTTTATCGGAGAGAAGGGCCAACTGTACTGTAATCCTCCGACGTTGTTTCCGCGCAAGGAGTATGCCGACTACGAACTGCCCGAACCGACGATACCCCGCCGAACGGAGGTCCACGAGGACTGGCTCCAGGCCATCAAGAACGGCACGCAGCCAGGCTGCCACTTCGGCCATGCCGGCCCGATGGCCGAGGCACTTCTGCTGGGCAACGTTGCCCTGAAGGTCGGCCAGAAGATCGAGTGGGACGCCGACAAGTTTGAAGTGACCAACTGCCCCGAAGCGAACCAGTACGTGAAACGTGAATACCGCGAGGGATGGAGTCTATGAAGGGTGAATGGTGAAAGGCCAACCGCGGGGTAACGGGATTTCGGGGGATGACGGTTTGCCGGGCATGGGGACGCTCCAAGAAGCCCTTCTTACAGGGCTTCTTGAAGCGTACCATAAACCATGGGTGGTTCAGGGGTCAGGGCCAATACGAAAGGGGCCACGACTCGCTGGACCACCGCCGTGGCTACGGGTGGGTTTATCCAGAAGCTTTCTTTGCAGCGGTCTGAAAGGCCAAGGAGGACGCGATGCGATATGCTGCCACGCTTGTTTTGCTTGCGGCGACACTGGCACCGGCGGCTGTGCGTGCCGGTGAAGCGTCGGTTCGTGAAACCACGCTCGAGATTCCCACGTACCTGGTGGGGCCGGAGGACAAGAACCCTCCACTATGGAATCTCAACGTGTACCCGTATCCCATGCAGACCGACATCACCCGGAACAAGGCGCTCACGCAGTACCGCGCTGTCATTTTGGAAAACGACTACATTCGCGTGATCGTTCTGCCGGACGTGGGGGGGAGGATTTATGCCGCGCACGATAAGACGAACGACGATTTCGACTTTATCTATCACAACCACGTGATCAAGCCGGGCCTGGTAGCCCTGCGCGGCGCGTGGCTGTCGGGCGGGATCGAGTGGAATTTTCCTACCCGGGGCCACACGGTCCATACGTTCTCCCCGGTGCAGTACCAGGTCGTCAAAGGCGACGACGGAAGCGTCACCTGCGTGGTCGGGACGCGGGAATGGGTCCGGCGGATGAAGTGGGCGGTGGCCACCACCGTCTTTCCCGACCGCTCGTACTTCCAGAACCGGATTCTGCTGTTCAACCCGACGTTGACTGACAACAACGGCTACTTCTGGGCGAACGCCGCCGTGCACGCCTGGCCCGACACCAAGGTGACGTTCCCGCCCGCCGAGTACACCTATGCCGGACGACGACGCAACCCGCAACCGTGGCCGATTCACCAAGGCAAGCAAGTCGCCTGGTACAAAAACACGCCCCACGCGTTCGACTATTTCTGCGGCACGCCAGCCGACTACGTGGCCGCCTACAACCACGATCGCCAGTGCGGCAGCGTCCATTTCGCCTCGCGGCACGACAGCTTCGGCAAGAAGTTTTGGACCTGGGGCACCGCCCGCAGCGGACTGATCTGGGAAGACATCCTCACCGACGCGGACGGGCAGTACATCGAGTTGCAGTCGGGCCGGCTGTTGACCCAGGGCGATAGCTGGATCTTTGAGCCGCACCTGCAGGAACGCTGGGATGAGTATTGGTATCCGATCAAAGACATGGACGGATGTGTCAAGGGGAATCCCGAGGCGGCGGTCAATTTCGCCGTCCGCGACAAAAAGCTGTTTGTGGCGCTCAATGTAACCCGACCGTTTCGCGACGCTACCGTCAAAGTGTTTGCCAGCGGCAAAGAGGTGTTTCGCGAAACTCTCAGCATCGCGCCCGGCGAGAGCTGGCGCAAGGAGATCCGATTTGCCGGAGACGCAGAGGCGTGTCGGCTGGAATTGCGCGACGGCCAAGGTCGCGAGGTCCTCCGCTACAGCCCGAAGCACGAGAAGGTCCCGCCGCCGGAGCTGGAACCGGAAATGCCGACCGGCGAGACCGCGTCGGCAGAGGAGCTGTGCCTTGCCGGCTACTATGCGATGAAGCATTGGAACCTGACGCGGGCCGTCGAGCTGTTCGGCCGCTCGCTGGAGAAAGAGCCGGGCTTCACGCCCGCCCTGCGCTGGCTGGCCGTGGTGCACTACAAGACGGGCCGTTTTCGCGAAGCCCTGCGGCTTGCACACCAGGTGCTCCGCCGCAACGAAGACGACCATACAGCGCGCTACTACCGGGCGTTGAGCCGAATCGCCTTGGGTATCTCGGAGCGAGTCGAAGAGGATCTCGACCTGGTGGGACGCCGAGCAGCGTATCGTCACATTGCCCCATTTGTGCAGGCATCATTGGCAATCGCGGCGGGCGACTTCAGCCGGGCCGAAGAGCGACTCGGGCGCGCGCTCCGCGAGAATCCGGGAGACGTGAAGACGCGAAGCATGCTGGCTTGCGTTTTGCGGCACCAGGGCCGTGTTGAGGAAGCGACCCGACTGGTCGACGAGGTGCTGGCTGCCGACCCGCTGGACTGTCTAGCGTCGGTGGAAAAGGTCTTCCTCGGTGTGGCGGGACGAGATACGCTTGCCGTGTTGAGGAACGATCCGCAGTACTATCTCGAGGTGGCCTGTGATTACATGCAGATGAACTTCCACAACGACGCGATCGCCGTGCTGGAGCAATACGGGCAGCAGCCTGGAGCCTTGCCGAATCCGCTGGTGTTCTTTTACCAGGGCTATTTGGCCGATAGGTCAGGCAGGTCGGAATCGGCCAGAGCGTACTACGCGCAGGGCACGAAACTCTCGCCCGATTACGTCTTCCCTTTCCGCGTTGAAAGCCTGGCCGTGCTCGAAGCCGGGCTGCGCTACTTGCCGAGCGATTGGAAGCTCCACTACTACCTGGGCACACTGCGCACGGCCAAACTGCAGTGGCACGAGGGACTGGAACATCTCGTTGCCGCACGGAAGGAAAAGCCGAAATATCCCGTTCTGTACCGCAACCTGGGCGAAATCTACTGGCACAGGCTTAACGACTACCCTAAGGCGCAGGCGGCGTACGAAAAGGCGCTGGCCCTTGATCCGAACGATAGCGCATACCACCTTGCCCTGGATCGTCTTTGCAGTCTCCAGGGTGACCATGCCAAGCGCGACAGCTTGTTCCGGCAAGCTCCCCCCAAGGTCAAGGCCGACTTCCGCGTGCTGCTGGGTCGCGCGGCTTACCACACCGACGTAGGACAATACGACGAAGCTCTGGCCATCCTGCAGCGCCACACGTTCCATCCGTGGGAAGGATGGACCGGCGCTCGAGAACTCTATGTGCGGACCCTACGACTTCGCGCGGATCGATCCATCGAGCAAGGCGATTACGACAAGGCCATCAGCGATTTGCGCCTCGCCATGCAGTGGCCCGAAAACCTGGGCACCGGCAGGCCCCACAACCCCGATCACTCTTGGGAACATTACAAGTTGGGGTTGTGCTACAAGGCGTCGGGCAAAGCCGAACTTGCCCGCGAGCATTTCGCCAAGGCGGTCCAGAGCCCCGCTCCAAAAGACTCTCCCTTGCGCGCCAAGGCGGAGAAGGAGTTGAAGGCGTTAAAAAGCCCTTAGCGCTACCGCAACAAGCCCAAGTAGCCGCCTCCCTGACGCGCGTTGGCGGTTTCCGTCATTGAGTCGGTAAGGGGCGGGCGATCAACAAGTTACCGGTTCTCTGGTGGAACGGTGGAGTAATGGAATGATGGAGTGTTGGAATGATGGAGTACACGACCAACCGGCCGAACAGGAATCGTAGATACCACGGCATTCCAACACTCCATCATTCCACCACTCCACCATTCCAACCCGCCCGAACCAGAGAGTGAAACCGGAAAGTTATTCTTCGGCCGCCCCTAAGCAAGACATGCCCGAAACGTCGAAGGCAGCCTTCGCCCCCGTCGGCTGGTCGATCTTCACGAGCAGCACCAGTCTCTATAGCGGGCAGACTCTCGACGTAGAAACCCTGCTCATCAACGAGGACGAGCTGCCGCCCGGCCCCAACGCTGGCAAACGCTCCTTCCCGAAATCTATGCGGACAAGGAAGGCACCCACTGAGTTGCCGTCCGATGAGGAATGCTCAACGCCAGATGACGAACGTCCGCATCGGGTGGCGGCCAAACGTTGTCGACCGGCCGCAATGGACGTCCGACGCACGTTCGCAGGTCTCACGCTGATTGACACTTGGAGTTCGGCTGAGCTTGGGTGACTGCACGGAGCGGTACGAGCAGTCCTGCATTCGTGGCCATTCTCCATCACGCCGTCATCAGTCCCACGACCGCATATGAGAAGGCAGCGATGAGTGCCGCGGTAAGCGCGTAGGGCAATTGTGTGCTGACGTGATCCATGTGATCTGAGCCGGCGCCGAAGGACGCCAAACACGTCGTGTCGGATACCGGCGAGCAATGATCACCAAAAAGCGCTCCGCCAACCAGCGCACCGATGGTTGTCAGAACTCCCGGCGACAGCGTATCTCCCGAGAAATCCATGGCAAGCGGCAGAACGAACGGGGTCAGAATCGCGTAAGTCCCCCAAGACGTTCCCGTGAAGAAAGCGATCATGGCGGCCGTTGCAAAGGTCATGACGGGCAACAGGTCCGAGGTCATCCACGCTTCGGTCAGAGACACGATGCACTGCTGCGCCCCGAGGGATTTGGAGATGGTGTTGATGCTGTAGGCGGCGGCAAGGATCAGGATCGCCGGCAGGACCGCTTTGATGCCGTTTGTCGCCACCGTCATCGCGTCTCGGACGCTTCGAAAGTGTCTTCCCACCGACATGGCAACCGCCAGGTACAGAACCGCGGCAATGAATGCTTCGAGGGTCTTCGTCGTTCCGAGGACGAAGAACGTGCCTACGGCGATGCCCACAATCAGCAGGCTTGGCACCTGGAAGTAGACGAGGAGATTCGGCGTCTTGCCTTCCCGTGGACGGATGGTCTCCAGCTCTTCGCCGGCCAACGGCCTGGCGCCGTCACGTAGGACCTTACCCTCTTCTCTCGCTCTTCGTTCGGCTCGTCGCATCGGGCCGAAATTGGGTACGACACCAAAGGCAATCAGACCCGCCATGATGACCGCCAGCCAGCCATAGAAATTGTAGGGAATCGATCTGATGAAAACCGATATGCCGTCTTCCACGGAAGTGATCGGGCCGTATCCCCGCAACAGGCCGGCCATGTATACTGCCCAGCCGCTCAGGGGAATCAGCGTGCATACGGGCGCGCTGCCCGAGTCTAATACGTATGCCAGCATCTCTCGCGAGACTTTGTGCTTGTCGGTCAGCGGCTTCGCGATCGGCCCGCTGAACAGAGGGCTGAAGTAATCGCTGAAGAAAACGACGATCCCCAACAGCCAACCGAAGCCGGACGCGCCGCGGCGCGTACGGATCTTGCGGGATGCCCACGCGGCAAACGCCGAGATCACGCCCGCTCGCATGTAGAACGCGATCAGCAACCCCACGGCAACCTCGATCATCATTACCCAGGCGAAATCTCCGTTGCCCAAGGCTTGCCGGAAGAGTATCGCCAGCCCGGTCGCGGGGTCGTAGCCGGCCAGCACCACGCCCACGACGCATCCTACGATCAGTGAAAGCACGGCGTCCTTCGTAACGAAGGCCAGCACCAGCGCAAGAACGACCGGCAGAAGGGACAAGAGCCCCAGATCGGTTTCAGCGATCACGGACGTTGTTGTCTCCTTGTTACGCCAGGATTTCCTTCAACTGCTCCACGTTATGGCCGGAAAGCCCTAGGCTTTGCATGGTGCGTGGCGCCTCGTCGAGGTAGTCCCGATTCATCACGACCGACGCCAGTCGGATGACTGCCGACATGTTGGGCGTGTCCACGCCGAGTTGGTCTGCGAGGTTCTTCATGAACACCAGCCCGTAGCCGACGTCTTCGTGAAAGTAACGGTTGTCGAGCATCTTCTGCGCTTGGATGCCTTTGAAACCGGGCGCCGTTGCGTAGCCCGCGTCGTAGTCGGCGACCCGCATGTAACCCTGTTGACGTCCCAACTCGGGATCCGGGACGATCTCGATGCCCAGCTTGTGCCCGATCGCGATGCGCTCCCGATCGATCGACTCCATGAGCCGGCCGACGGCGGGAGTGACTCCCTCTTCATAGAAGAAGAAGTCGCCCTGCGTTCGTTCGATCAACGCTGCGTTCAGAAGCGACACGGCGGGATGGATCACCGGATTGCCGTTTTGCAGGCTCGTCTGGAGGACGTTCTCCGCCGCTCCCATCGCCGGGTAGACCTCACGAATCCGTTCGAGGACAGGCGACGTGTTCTTCGCCGGCAGCGCCGCCAGCAGGATGCCGCCACGGAGTTTCAGAAAGACCTTGATTCTGCCCGGTTCGGTCACGCGGACGGCGTACGGCAGCGTGGAGGTCTCGGCCACGAGGATGCTCTCGTCTCGAATGCTCAGCCCCGCTTTGTTCTTGAACTCGAGGCCCCCGCCACACGAACTTGGGCATACGACGACCACCTGGCCGGGCTTCAGATGTGGCCGGCACTGCACGGCGAAGGGTTCTGTGCTATAAGCCGGCCCTACGGCAAAGACGACTTCCGCCCCATGCATGGCCTGGGCGACGTCGTGCCCGGCGTACACGACCGGCGCAAAGCCGCTGAGCTCGCCCTCGGCATGAATGCCTCCACGGTCTTGAATCGCACGGATGTTCCGCGGAAACCGCTCGAAGTCGAACAGACTCACCTGATGCCCATGCGCCGCGAAATCAAAGGCCACCGCGCAGCCGCCGTTTCCCGAACCCAAAACCGCGACGTTCATGGATGATTGCTCCTGCTCCAGCGATCGCCACAGAGGGACTCGTGCACCCAGGTCGCGAGCGTGACGATGTCGAAGACGGGCAAGCGCAATGCTCGACGCAGGGCCGCCGCGAACGGCGGTAGGTCGGTGCACTCCAGCACAATGGCACCGGTGCCTCTTTCTTCCGACACGAGTTGTCGAGCCAGGTCGACAACTTCCGACTCGAGCCTCTCGACGATCGGCGTGGCCTTCGGATCGGCAAGGATTCGTGAAAACTCCGCGCTGTCCTCCAACCCCGCGACGACTATCGGTATCTCGCCGGTGATGCCAACGTTTGCCAGATGTTCCGTCGTCAGATGCTTCTTGGCAGCGGTGAGAATCCCAACACTCTGATCCGGCCTGAGCATGCGGTGGACGAGGGGAACCTGGAGCAGGGCGGAAGCGAACACCGGAACGTCGACGGCGCTGGCAAGCTCCCTCTGGAAGACGGCGTTGAAACCACAACTCGTCATGATGGCCCGAATCCCCTGCCGCTCCATCGCCCGGGCAGCATCCAACATGGATGCCAGGACTTCCGCCCTGGGCTGAACCACGACCGTCTGGTAGCTTGCTCCGGTGATTCGTTCGTAGGCCACGGGGAAGTCGAAGGTTTTCGGATGAGCGATGTTCCCCGGAATCTGCTCGAACTGGGCCAACGTATCCGGATTCCCGGCTTCCCAGCCAAGTATGCCGATAAGCGGACGCTGTGAATCACCGCCGTTCTTGGTCTTGTCACACATGGTTCATCACGCGAGCCGAGACACGGAATTCAACATCGGGCACGCCCGCAGAAGTCTCTTCGACCGCCCGCACGTAGACCGAGCCCGCAGAATATCGTTTGCCGCTCGCAGTGTCAACGGACACGCGCCGCCTTGGCGCGAGACGTCTCAACCGTCGGCCTTCATCGCCGCCAGCAGGGCTGCCGTGGCGTCGGCCATCGCACGTCGGGCGGTGGCGAGGTCTTCGCCGTGCAGCGATCGCAGATAGCGATGCCACGGCTTATCACCGATGGGTCCATAGTGTTGCTTCCGTACGGCACGAGCCCGCTCGAGCTCGGTGCGCAGCGCAGCGGACGCCTGCGGTTGATCAACCCGGCCGGGTCATGGGTTTGGACCGAAACAAGAGGGGCCACAACTGGCCGGACCACCACACCCCTTCAGCCTGCCCCCGTGCCGGCCTTTCGGCCATCGCGCAACCCCCACCCTTCCCGGTACGTGCGGCGAATGTACTGGTCCGCTTCGGGACAATCGACGGCCTTCATGTTCTCCGCGTCCCAGGTGATCTTCCGGCCCGTGCGGAACGCCACGACCCCGAGCATGTTGTGCTCGATTAGCAGGCCGACGTAGTCGAAGTTGCAGGAGGTGGGCGATCCGGTCTTACAGGCCCTTATCCACTCCTCGTAGTGGCCCTGGGTCGCCGTCGCCGGCGGCACGTTCGGCTTGGGCGGCTGGAAATTCTGCGGGTCGTCGACGGGCAACGAGATTCTCACCTCGGACCCCGGCCGTGTTGGCCGCTCCACGATGCGCCGCCCCGATGACGCCGATATTGATCCTTTCATTCGGCGAGCGGCATTGGCCCGGCTGGGCGGCGCCGGCGGTCCAGATGCCGATTCCGGCCCACGCGGCACTCTTGAAGAACCGCGGCCGTGCGGTCCAACGACGATGCCGCCGTCCACAATCCTCCAACTCGTGAATGCGCTCCGTATGCGCCGGGGAAGACTGCCGGGAGACCCGGCAACCGACAGCGTGGATTGGGTCTCATGGCCTTGAGCGTCGTGTGGGTGAGCGTGGTGAAGCAAAGCGACGGATCACACCATGTGAAGGGCTGCGCCAGTCCGGCGAAATTCGGCAATTGTATTGTGAGTCATTTGCAGGCCGGGGACCAGGGCGCAAATGGCGATTTCATTCCTCGGGCGGTCGGAGAGAACGCCCGTCTGAGGCAAGCCCCAGATCGTCGCCGATTGCCCATTCAGCCCGTAGCAGCCCCGCAGGGCCGGCTCAGACGACGACCGATGCACCGTCTGGCGGTCACGCGGCCCTACGTGGTCGACCGGCCGAAATGGACGTCCGACGCACGTTCGCAAGTCTCATGCTGATTGACACTTGGAGTTCGGCTGAGTATTGTGACTGCACGGAGCCCATCGTCTCGGAGTCGTTCTGGGCCCCATGAACGGGTACGCTCGTTCCGGATGAAGGGGACATCGTGATTCGTTGCATCGTCTGTGGTGTTTCATTGTGACCCGACCACGTGTTCGATTCTGAAGCAGGCCGGATACGCGAGCGGACGGATCGACAAGACGCACATCAACCCGGAGCCGGCGGTCGGGGATCACGTGGATTACCGAGCGAGAAGGAGTGGAAACGATGTTGAATCGCCGCGATTTCTGCCGCACCACCGCGGCATCGACCTTGTTGAGCTGCGCAGGCGGCGCTGCAATCGGAAGCCCTTCCGCCTTCGGCCAGGAAACGTCCGGCTCCGGGGATCATGCGTTTGAGTTGCGCGTCACCCGGGCCAGAAACATCTATTCCGACGGACGTCACAACGCGTTCACGGGCTTGGCTCGGCTGGGAGATCGGTTCTTCATCACGTTTCGCTCGGCTGAAGATCATGTTTCCACCGCGGGCCGAATTCGCTTGATTGCTTCGGAGGATTGCGACGACTGGCAGTCGGTCCACCTGGTGGAGCGGCCGAACGCCGATCTCCGCGACCCCAAACTGGCGACATTCCAAGGCAAGTTGCTTTGCTTCTTCGCCGCCGTGCCGGTGGTGGATGGCAAACGCCGGGGAGAAGGCCGTATCTCGATGGTGGTTCGCTCGTCGGACGGCTGCACCTTTGAAGAGCCCCTGGCTCTCGAGGGCATTCGCCAGGGCGCTTGGCTGTGGCATGCCACCCCGCAAGGTGACGCACTCTACGGCACGGCCTATTGGCATAGCGAGGGACGCCGCTACGACGCGGCTCTCTACCGCAGCGCCGACGGAATCCGCTGGGAGCAGATCGCCGACTTCCCCACGCCGAGCAGCGAGGTCTATCTCGATTTCGACCCGCAAAACGTCCTCTGGGCCTTGGTTCGCAATCAGTATCCGGCGAACGAATTGGTCCTCTGCCGCGCCGAGCCGCCGTACACTCGAATCGAGGTCTACAAACGAATGCCGATGCCCGTAGGTGGCCCCATGGTCAAGCGTCTACCGACCGGCAGCGTGATGATCACGCGCCATTGGGATCCGCCCGGGCGGCGTAACCTGCGGAGCGAGGTGCTGTGGCTTCCCGACGGCGGCGAACCGCAGTCAATCACCCGGCTGCCCAGCGGCGGCGACACGTCCTATGCCGCCTGGTTGGACCTATCGCCGGGCCGTGCGATCGTTTCCTACTATTCCTCCCACGAGCACAAAATGGACGTCCCGATCGGCCTGGTGCACCACGACCCCGCCCACGCCGAACACTCCACGGCGGCAGACATCTTTCTGGCCGACGTGTCGTACGCGCCCCACTGACCGCTGCTGACTGCCTATTACTCGCAGCACTCCCCGACCCACCCGCGCTATCACATGGCCGTTGTATTCTGGAACGTCGACGAGATGTTCGTCCCGGCCTGCTGAGCGCACGGACCACGGGATTTGCTGCCCAGCGAGGTATCCCATGCAACGACTGATCGCGTCAGCTTTTGTTCTGGTGTTCCCATTTTCGGTGTCCGCGGCGAGCGTCTTCGTCTCGCCCGAGGGCAACGACGCGAATCCGGGCACGTTGGAAAAGCCGTATCTGCTCAGCCATCTGAAGTAGATGTAAGAAGAGGGAAAATGGAAAAGAG
>CAZDHR010000108.1:0-10679 GCA_964505295.1 uncultured Planctomycetaceae bacterium
GCGACGAGGCGGTGCATGCGATCAAGTTCGGCCGGCTGTTGGAAGAGGGCGAGTCCGTGTCCAATCCGTGGGAATACCACGGGCCGAGCCTCAACTTCCTCACGCTCCCCATCGCCCGGGCCGCGTCGGCCGACAAGCTCACCGAGATCACGGAGACGCATCTCCGCCTGCTGCCGGCCGTGTTCGGCATCATCCTGGTAGGCTTGGTCTGGCTGGTGCGCGACGAGCTGGGCCATGCCGCGGCGCTCTCGGCCGCCCTGCTCACGGCCGTCTCTCCGGCGATGGTCTTCTACAGCCGGTACTACATCCAGGAGATGCTCCTGGTGACGTTCACGTTCGGGGCGATGGTGGCCCTCTGGCGATACGTCCGGCTGGCCGGTGACGTCGCGGCAAGGCAAGACCGACCCGGTCGCGGGACATGGCTCCGGCAAGGGCTCTGGCTGGTGCTCTTGGGGCTGTGTATCGGCATGATGCACGCCACGAAAGAGACGTGCGTGATCGCGCTTCTCGCGATGGCCGTGGCGGCCGCGGTGTGGCTGTCGCGCTCGGCGCGGCCGTCGCGCTCGGCGCGGGGCTCCGGACCCCGCCGAGACGCGGACCGAAGGTCTCCGTCGGTTCCCGGGAGACCTGCGGTCGGCGACTGTGGCTCGGTCAGGAAACCGGCCACAGCGCGTAGGAAGCCCCTGCTCCTGGCGGGCCTTGTCGTCGTGCTGACAGCGACGGGCGTCTCGGCCCTCTTCTTCTCGTCGTTTCTGGACAATCCGCGAGGAGTCGTCGATTCCTACACGACCTACTTCCACTACCTCGGCCGGGCCTCGGGCGAGGGGAGCGAGGGCTCGCAAGTTCATGGGCCGGAGTACTACTTCCGCGTCCTGTTCTGGTGGCATCGACCGGGCGGGCCCGTTTGGACCGAAGCGACCATCGCCGCGCTGGCCCTCGTGGGGATGGTTGCCGGAGTCTTCGGCAGAGGGTTGGGGCCGGTCAGGCCAACGACCGTGCGGTTTCTTGCCGTCTACACGCTGCTGTTGACCGCGATCTACTCGGCCCTGCCGTACAAGACGCCCTGGTGCGCGTTGGGCTTCCTGCACGGCATGATCCTCCTGGCGGGCGTGGGGGCGACTGTGCTCGTTCGCGCCGCACCGGGCTACGCCCTGAAGGCGGCCGCGATCCTCCTGCTGGCCGTGGCGGCCGGTCATCTGGCGTGGGAGGCCCACCTAGCGAGCTTCGTGGCGTACGAAGACGCGAATAATCCCTACGTCTACGCCCACACGACCAGCGACGTGCCGCTGCTTGTCCAGCGCGTCGAAGCGATCGGGGCGGCCCATCCGGACGGGCGCGAGATGCCTATTCAGGTCATCTGCCCCGACGACGATTACTGGCCGCTGCCTTGGTACTTGCGCGGCTTCCGCCGTGCCGGCTGGTTCGGCCGCATGCCCCACGGCCCGCCCGCCCCGCTGATCATCACGCAGCCCGAGATGGAACCCTCGCTTATCAAGTACCTCTACAAGGATCAGCCGCCGGGCCAGCGGCGCCTGTACGTGCCCGTCGCCAACGAGCCGGAGGGGGAGGATTGGCAGTTGCGTCCGTACGTGCCGCTGCGGATGTACGCGCGGCTCGATTTGTGGGAGGCGTATCAGTGAACGGGAGGGCGGGACGGCGGCAAGCCGGCTCGACAGTCACCCGGGAACCGAGACGTGCTGGCTCACCGAGTCTCGGACCCGGCCTCGTCCACTCCGTCGGCCTCCACGCCTTGCTGCCGAGCGGGCGGCGCGACACGCTGGTCGAAAGACGCTCGGAGTGCTTCGACGTCTGCCTGAGTGGAGGTCACCTGGGCCTCCAAGGCTTTGACGCGGGCGCCCAACTGGCGTTGGACGTCCCACAGCCGATAGCCCAGCCCTGCCAACGCGATCACGCACGCCACCACCAGGACCCCCAAGGCCGTTCTCACGAAGATCATCGGGCCACCTCGTGCGTGGTTTCGAGATAGGCTTCGCCCTGGGCTCGGGCCGGCCCCGCCTTGATTCTATCACGAATCTCCATCGCCACGCCCTTCGGCGAGCGAGGGCTCTCGTGCGATGAGCCTCCGCCGCAGCCGCCACAGCCCGACGAGAGTCCGGCCCAGCTCTCGCCCAAGACTCAAGTGGCCGCCGGGGACGTCGGCCCAGTTGATGGGCACCTCGACGACCCGGTACCCGGCCACAGCGGCCAGCACGAGCAACTCCAGGTCGAACAGATAGCCCGACTCTCGGCTCTGGGTGAACAGGCTCCGTCCGGCCTCGCGGCGGAACATTTTGAAGCCACACTGGCTATCGAGGACCGAAACGCGGAGCCACCGGCGCGCCGTCCGAGCGAAGAGCCGCCCGGCCAGACCGCGGGTCCAGGTTCGCCGCCGGGTGACGTCGCCTCCGGCGACCAGGCGCGAGCCGATGGCCACGTCGGCGCCCCGCGAGATCGCCTCGGCAAGCTTCGACTCCTCGTCGATCGGCGTGGCCCCGTCGGCGTCGGCAAACAGGAGCCGCTCGCCGTGGGCGGCCAGCATTCCGGTCCGCACGGCCGCGCCTTTACCCCGGTTGGTCGGGTGCTCGATCACGACCAGTTCGGGCCAATCGCCGCGGAGCCGGCCAAGCACGTCGGCCAGGCCGTCCCGGCTCCCGTCGTCAACCACGATCACCTCGTGGGAGCCCGAGTAACGCTTGTCCAGGTACGTGCGGACCCGTGCCAGGAAGGGCGGCAGGCGGTGGGCCTCGTTGTAGGCCGGGATGATGAGCGAAAGGGAAAGCTCCACTGGCGAAGCCCGTCGCGTTGGAAGACCTTGCCGGGGTCGGCAGCCTCGGATCCATCGGGATGCACGGTTCGATCGACGATTGCCTGACGTTAGCCCCAAGGCGGCCGAAACGCAAGTCGTCCCGCCGTGGCCGTATGAGGTCCGCCCCTTCGCGTCCTCGTTGCGAAGCTCCAACTGGCCTCGTTCCCAAGCTCCAGCTTGGGAACGAAAGACGGCAAGCGGCACCGGCGTCGCCGTATGAGGTCGACCCCTTGCGAACCCCTTGGGAGGCCACTACAATGCCAAGCGACTGGGGGCACGGCGGTAGGGGTGTGCGCCCTGCTCTCGTTCCACCCGCCGCTGGGGCGAGCGGACCGAAGGCCGGACGGGGCTTCCGGAAAGATCGCCCGTGCGCCCGACCGTCACCCGGCAAGCCCGTCCGTGGGGAGAGGGGGTCTTCCCGAGTTCGGCTGGTGATCTCGCGTCTCTTCGGGAACACCGGCGACCCGTTTTCGAACGAGGTGTCTAGCCATGAACAAGGAAGAGAAGATCCATTATCTGGCGAACATCTACTACGTGTTGCTCGCCGACGCCCAGGTCGACCGGATTGAAGAGCGGGTGTTCGAGGAAATCTCCCGAGATATCGGCGCGGGATACTTCGAGCGAAAGGACGCCGCGGAACGGGCCCGGAAGCCGGGATACCAGGTGCGGCCGGCGGGGCGATGGTCGCAGCGGATCCGCAATCTCGAGGACATGCTTCTCGCGGCCTATTCGAACGGAGTGATGGACCCAGCGGAGAAGAAGGCGGTCAAACAGTACGCCGCCCAGGTGGGGATCGACCAGAAGCAGTTCGGGGTCGTCATCCAAGAGGCCAAGCAGCGGTACGCCGAGTTCAAGGAAAAGGCAAAGTGATCTCGCGTTCGGGGGAAGACTGATGGAAACGTTCGAATCGGCCGACGCACTCCTCGACTTCGCCATCGCCAGGGAAGAAGAGGCCGTCGAGTTCTACACCAAGCTGGCCGAGAAGGCACAAGGGGCGGCCCGGAAGGCCTTCGAGGACTTCGCCAGGGAGGAGATGGGCCACAAGCAGAAGCTGCTCGCCGTCAAGGCCGGGCGCCAGCTCGCGCCGGTCGAAGGCAAGATCACCGATCTCAAGATCGCCGACTACGTGGTCGACGACGGGCCCGAAGGCGAGCTCGACTACCGCCAGGCCCTCCTCCTCGCCATGAAGAAAGAGAAGGCCGCCTTCAAGCTCTACATGGCTCTGAGCGAGGCCGCCGAGGACGAGGCCCTGAAGAGCCTCCTCGTCGCCCTCGCCCAGGAAGAAGCCAAGCACAAGCTCCGCTTCGAGATCGAGTACGACGAGAACGTGCTGTCGGAGAACTGACGGGCATCGGAAGAAGGGACGCAGCTTCTTTCGACAAAGAGGGTCGGGGCCCCTTTTCTCGAGCCAATCACCGTCACGGTATTGCCATGCCCGATCGCTCGTCCCCAGACCGCCACATTCGCGTCTTCATCTCCTCCACGTTCCGCGACATGATGGGGGAGCGCGACGAGTTGATGACTCACACCTGGCCGGAACTGCGGCGCCTGTGCCGGGAGCGCCAGGTGGAGCTGGTCGAGGTCGACCTTTGCTGGGGCATCTCCGAGGAGCAAAGCACCCGCAGCGAAACGCTCAAACTCTGCCTTGACGAGATCCGGGCGTGTCGCCCGTTCTTCATCGGCCTGCTGGGCGAGCGTTACGGCTGGGTGCCCGGCGGCGACGCCTTCACCGCCGACCTGCGGGAAGAGCAGCCGTGGCTGGGGGACCGGGGGACCTCGACGGCAAGAGCGTCACCGAGCTGGAAATCCTCCACGGGGTGCTCAACGCCCCGGAGATGGCCGACCGCGCGCTCTTCTACTTCCGCGATCCCGCCTACGCCCAGGCCCGCGGTGCCGATTTCCTCTCGGAGAGTGCCGAATCCGCCGTGAAACAGCGGTCTCTCAAGGAAGCCATCCGCGCTACTTGCGCCGCCAAGGGAATCCCGCTGCGCGAGGACTACGCCGATCCACGCCAGCTTGCCGCGATGGTGCTCGAAGACCTCTCGTCCGCCATCGAGGAGCAGTATCCCGAGGAAAGCGTCCCCGATCCCCTGACCCGCGAGGCCCGCGACCACGAAGCCTTCGCCGAAAGCCGCCGCCGCGTCTATATCGGGCGGCCCGACTACTTCGCCGCGTTGGACCGCCATGCGGCCGAGGACGGCGGCCCGCTGGTGCTCTTGGGCGAATCGGGCGGGGGCAAGTCGGCCCTCCTGGCCAACTGGCTGGCCGCTTGGCGCCGGGACCATCCGGAGGATTTCCTTTTCCAGCACTACATCGGCAGCACTCCCGACAGCGCGGACCACTGGCGGCTGATCACCCGCCTGATGGCCGAGATCAAGCGTTGGACCGGCGACCCGGAGGAACTGCCGCGCTCGCACGACGAATTGCTCAAGGCCTTCCCCGTCTGGCTGGCCAAGGCCCGGATCAAGGCCGATCGCGACGGAGTCCGCGCCATCGTCCTGTTCGACGCGCTCAACCAGTTGGAGGACCAGGACCGCGCCCGCCTCTTGGGCTGGCTGCCGTCGCACCCGTTTTCCGGCCCGCTGCGGCTGGTCGTTTCGACCCTGCCTGGCGAGTCCTTGGAGGCGGTGAGCCAGCGCGGCTGGCCGTCGCTGCGCGTCGAGCCGCTCAGCCCGGACGAGCGCCGCCGGATGATCGCCGACTACCTCCAGCGATTCGGCAAGAAGCTCGATCCGCCGCGCCTGGAACGCCTCGCCGCCGCGCCGGCCGCCGCCAACCCGCTCTACCTCAAAATCCTGCTGGACAAGCTCCGCGTGACCGGCACGCACGAAGGGCTCGACGAGCGGCTGGGCGATTACCTGGCCGCGCCGGACATCCCGGCGCTTTTGCGCAAGGTCCTTACCCGCTATCGGCGGGACTACGACCGCGACCGCGAGGGGTTGGTGGGCGAGGCACTTTCGCTGGTGTGGGCCGCGCGACGCGGGTTGACCGAGTCGGAGCTCCTGCGCCTGCTCCGTCCCGCGAACCTTCCGCAATTGCCGCTGGCCGCCTGGGCGCCGCTTCGTGCCGCGTTGGAGGAAGGCCTGGTCAGCCGCGGCGGGGTCCTCAACTTCGCCCACGACTTCCTGCGTGCCGCGGTCGAGGCTTCGTTCGTGCCGGACGCCGCGGGGGCCAGCGAACTCCGCCTCCGCCTGGCGGACGAATTCCAGTCGCAGGCCGTCACGGCCCGCACTTGCGACGAACTGCCGTGGCTCTTGCGCATGGCCGAAGCCCGCGACCGGCTTCGCGCCTGCCTGCTGGACATCGATCGGTTCCTCGAAATCCACAAGCGCGCCCAGAACGAGCTCCTGGGGTACTGGGTCGGGCTCCACGAGGAGCGGGCCATGGGGACGGCCTACCTCGCGTCGTTCGAGCGGTGGTCGGAGGAACCGAGCCGTGCGGAGCAGCAGATTTCTTATGCTATCAACGCGCTGGCCTACTTCCTCCACACTACCGCCCTTCACGCCGAGGCCGAACTTCTCATGCGCCGCGCCCTGGTGATCGACGAGGGGAGCTACGGGCCGGATCATCCCAAGGTCGCCTCAGACCTCAACAACCTGACGTCATTGCTGAAGGCCACCAATCGACTGGCCAAGGCCGAATCGCTCATGCGTCGCGCCCTGGCGATCGACGAGCAGAGCTACGGGTCGACGGAAGAGGTCCGTTTGCGGACGTACGAGTCGGCGAGACAGTTGGACCACCTGCACGAGATGGTACTCCGGGCGCTCTCCGCCGGGGTGAGCGGGCGTGAGATGGCCGAGGTGCATCCGGAGTCGCCCGACGTGAGCAAGTCGAGCGTATCGCGTCTTTGGGTTGAAGCGGGCAGGAAGCTGGTCGACGAGCTTCGGACGCGTGACATCGCCACGCGCGACTGGCTGGTGTTGATGTTCGACGGCATCGTGTTGAGCAAGGATCAAACGGCGATCGTGGCGATCGGCGTGGCGTCGGACGGGACGAAGCACGTTTTGGACTTCGAGCTTGGCAGCACGGAGCATTACGAGGTTTGCCGGGATTTGGTGAGGCGGCTTGTCGAGCGTGGCTTTGCGACGTCGCGTCGGCTGTTGGCCGTATTGGACGGTTCGTCGGCGTTGAAGAAGGCGGTTGTGAAGTTCTTCCCCGACGCGGTGATTCAGCGTTGCCTGGTCCACAAGGAGCGCAACATTCGGGCACGCCTGTCGAAGCGGGACTGGGGTGAACTAGCCCGACTCTTCAAGCGTCTTCGCGAGGTCCAAGGCGAAGAGGCGGCCCGGGAAGTGCTCGGTGAATTGGAGCGATTTCTTGGCAAGAAGAACGCGGAGGCGTTGGCGAGCCTTCGCGAGGCGGGCGAGGAGTTGATCGCGTTGCACGTGCTGGGTGTGCCGTCGACGTTGCACAAGAGCCTGTTGAGTACGAACCTGATCGAGAACTCGTTTCGCAACACGCGTCGGAAGGTGGGGCGCGTGACCCGGTTTCGGGCGGAGACGGACCAGGCGTCTCGTTGGCTGGCGTACGCGTTGCTGGAGGTGGAGAAGGGCTTCCATCGCATCTCGGGCTGGCGTGACCTTGACACGTTGGCCCGGGCGTTGGAGCGTCCCTTTCGCGTTGCACCGCTGGGTAGGCTAACCATGCACGGAGAGACCAGACGTGGTCCGGCAGTCCTGCGGCCATGGCGGGAGAACGAGGGGCCCATTCGTGGCAACATTGGCCCTGAGACGGGCGCCGCGGCGTTCCCAAGAAACGACGTAAGCCGTTGACTTGCAACGGCTTTGAGGAAGCTACCCGGCCAGGACTTGAACCTGGAACGAGGGAACCAAAATCCCTTGTGTTGCCAATTACACCACCGGGTAGTGTGGCCCACCCATTGGGGGAGAGTCAAGATGGGCTCGAACGTGATCGCCCGATCGTCTCCCCTGATACTCTATTGCCTTCGACGGTTTGCGGCAAGGGGGATGAGGCGGTGGGAGTAGGGAAGGGAGAGCGGCCGGGGCCGCGGGGCTGGGAACCGGCAGCCAACTCACGGAGGGATTGGCGGCGGATCGATTTCGAGCCTCTTGCTGCGCAGCCAAAAGCCCCTCTCGCCGCCGCATTGCGAAAGGGGCCTTTTGGGGGTTGCAGCTCAGGAGGGCCGGCTTGGGGCTGGCGTCCCGTCCCTTACGGCGTCCACCCGGTATGGTTGGGCCAGATGCCGCCCGTGTTCACGTCGTACTGCCAACCGGAGGTGCCGTCGCCCGCCGCACCCGTCCCGGCGGCCACGGTGTTCAGGTCGTTGAACGGGTTCTTCGGCAGTTCCGAGGCGACGTACGGGCCGTACGGGTAGGTGTCCGGGTCCGACGCGCCTGCGTTGACGTCTCCCGCCGCGTTGGTCTCGTTCGTGAGCTGCGGCAGATCGTTAGCCGTGATGGCGGGGTAGCTGCCAAGGTGGTGCACCTTGTAGAGTTCGATCTGCGAACGCAGCGTGTGCATGTTGAAGCTCAGTTGACTTTCCTGGGCGTCCTCCGTGGAGGAAGAAAACTGCGGGATGATGGTCGCTGCCAGGACGGCCATGATGACCACGACGATTAGCACTTCGATGAGGGTGAATGCTTTGCGGCCAGAGCCGATAGCCATGATCAATCGCTCCTTTCAACCAAGTGGAGAAGGTTTCGTCCCAATCCCATGCCACTGCAACTCGTCGTAGCGGCCATGAACCGTCGCCCGGCATGCCCCAGTTTTGTGAGGCCGAGCGAGCCTGAAGCTCTCTGAAAAACGCGGGTTTCCTGCGGGCTTCTTCACCAAAAAGCGCGTCGCACGCGGAAAACTATCAGCAAGGAGCCGAGGATTCCCGTCTCGACACTGAAGATATGTACGTTGCGGTTTCGTGCGCGTCAAAGAAGGGATATTGTCGTTTCTATGCCAATAAAGGCGGTGACAGGCGACCGTCGTCCTCGTGACACAGCGTTCGCTCGGCGGCCGGAACGTTCAACGGGAGGCTGTTTTGCGGGAGTGTTCGGACAATCACGATTGATCGGGTTGTTCCGGCAAGGAATGGACAGCAACGCAACCAAGCCCTCCCGAACCGCCCTCAGCCCGCGGTCGTGCGGTTTCCGAGTTGCCCTTCGCAGGGGGCGTTTCGGCCCCGCTTTCATGCCCTAAGGCAGTGCCGACACGCTTCCCGCCCCGCGGTATTCGAATCGACCGATAAGCTCTTCCCGATCGTTACCGTCGTCGCAGGGCGAATCGGCGCACACGCTTGGCTATTCGCTCCGGTGTCCGCGGATGCCGCCAACGGGAGGGGTAATCCAGACGAATCGGAGGCGGTCGCTTCCCCATTTATCGCACAACGTTGAGCCTGCGCGTCCGGTCCACGTCAAGCCATCGTTTCATCTTGACGATGAGAATAAGGGTCGGAAGTAGCGCGCGATCGGTCTGCGCTACTTGAGGCGCCAAGCATAAACCGGGAAGCGGCGCAGGCTTGGCATAATAGCTAATGTGCGCGGAGTAGGGCAACCGAAAATCCAATAGGCGGATCTCCGTCCGTACTGCCAGGCCCAGACTGTTTGGAAACATCCTTGAAGGAGGCATGAAATGAGAACTGTGTTGGGTGTGCCGCTGATGGCTGTCGTGTTGGCAGCGGTCGCGGCCAACACGGCCGATGCCCGCTATTGCGGCGCGGCCAGGCTGTGTCGTTGCCGGCCGGTCTGTTGCGCGGAGAGCACGTGCTGCGAGATGCAGTGCCACACCGTGATGCGGACTTGCCGACAGGTCGTCTACGAGAAACAGCAGTTCACCTGCTACAAGACGTGCTACGAGCCCGTCTGCGTCCCGAAGACCATCACGTGCACAAAGTACGTCCCGGAGACGCGCTATCGGGAGTGCACGTACACGGTGTGCAAGCCGGTGTGGGAGACCCGCACCAAGGACATCTGCTACACGGTGTGCAAGCCGGTGTGGGAGACCCGCTCGAAGGACATCTGCTACACGGTCTGCAAGCCGGTGTGGGAAACCCGCTCGAAGGACATCTGCTACACGGTCTGCAAGCCGGTCTACGAAACCAAGACCTGCACTTACACGGTGTGCAAGCCGGTGTGGGAGACCTGCTCGAAAGACATCTGCTACACGGTCTGCAAGCCCGTTTACGAGACCAGGAGCCGCACCTATACCGTGTGCAAGCCGGTGTGGGAGACCCGCTCGAAGGACATCTGCTACACGGTCTGCAAGCCGGTGTGGGAAACCCGCTCGAAGGACATCTGCTACACGGTCTGCAAGCCGGTCTACGAAACCAAGACCCGCACCTACACGGTCTGCAAGCCGGTGTGGGAGACCAAGACCAAGGAAATCTGCTACACGGTGTGCAAGCCGGTGTATGAGACCCGCGAGAAGGTCTGCCGCTACACGGTGTGCAAGCCGGTCTGGGAAACCTGCACCAAGGAGATCTGCTACACGGTCTGCAAGCCGGTCTACGAAACCCGCGAGCGGGAGTGCTGCTACACGGTCTGCAAGCCGGTGAAGTACACCAAGACGGTCAAGTGCTGCACGGGCCATTGGGAGACTCGCGAGATTGCTCCCAAGGCGTGCGAGCCGGCGTGCTGCGAGCCGGAATGCTGCGAGCCGGCGTGCTGCGCCCCGGTTAAGCAGTGCCGCGTTTGGGTGCCGGAGATCGTCGAAAAGCAGATCGAGTGCACCAAGTACGTGCGCGAGACCTGCGTGAAGAAGGTCCCCTACACCGTCTGCAAGATGGTGCCCGAAGAGCGGGTGAAGACCTGCACGTACAAGGTCTGCAAGATGGTGCCCGAGGTCTGCGAGAAGCGGATCCCCTACACAGTCTGCAAGATGGTGCCCGAAGAGCGGGTGAAGACCTGCACGTACAAGGTCTGCA
>CAZDHR010000108.1:10901-18036 GCA_964505295.1 uncultured Planctomycetaceae bacterium
CCCGAGCAGCGGGTGAAGACCTGCACGTACAAGGTCTGCAAGATGGTGCCCGAGCAACGGGTGAAGACCTGCACGTACAAGGTCTGCAAGATGGTGCCCCAGACGTGCGTCCGGCAGGTGCCGTACACCGTGTGCAAGCCGGTGTGCTACGAGAAGACGGTCAACTGCACGCAGTACGTCGCCAAGAAGGTACCGTACACAGTGACCCGTTGCGTGCCCAAGGTGATCTGCAAGCAGGTCCCCGTGAAGGTCTGCTGCCCGATCCCTCGCTGCTGTGAACCCGCCTGCTGCGAGCCGGCGTGCTGCGAGCCCGCTTGCTGCGAGCCCGCTTGCTGCGAGCCGGCGGGCTGCTAGATCGGCGCCGCATGCGGATAGTGTGCCTCTCTTCTACGTGACGAAGAGGGCCTGGCTTTGACTCAAGCGGCGGCTCGACCCTAAGACGGTCGGGCCGCCGTTTTTTCGTTGATCCGCTGCTCGTCAGCGGAATGCCGTACGTGGGCAAGCAGGAAAAGGGGGGGAGTGGGGGGAAAGGCTTGGAGATAGGCGTTCAAAACGGACCGGGGGCGGCGCCGAATGTGGACCCACCTAGGGTCGTCAACGAGCCACCGGGGGGCGTGGCTGAGACCGGAACTGGTCGAGGGCGATTTGGCGACGTGGGGGCTCTCAGCGGCTTTCTCCTCTGCGCATGCGACAAACCGCTCTTGACCCTGGCAAGACCACGCCCCTATACTCCCACCCCTTAGGGAGTGCGCCGGGGGGTCCCGTGCGCAACCGACGATCCAGTAACGGTTTACGGAGGAACCGCCATGTCGCGCAACATCGCCCGAACCAGAGGTCCGCGCCGCTCGAAAGTCAAGCTGACCGCCGGGATGCTGGTCGGGGGCCTGTGTGTGGTGGCCATTGGCATGGCCGCACGCTACTACCTGCTCGACCGGTCCGCCAGCGCCGACCCGTTGAGGCTATTCCAACGAGCTTCCACGGCACGCGACGCCACGCGCGCCCCGGCACGCACCGCCATGCGGTCCACATCGTCGGCCTCCCACGCCAGCGCGCCCGCGGCCCCGAGCAACTCCGCCGCATTGAAGATCGTGGCCACGGTCAACGGCGAGGACATCACGCGGAACGACCTGGCCGCCGAGTGTCTCAGGCACTACGGCACGGAAGTGCTGGAGAACCTGGTCAACAAGTACCTGATCCGGCAGGAGTGCCAGCGGCGGAACATCTCGGTGACCGAGGCGGAGGTGAACGGCGAGATCAAGCGGATGGCCGAACGGTTCAAGCTGCCGGTGGATCAATGGCTGGAGCTACTCGAAAAAGAGCGAGGAATCCGGGCGCAGCAATACGCCAGCGATATCATCTGGCCCATGCTGGCTCTGCGCAAGTTGGCGGGCCCCGCGCTGGAGGTCACCCAACAGGAACTGCAAGAGCACTTCGAGAGTCGGTACGGCGAGGCGGTCAAGGCCCGGATGATCGTCTGCGACGATCGCAACACGGCCGAGGCGGTCCGCGCGGCCGCCGTGGCCAATCCGGATCAGTTCGGCGATCTGGCCAGGGAGAAATCGATCGACGCCCCCAGCGCGAGCCTCAACGGGCTGGTGCAACCGATCCGCAAGCACGTCGGCCCCAAGGAGATCGAACGGGTCGCCTTCCAAATGCAGGATGGGCAGATTTCCGAGGTGATTGCGGTGAGCGGGCAGTTCGTGGTCCTCAAGCGCGAAAGCGTCCAGCCGGCCGTCCGGGTCGCGTTCGAGCAGGTCAAGATGGGGATGATCGAGGCGATCCGCGAGAGCAAGCTGCGCGACGTGGCGGGTGAGACGTTCCGCCGGCTCCAGGACCAGGCAAAGGTCGAGAACGTGTGGAACGATCCGGCCAAGCGGCAGCAGATGCCGGGGGTCGCGGCCGTCTGCAACGGCCACAAGATTGCCGTGCGCGAGCTGGCCGAAATGTGCATCGAACGGAACGGCGAGGAAGTGCTCGAGGGAACCATCAACCGCCGGCTCCTGGAGCAAGCGCTGAAGAAGCGGAACCTCACGATCACCGAGGCGGATCTCGATCGGGAGATCGCCCGAGCCGCCTCGCAGATGCTCCCCCTCAAGCCCGACGGTTCGCCTGACGTCGAGAAATGGGTGGCCATGGTGACCGAGCAGCAGAACGTGCCGGTCGAGCTGTACCGCAGCGACGCGGTTTGGCCGTCGGTCGCGCTGAAGAAGCTCGTCGGCGAGCAGGTCGAGGTGACCGAGGAGGATCTGCAGAAGGGCTACGAGGCGAACTTCGGCCCCCGGGTTCGCTGCCTGGCGATCGTGCTCGACGATCTGCGCCGGGCCCAGAAGGTCTGGGAAATGGCCCGCAGCAAGCAAGGGCCGGACGGTCGCCCCGACCGGGAGTATTTCTGCGACCTGGCCGCGCAATACTCCACCGACCCCAGCACCAAGGCCCTGCGAGGCAAGGTGCCGCCGATCCAGAAACACGGCGGCCAGCCGAACCTGGAAGAGGAGGCGTTCTCGCTCCAGCCGGGCCAGCTTTCGCGGATCATTCAGGTGGCCGGCGGAGGCCGATACGTGATCCTGCTCTGCGAGGGGACCACCGAGCCGGTCCACGTCGATTTCGCCACGGTCCGCAGCGAGCTCTACGCCGACATCCACGAGAAGAAGCTCCGGGTCGCCATGGCCGACTACTTCCAGAAGCTCCAAGAGAGCGCCACCATCGACAACTACCTGGCCGGTACGGTCCAATGGCCCGACAAGGCCGACGCCCGCAAGGCGCCGGCCCGAGCTCCGGTAATGCGGTAAAAAGCCCAGAACTCGTGCTCACCTCGTTCCGAGGTTCTGCCTCGGACGACGCTCACCACCAAACGGCGTTCCGGGTCCAAGACCACGTGGTCCCAGTCGTCGCCCTGTGGGGTATCGTCCGGATCGAGTGGGCGCAGTGCTTCTCCTTCTTGCCGACGAACGACCACTTCTCGTCAAACTGGGCCTCTCGGGTCACAGGAAAACGCCACCAACTCGTCGTGCAGGTGCTTGGCGTGCTCCCCGGCGAGCGTGCGGTAGTGCGTTACCGTATCGCGATACACGCCCACCAGGCGACTCGTCGCTCCCGATACGACAACACCCACCCGGCGTGCCAGATCAACAGGATACAAGGGATGCCGCCGTTCGGCAGGAACGATCACTGCTGCTTGCCGATCCAGTCCGCGATGTCATCCACAACGGGCCGGGCCACGTTGCCGGGCGTCTGGTACTCGGCCGGCGTGCTCTGCCCCTCTCCTTCGACGAACAGGTGGTTGCACTTCGGGTAGAGCGTGAACTGCACGTTCTCCCGGGAGGAGAGTGTCTCTCTCCAGCGATTGAAGTCCTCCATCGTGACCTGGTAGTCCCTTTGGCCTTGGAGGACGAGCATCGGCTGCTTCAGGCCCTTGGCGGCTTCGGGCGGATCGTAGCCTCTCAGGTCGAGCCAGTAGGCCGGGTGGACGCCGAGGGGCAGGTCCGCCGGCGGCGTCTCCGGGGAGAGCTGCGGATCTTTGACGCGGCCGACCTGCTCTTCGATCTTCTGAAGCTGCGATTCGTCCTCTTCGGAAAGGTCGCCGTCGAGCATGAAGAGCCACCGCCTTTGGGCCAAGAGGACGTCCTCCAGCGGGCGGCTCGTGGCCGCAAACAGGATGAACCCGGCGATTTGGGGATCTCGGGCTGCGATCCTGGGGACGAGCATCCCGCCCAAGCTGTGCCCCAACACGAACACCCGCTTTGGATCGACCCGCTCCGTTTTCCGCAACAGGGCGACCGCGGCCAGGGCGTCGTCGATCGTTTCCTGTTTGACGGTGATGCGGCTCTTGATTACGGCGAGCTTCAAGCCGTGCTGCTTGGTTCGTTTCTCGTAGCGGAAGACCACGATGCCCCGGGAGGCCAAGCCCCAGGCCAAGTCGCGAAACGGCTTGTTCGGGCCGATGGTCTCATCGCGATCGTTCGGCCCCGAGCCGTGCACGAGCACAACCGCGGGGAATGGGCCGTTGCCCTGCGGGAGCGTTAGCGTACCGGGCAGCGTCCACAGCCAGGAGCCGAAACTGACTTCCTTCTCTTCAAAGGAGTCCTGCTTTGCATAGGGCGGCGGTTCGTACTTGGCCGCGGACGCACTGGGAGCGAACCACAAGCCGGTGATCTTTCCCTCGCCGTCGTAGACCACTTTGACGTCGAGCGTCGACTTCTCGAACTCGCACGTGACCACCGCGACGTGGTACTTGGGCACCTTGGCCACGCGGACACCGACCCTCCGCTTGAGGGGGCCGGCCTGCGCGACGACCGATTTCCAGGCTCCTTCGAGCTTCTCGGGCGGCATGGCCTTGGTCATGGTTTCATCGAACGGTTGCACCGCGCCGGAGAAGTCGCCCTGCTCCAGTCTCGCGACGAACCGCTCGGCCGAAACGGCCAGGTCAGGCCCCGCCCCCGACTCTTGGCCAGAAGCGGCGTCGAGCGGCAAGGCTGCGACGAGAACGGCCATCCAAACAACTGCCAGCTTGCCCATTGCATCACCTGCCCGTCGAAGGTTCGGTCATTCGGTGGGGGCCAACGATCCGTATCTGTCAGCCGTCGTTGTCGAAAAACGATTCCCCGCCGTTCCCTCACGGCCCATTAGCGTCCCTAATACGCAGTATTAATCTCGATTACGACCGGCCGCTGAATCCGTCGCATCGGATGCTTGCCGGTCGAGGCACTTCTCTTCCCGAGCCCGTTGTGTTAGCTTCTCGGATACTCAGGATCGGCTGAGCTTAATCTCCGCGGGGGACTCCGTCGCGTTTTTTTGCCTGGACCGGCCGCCCCCGCGTCGGGAAACCGGCCGGCGCGGTCGGGGTTTGCATCTTCCAGACTCACCTTTCCCCGGTTTTATTCGAGGACGACAAGGAGGAATTGGATGGATTACCAGGCATTCGTCGAGGAGAAGGTCGCTGAGATTCGGGAAGCGGTCGGCGAGGGGCTTGCGATCAACGCGCTGAGCGGCGGGGTCGACAGCTCGGTGGTCACGGTCCTGGGCCATCGCGCCCTGGGCGACCGGCTCAAGACGGTGTTCATCGACAGTGCCCTGATGCGCGAAGGCGAGCCGCAACGGGTCTGCGAGCTGTTCGGCCGGATGGGCATCCCGGTCGAGTGCGTCGACGCCCGGGCCGAGTTCCTCGGCGCGCTGGCAGGCCTGACGGACCCCGAGGAGAAGCGCAAGGCCGTCACCAATACCTTCTACCGTACCGTCTTCGGCGACCTGGTCCGGAAGACGGGCGCGAAACACCTGATGCACGGGACGATCCTCACCGACATCGAAGAGACGGTCGACGGGATCAAGCGCCAGCACAACATCCTTTCCCAGTTGGGGATCGACCCGGAGAAGGAGTACGGCTACTGCGTGCTCGAGCCGTTGGCCACGCTCCGCAAGGACGGCGTGCGCGAGGTGGCCAGGGTCCTGGAATGTCCGGCGGAGATCACCGACAGGATTCCGTTCCCCGGCCCGGCACTGGCGACCCGCGTGGTGGGCGAGGTGACCGAATCGCGGCTGGCGACGGTCCGGGCCGCGACCGCGATCGTCGAAGAGGAGTTGGCCGATAGCGGGGCGTTCCAGTACCTGGCGGTGCTGTTGAACGACCGTGCGACGGGCATCCGCGACCGCAAGCGGGAGTTTGGCGAGATCATCGTCGTCCGGTGCCTCGACAGCGTCGACGCGCGAACGGCCACCCCCGTCGAGTTGCCCTGGGACAAGCTCCGGCGGATCTGCGATCGGGTGACGGCCATCGAGGGCGTGAACCGGTGCCTGTACGACCTGACGCCGAAGCCACCCGCCACGATCGAGTACATCTGACCCAGGAAAAGGGGACGCAGCTCTTTTCTGGGGATTTAGGCAAGATGCTTGCGGGGTCTTCCTCGGAATTCCCGGTAATCGCCCGACTTCTCAGACAGAGTCAAACGCGCCGCCGCCGGATTCAGGACATGAAGACGAAGTCTGCTGGGGCACATCGAGCGGCGCGGGGCATGATGGGTCGCTCATCGGGGGGGCAGGCACAGTGCCTGGCAATCCAGTCTTGCCTAGTTCCCCAAAAAAGAGCTGCGTCCCCTTTTCCGTCCCCTTTTCTCTATCCGATTGCGCGAAGGAACCACGAACCGTGCCAAGACGCGACGACATCCAGAAGGTGATGATCATCGGCTCCGGGCCGATCATCATCGGGCAGGCGTGTGAGTTCGACTACTCCGGCACGCAGGCTTGCAAGGCGCTGCGCAGCCTGGGCTACGAGATCGTGCTGGTGAACTCGAACCCGGCCACGATCATGACCGATCCGGGGACGGCCGACGCGACGTACGTCGAGCCGCTGGTCCCGGAGGTCGTCGCGGCGATCGTGGAGAAGGAGAAGCCGGATGCCCTCTTGCCGAACCTGGGCGGCCAGACCGGCTTGAACCTTTCTTCGCAACTGGCGCAGAGCGGCGTGCTCGAAAAGCACGGCACCCAGGTGATCGGCGTGCAGGTCGACGCGATCAAGCGGGGCGAGGACCGCGAGGCGTTCAAGGAGACGATGAATCGTTTGGGCATCGAGATGCCTCGAAGCGAGATCGCCCACACGGTCGAGCAGGCCGAAAAAATCGCCGAGTCGCTCGGCTATCCCGTGGTGGTTCGACCGGCCTACACGCTCGGGGGCACCGGCGGCGGCCTGGTCTTCGACCTGGACGAGCTGAGGACCGTCGCCGCCCGAGGGCTCGGGGCCAGCATGGTCGGACAGGTCCTCGTCGAGGAATCGGTCCTCGGCTGGGAAGAGCTGGAGCTGGAAGTGGTGCGCGACGCCAAGAACCAGATGATCACGGTCTGCTTCATCGAGAACGTCGACGCGATGGGGGTGCACACGGGCGATTCGTACTGCACCGCGCCGATGCTCACCATCGCCCCCGCGTTGCAGGATCGCCTGCAGAAACACTCCTACGACATCGTGGAGGCGATCGAGGTGATCGGCGGGACGAACATCCAGTTCGCCCACGATCCGAAGACGGACCGCGTGGTGGTAATCGAGATCAACCCCCGGACCTCCCGCTCGTCGGCGCTGGCCTCGAAAGCGCCCGGGTTCCCGATTGCGTACGTCTCGTCGCTTCTGGCCGGCGGGCTAACCATGGACGAG
>CAZDHR010000109.1:0-17937 GCA_964505295.1 uncultured Planctomycetaceae bacterium
CCTTGTTGCGTCATCGTCACAGCCTCCGTGCTATAGGTCTGTTGTCCAAACCTAAACTTAGCAGAAGGCTGTGACTTGCGCCTATTTCAACGGTATTGCGGCTAGACCTACGCCGGGCGGAGCTGGACTCTGCGCGGCCACGTGATCCGACACAACTACCTGCACCATCTCTACGGCAAGTCGGGCGGCCCCTGCAGGGGCATCTATCTCGACGACCTGTTCTCCGGCGCCCTCGTCGAGGGGAACGTCTTCTACCACGCCTTTTGGCCCGTCTTCCTCGGCGGCGGGCGGGACAACGTCGTCCAGAACAACGTGTTCGTCGATTGTCCCAAGCAAAAGTAGGGTGTGTGAAACGCACCAAACAGAAAGCCGAAACGGTGCGTTCCACGCACCCTACGGCTGCCCGGCCTGCTCTCTCGACGAGCCGAAGAAGCCCAAAGGCAACGTCGTGCGCCGAAACGTCTTCTGGCAGGGGCAGGGCGAAAACCTCCGGCGCGTGGCGGCCGGCCAAGGGCGTGAAGGAAACATGGTGGGACGACGTCGCCCCCACGATCCGATCGCTGGTCACCATCGAAGACAACCTGATCAACGAGGACCCGAAATTCGTGGACGAGCGGGCCGGCAACTTCCAGCTTCGCGACGAGTCGCCGGCCTGGAAACTCGGCTTCCAGCGGATCCCCGTCGAGAAGATCGGCCCTTACGACGACTGCCGGGCGAGCTGGCCGGTCGAGCACGAGGTCCGCTCCCTGTAGGAGCCACACGCGTCGGGGCCATTCGATGGGACGCCTGGCATCGGAATCTGCCACAACGGCCGCTTGACGGCGATTCAGCCCGAAGGGGTGATTCCCGAACGTCGGGCGCAGGGCTATAATGGGGACGGGATTTCGAGCCGGCCCGGGGCCACGCGGCTGCCGTCCCCTCGCGAAGCCGCCAGGGAGAAGAACGATGAAGCACGAGATCAACGGAAACCCCGACCAGGGCGACCTGACCGTCTGGCTCGACCCCGGCGAGTCGGTCCTCTCCGAAGCCGGGGCCATGAGCCGGATGAGCGCCGATCTGGAGGTGAATGCACGCCTGATCGGAGGGCTGGTCCCGGCGGTGGTCCGCAAGTTGCTGGGCGGCGAATCGCTGTTTCTGTCGGAGTATCGGGCCGCGAGGCCCGGCTTCGTGGCCCTCTCGCCCCGCTGCCCCGGGACGATCACCGCGCGGGAAATGACCGGGGACAGCTTCTACCTGACCAAGGGCTCGTTTCTCGCCTGCACGCCCGGCGTGGAGTTGTCGACCCGCTTCGGCGGACTGAAGAGCCTGCTCTCGGGCGAAGGGGCGTTCCTGATCGAGTGCCGCGGCACGGGGCAATTGTTCTTCAACGCCTACGGCGCGGTCGTCGAGAAGGACGTCCGCGGCTCGTTCACCGTCGACACCGGGCACGTCGTCGCCTGGGAACCGACGCTCAATTACGAAATCCGCGGCATGGGCGGCATCAAGCAGACCCTCTTCTCGGGCGAGGGCCTGGTGATGGCTTTTCAGGGGACGGGCAAGCTGTACCTCCAAACCCGCCACCTGGGCGGCCTGATCCGCTGGCTCAGCCCGTTCTGTCGCTAGCGAAGGAGACCATCCCGGTGAACGTCGAAATCCTCGAACGTGGGGCGTTCTCCTCGGCCCTGGTCCGCTTGGAGCCGGGCGAGGAGTTCACGTCCGAATCGGGAGCCATGTATCGGGCGTCGAGCAACGTCGGCATCGACGTCACCACCCGAAGCTTCGGCAAGGGGGGCGTGCTGGGCGGGTTGAAGCGGATGCTCGCCAAGGAGAGCTTCTTCCTGTCGAAGTATCGCGTCACCGACGCCAACCCGGGCGAAGTCGCCCTGGCGCCCGTGCATGTGGGGAGCGTGCGCCGGATCGACGTCGCGCCCGAGGCGGCCTGGATCTGCACCGGCGGCAGCTACCTCGGCTCCGGCCCCGGCCTCGCGATCGACACCGAGTTTCAGGGTCTCAAGGGGCTGTTCACCGGCGAATCGATCTCCTTCGTCCGCGCCAGCGGCAGCGGGCCGCTGCTGGTGAGCGCGTTCGGCCGGATCGTCGAGCACGACGTCGAGGGCGAGCTCATCGTCGACACGGGCCACGTCGTTGCCTTCACCGAACGCCTGAACTACTCGATCACCAAGGTCGGCGCCTCCTGGATCCAGTCGTGGCTGGCGGGTGAAGGGATCGTGCTGAGGTTTTCCGGACAGGGCAAGATCCTCGCCCAGTCTCACAACCCCAGCGAGTTCGGCGGACTCCTCGGACCCCAACTGCCGGAGCGGTAGACCGATGCAATACGAAGTCCTCTGTCAGCCCAGCTTCAGCCTCCTGGAAGTCTCGCTGGAGCCGGGCGAGAAGATCGTCGCCGAGGCGGGCGCCATGGCCTGGATGGAAGGCCCGGTCAAGACCGAGACCTCCACCCGCGGCGGCGTGCTCTCGGGGATGAAGCGAGCGGTCCTTTCGGGCGAGAGCTTCTTTCAGAACACGTACTCGGCCGAGGGCGGACCCGCCAAGTTGGGCCTTGCCCCGGGATCGGCCGGCGACGTCGTCCCCTACGAGCTTCAGGGGAATGAGCTGTTTCTCGAACGGGGCGCCTACCTGGCTTCCACCGAAGGCGTCCGGTGCGACTCGAAGTGGGAAGGTCTCAAGGGCCTGTTCAACGAGGGCCTGTTCATCCTCAGGGTGACGGGGCAAGGGCTCCTGTTCTTCAACGGCTACGGCGACGTCCAGGAAATCCAGGTCGACGGCCAATACACGGTCGACAACGGCTACGCCGTCGCCTGGGAGCCGTCGCTCCAGTACCGGCTCACCCGCGCCCGAAAGATCCGGTCGTTCCTCTTCGCCGACCAACTGCTGTTGAGCTTCTCGGGCACGGGCAAGATCTGGGTTCAGTCGCGCAGCCCCGTCTCGCTGGCCAACTGGGTCTATCCGTTCCGGCCGGAGAAGTCGTCGGATTGAACCGGCGCCGCGCTCGTCGCACGAGGCCGGGCAACACACGGGAAATAGCATACCCAGCAACGGGTAGCCGAAAAAAGGCGACAGGCACCTTTTGCCTGAAAGGCCCTTCGGGTGCTTCGCACAAAAGGTGCCTGTCACCTTTTTTCTCCCGGATGCCGAGCGGCCGGCCCCGCGTGGGCGAGCGAGCAGACACGCAGCGGGGTGCATAGGGCGACGTTAGGCAGGGCCAATGCAGCGTGCCAAGCGACATCCATGGTGGCGACGTCTTCTGCCCGTCGCGCACGTCGTCGGGTTGTTCGCCCTCTTCTACGTCTACGTGCTGCTTCGCGTTCGTCCGGAGCTGTTCTATCACCAGAACCCCGTCGTCTTCTTGTTCGATGGCTATTTTTTTGCGAATCTGGCCGGTCACCCGGGGGGGCTTGTGGCGTACGCGTCCGCCTTCTTGTCCGCTTGGTTCGCTTACGGCTGGGTCGGGGCACTGGTGGTCACGTCCCTGGGCGCGCTGCTCTGCTTGGCGACGCACCGGTTCTTCGCGGCCGTCGCGGGGGCGGGCGGCCGGGTCGTGTTCCTGATCCCGGCCGTCCTGATCCTCCTGATCCTCGGCCAATACATCCAGCCCGTCAGGGCGTGCGTGGGTCTCTTCGTCGCGCTGGTTTTTGCGAACGCGTACGTCCGGATGGGCGGACGCCCCGTCGCCGCCAGGCTCATCGCATTCTTGGTCGTTTCCGGGCTCGTGTACTACGTGGCTGCCGGCCCGTATCTCGTTTTCGCCTGGCTTTGCGGCGTTTATGAGTTGGGGGTGAAACGGAACTACGCGCTGGGCGTATTGTGCGTGTTGTGCGCCGTGCTTGTGCCCGCGGCGGGCGCGCGGCTGTTCGACTTGACCCTCAGTCAGTCGTACGAGGGACTGATGTCTTCCAGCCCGCAGCACTGGCTGGCGATCCCGTCGTCGGAGGCCCTTGCCGTCACGATTCAGGCCGGGTTGGTGCTGTTCTTCCCCGTTGCCGCCGCTGCCCTCCTGGGATACCGGCGCCGCGGCGGCTCGCCCGTTGCCGAGGCGGATGATCGGACCGGCGGGCAACGTCGGGCCGGGGACGCCCGAGGCTTGCGTTCCGCGATCTCGCCGAGCCGTTTGGCCCTCACGTCGGCGGCGTTCGTGGCATGCGTGGTCGCTCTGGACGTCGTGTGGTTCGATTTCCCGAAGCAGTGTCTGCTGCGGATGGTTCGCAGCGCGGAGCACGAGCAATACGCCGAAGTCCTCGCGCACGTTCGGCGCGTGCCGGCTTCGGACGTTCGCCTGCTCGACGTCAGGACGGGGTTCCACGTGAACCGGGCTCTGTACCACACCGGCGACCTGTTGGATCGGATGTTCAGCTATCCTCAGACGTTGAACGCCCCGACGCTGGCCCTGGTGGGCGAGACCGCCGACAGCATGGCCCAGACGACGCCCCGGCAATGCAGCGACATTCTGTTCGACCTCGGGCGTATCAACGAGTCGGAGCACATGGCGTACGAAGCGCTGGAGGTCTTCGGCGACCGGCCGCGCACGATCAAGCGCCTGATCTATATCAACGTGCTCCAAAACAGGCCGGAGGCCGCGCGGAGGTTCCTCGCGCTTCTGGAGCGCAGTTTGCTGCACCGCCGATGGGCACGTCGTTGCGCCCGGCAGCTCGACGCCGATCCAAAGCTGTCGGGCGTGTCGGCGGTCGCGTCGCGCCGCGACTTTATGGTGGTGCGTGATGCCACCGGCGAGATCGTCGATCTGGAAGGCATGCTCGGGGGGCTTCTCGAACGGAACCCGCGCAACCGAATGGCATTCGAGTACCTGATGGCCCACTACCTTTTAACCCGGCAGTTGGAGCCACTGGTTGCGAATCTCCATCGCTTCGACGATTTCGACGATCCGCGCTGGCCGCGGCATTGCGAGGAAGCGCTGGTGATCCACCTGGCGGCCACCCGATCCCAGGATCTCGACCTCGGGGTTCACAGGATCCGTCCCGAGACGTGGCGGCGCTACCGCGAATTCGTGCAGGCCCTCCAACCGTTTCCGAGGGAAAGGGCCGCCGAGGCGTTCGCTGCGCTTCACGATGACTTCGGCGACAGCTACTTCTTCTTCCACGTGTTCGGCAGCAACAACCCGCCGTCCGGATTGTCACCATGAAAAGACGCGCCGTCTACTGGATCGTGCCTCTGAGCGTACTGGCGGTCTTGGGGATAGGCTTGACCGTGATGCGCTCGGGGGTCGCCGTCGACTTCGAGGCGGCGGTTGGCGAGAATCGGTCCGCGCGCATCCGGCCCGACTACACCGATACGGTTCTCCCGCCGAACATCGCGCCGCCGAACTTCGTGGTAGAGGAGCCGGGCACGGCGTACGGGGTGCGAATCCGCGCGGCCCAAGGCGAAGCGATCCGCGTGGCAAGCCGGAGCCCCCGGATTGCGATTCCGCCGTCACGATGGCGGCGGCTGCTCCGCGCCAATCGAGGCGGCAAGCTGTACTTCGACGTCTACGTCCATCCCGACGGCGGGCCGTGGACGCGGTTCGAGCCGATCGAGAACACGATCGCCGACGCCGACGTCGACCGCTACCTGTTCTATCGGCTCATGAAGCCGATCTACATCGTCCGCCTCAACCTGGCCATCCACCAACGCGATCTGGAAACCTACGAGGAGTCGGTCGTGTTGAGCAACCGGTCGTTTCAGGGCGGCTGCATCAACTGTCATACTTTCGCGCCCGGCCATCCCGACCAACTGATCGTCCATTCCCGCGGCGCCGGCCGCGCGCCCGAATGGAGCGGGATGACCGTGGTCCGGCAGGGCAAGGTGATCAAGGTCGACACGCGCGCGCTGGTCCGCGATCCTGAGTGCGACCGCGGACGCGTCGGGCAGTCGCGGGCGGCGTACACGGCGTGGCATCCCCATGGGCGGCTGGCCGCCTTCTCGGCCAACAAGATATCCCAGTTCTTCCACTCGGCGGGCGAAAACCGCGACGTTTTCGACAGCGAGTCGGACCTGGCGCTGTACCATGCCGACTCGAACACCGTGACCACCACCCCGGCGATCTCCCAGCCCGGCCGCCTGGAAACGTTTCCCACCTGGTCGCCCGACGGCCGGTATCTGTACTTCTCCAGCGCCGATCCCATGCCCATGGAACGCTACAAGGAAGTCCGCTATGACCTGATGCGAATTCGCTATGAAGCGGCCGCCGGGCGCTGGGGCGAGGTGGAACCGGTCCTCCTGGCCAAGGAGACCGGGCTGAGCATGACGGAGCCGAGGGTCTCGCCGGACGGGCGGTGGGTGCTCTTCTGCATGTCGGCCTATGGCGCCTTCCCGGCCTACCGGCCGTCGAGCGACTTGTACCTGCTCGATTTGGAGACCCGGCAATACCACCGGCTGGCCGCCAACAGCCCGCGCTGCGAGTCGTGGCACTGCTGGTCGCGCAACAGCCGCTGGATCGCGTTTGCCAGCAAGCGGCGCGACGGGGTGTTTGCGCGGATCTACTTCAGTTATATCGACGAAGGGGGCCGTGCCCACAAACCGGTCCTCCTCCCGCAGAGCGATCCCACGTTCTACGACCGGCTCATCAAGACGTACAACGTGCCCGAGCTCGCCGACGACCCGGCGCCGGCGAGGGGTCGCGCGCTTACGCAGGTGATTCGCTCGCCGGATTTGGTGGGCGGCGCGAAGCTCGACGCGGCGCCCGGCACGCTGGAGACGGACGTCCCATGACGGATGGCAGGGCCGATGGCCACGAGTGACTGCGGAAGACGCGACGCCCTCAGCCACCCCGCGGCCCTTGCAGCGCGACCAGTTGGGCTTGGTAGGCTTGGGCGAGGTCGTTCAAGTCGGCTTCCCGGAGGCGCTGGATGGCCCGCTGGTACATCTCCGTGCAGTAGTTGCTCGGGCGGCTGCCGCGGCGAGGGCCGATCGCCGTGAGGAACTGCTGGTAGAACGGCGCGAGGTACTTCTTGGCTTCGCGCTTATCCTGGCAGAGATCCTCCAACCGGTCGAGCATTGGGGACGCGAAGTTGCCCTCGTTGGGGAAGACCAAGATGGCGGCGGCCAGCCCTCGGATCGCGTCGTCCTGGCGATCGTCTTCGACCAGGTAGTCGGCGAATTTCAGCCGGGCTTCGCAGGAGAGATCGGGACGCCCGGCCTGCTCGTACATCGCGGCCAGCCGGCCGAACAGGGCGGCCCGCTCCTTGGGACGGTCTTGAAAGGAGACCAAGTCGTCGAACACGACCCAGGTGAAGTCGGGCAGGTTGGCGAACGTGGTAAAGAGGCCCTCCAGCACCTTCATCATCGGCTTGCTGTTCGCCTTGGCGATCTGTCCCTCACGCGACATCTCGGCCAGGGCAATCCAGGCTTCTTCGTTGCCGGGTGCGAGCTCGATCACGCCGCCAAGGAAATCGAGCTGCTTGGCGGTGTCCATCTCCAATCGCTCGCGGAGCATCGGATACGCCCGCATCACCAGGTCGGCGTGGTGCGTGGCGATGGGGTCCATGCCGACGGCGTAGAGGCGGCGTTCCACGTCGCGGTCGGTGGTGGGCTCGCCGGTCTGGGGGTCGTAGAGGTTCCCTTTGTAGTACTGCTCGTAGCGGAAGCGGCCGTGCGATTCGAGCGTGAAGGTGGAGCCGGTTGGCGTCAGCCTGCCCAGTTCGACCCACATCACCCAGGCGTGCTCCCGGCCGTGTCCCGACTTGCCGCTCACGCTGAACGCCGGGACGCCGATCGATTTTCCCACGCGGGCGGCGAAATCGGCCCGGCAGGTAGAAAGGCCTCCGAAGCGAAGGATGTTGGGGAGCGTGAGCACTTTGCCTTCGAGCTTAGGGGGCGAGTGGTGGAGCATCTCCTCGTCGTCGGGAACGTCGTCGTAGCACTTGCCGAACATCGATCGCTTGGGCAGGTACGTCGACAGCGCCCACTGACGCTCGTTCAGCGGCGTGCGGTGGTTGATGATGTAGACCAGGATTTCCCAGGGAAGAAACTGGGCCCGGCCCTGCATCACCTCCTCCGCGTCGACCAAGTACCGAAAGTTCTCGACGGCGCCGACCTCTCCTTGGGGCAAAGCTGCCTGATGTTGCCGGAAAGGGCTGTAGTGGATCCCCTTGTCGTCCACGTCCCACACGACCGCCACGGCGATCGCCAGGTTGGCGTACTGCTCGAACTTCTCGGGGAACTCCTCGTGCAGCTTTTTGAACAGTTTCAGTGCTTCGACGATGTTGTCGTGCTCCCAATGGATGGCCAGGTAGAACTCCTCCTTGACGTCGACGTGCTCGTCGAGCCAGCGGCGAAATTCCTCCTCGGGACCGCCATACGCCTCTTCGATCGCCTCGCGGTGCTCGCGCTCGAATTCATCGGCGAAGACCTTGCGGAGCGTGGGATACTCGTTTGTCGAGAGCAGCTTGCGCTTCCGGTGCAGCTCGAGGATGATCGCGTCGCCCGTTTCCCGGTCGGCTTCCTCGGCAGACTTGGCCACTTCGGCCGGCGCCTTCTCGGCCGGCGCCGGTGGCTCGATCGACTTGACGACGGCGGGCCGGCCCAGGCGCCCGTCGAGCAGGTTGAGCAGGTTCGCGTCGCGCCCCACGTAGAAGGCGATCAGGCGCCCCCCCTGAAACAAGTAGGCCGGCGCCGGCTCGGCGCCCGATTTGGCGAAGGGTTCCAGGTCGTCGGGCGACAAGCCCCCGACGTCGTCCGCGGCCTCCTTCGAAGTGGCGTACCCAAAAACGCCGACCGGCTTGCCGTCGATCGACAGCAGCCGGAGCTTGCCCGAAAGGGGCGGGTGAGAGAGCGCCTCGCTCGAGACGGCCACCTTCGCCCCCTCGCCGCGCAGCTCGCCCACGAGCCGGTCGAGCGCCTTCTCGGGGTCTTCGGGGACCATGTCGGCGGGCGTTTCGATGCGCACGCGGAACGTGCGTTCCGCGGTAAGGCCCTCGGTCGCGTCCTCCGCGGCGAGGACCGTGATCTCATACGTCTGGCCCGGCTCGACATCCTGGGGCGTCCACTCGAATTGGCCGGTCACCGGGTGGATCTGGGCGCCGGGCGGGGCGTCGGGGCCGAGACGAAACCGGATCGAATACGACGGGACGTCGGGGTCCTTCCCCACGGCGCGAAACGCCAGCGTGCCGCCCGGCTCGACCGCCTGCTCCTCGATCGGCTCGAGCACCGGCGGCGCTTGCACCTCGCCGACGACCACCGTAAATCGCTGCCGGGCGGGGAGCGTTCTCGTGCCGGGCGCCGCGACGTGGACGGTCATCTCGTAGCGGTCGGGCCCCTGCTCTTCGTTCGGGCACCAGGTAAACGCCCCGCTGCCGGGGTCGATTTGGGCCCCTTCCGGCGCGCCATCGAGCGTATACTTCAGCCGCCCCGCCGCCTTGCCCGCGTTCTCGACCTCCACTGTGAACTCGAGCGTGTCGAGCTCGTCGACCGCAACGTCGTCGATCGGCTTCAGCACGAGCGGCTCCTTGACGCCGAACCAGAACGCGAGACCTCCGCCGATGACCGCCAGCGCCAGCACGACGGCCAGGGCGATCAAGAGGGGCGCCGGACGGCCGTGGCGGCGCGTTGTGTGGACGAGCGAGTCCTCGTGGCTTTGGGCCAACCGGCCGAAGTCGAACGACTCGCCGCCTCCAGGGGCCGGGGGTGGTTGCGGCTGAGAAGCTTGCGGCGGCTGCGAAGGCTGCGGCGCCGGAGGAGGGGGCGGCGGCTGGGAAGGTTGCGTCGGCCGGGTAGGACTCCCAGCAGCGCCCGCCAGATTCGGCGGGACTGCCCGGGTGGGTTTCTGTGGTCTTTTAGGGGGGTCAGCCATCGTTTGCTCCCTGCGCAGCGTGCAGACGGGTACGTCGGCCTCGACCGTTTCCTCCCCTTCATTCTTTCCATACTCCCCACGGAACGCAACTCCGATCGTCATCCATGCGTCCCGGCGCGGGGGCGTGGGAGAAAACGCGAACCACGCTTGGGCCAGTGCCTACTTCTTGCCCATTCTCCGCTGCTCTCGGAAGAACCGAGTGAGGATCTCGCCGCAGGGCCCGGCCAGCACGCCGGAGACGACCATGGCGCGGTGATTGAGCCGCTCGTCCCCCAGGAGCTGATAGAGCGTGTGGACCGCGCCCGCCTTGGGATCGGTCGCCCCGTAGACGACCGTGGGGATCCGGGCCTGGAGGATCGCGCCGGCGCACATCGGGCACGGCTCCAGGGTGACGTAGAGCGTCGAGCCGTCCAGGCGCCACGAGCGAAGCGCCTCGGCCGCCTGGGTGATGGCGATCATCTCGGCGTGGGCCGTGGGATCGCGAAGCTGTTCCCGCTGGTTGTGGGCCGACGCAATCACCCGATCCCCGTGCACGATCACCGCCCCGACGGGCACCTCGTCTTCGCCAAGCGCCACCTCGGCTTCCTGGAGGGCGAGTTTCATGAAGTGCTGGTGCACGAGTCGGCGTCTCCGGTCGATGCGGGCCGTCGGCACGACCCCAGGTGGCTTCTCCCAGCCTACGAGCAGCCGACAGACAACCTCACACTCGTTCCCGGGCTCTGCCTGGGAATGCACTAACGCGAGGCTCCGCCTCGCCCCGCCAGGCAAAGCCCGCCGGCCATCGCGTAGCCACGCACAACCGGCAGAATCTGAACCCGAGACGCTGCATTTGTCGTACACGACTCACTGGCTCTCATCGCTCGACCGATACTCCACGTCGATCACGTCGTCGTCTTGCGCCGGTGGCTCGGCGAACCCTTGCATCGGATTCACCACGACGTGGGCCTGGAAGCGCGCGGCCAGGTAGCGGCGCACCAGCCCGCGGATCGGCGGCACGAGCAGGGCGAAGCCCACGAGATCCGTAAGCACGCCGGGCGTGATCAGCACGGCCCCGGCCACCAGGATCATCAGCCCGTCCAGAAGCGGCTCGGCCGGAAGCTTCCCCTCGGCCAGTTGCCGTTGGACCTCCAGCCAACATCGCAGTCCTTCCCGACGGGCAAGCCACGCCCCCACCACGCCGGTGACGATCACCAGCCCCAGCGTGAACCGCCAGCCCGTGTGCTGCGAGATCCAGAAGAGCAGCGCCAGCTCGACCAGCGGGATCAGCGTGAACAGCAGGAACAGTCGCACGAGCACGGCAGGCCCTCTCTCTGCGTAACCCAACGAGCCGAGGAAGGAGACTGGCCCTGGTGTGCCACTGCTTCTGCGAAGCAGCGGCACACCCCATCAGGGTATTGTAGCGGAGAGGGCCGGAGTCGCAAAAGACCTACGGGAAGCGTCTGCCTTGGCGAAACGGCCCCCAAAAGCCCGTGAACGCGAATCCCCGTCCGAGAATCCTCTACCGCGACTCAACAAGCGAAATCGACAACCGGTAGAGACGAGCCATTGCCGCGCATCGAGCAGTTCGCCCTGCACTCGCGCCGGACTCAAATCGACGGACCGCAAGGCCGGTGGTGTACGTCCCATCATCGCGCACGGCGATTTAACGGCCGAATCACATCGTATAGCGAATATGGCGCATATTATAGCGTCTTTTCGTGCCGGAGGAAGTGGCAGCCGATACAATAGGCGTGTCTTCGGACGGTCTCCACGACGTCCACCAAGGCCCTGCCTGACAGCGAAGGAGCCTGTTCATGAGAAACTCCGGTTCATCCTTCCTGGCCGTGTCTACTTTCATGATCCTCGTTGCGGGGCTGAGGGCTGCGGAGCCGGACGCCGCGCTTCGCACCGACTACAAGTACGCGTGGCCCCGCGAAGACCAGCTCGTGCTCGACGGCCCGTGGCAGCTCGCCCACACCGACCTTCCCAACCAAGTCGCCTTGCCCGAGAATCTCGACGACCTCGACTGGTTCGACGCGGAATTGCCCACCGACGTCCACTGGGCGTTGTACCGAGCCGGAAAGGCGGGCCATCCGTACGTGGGGCTCAACACCCCAGGCATGCGATGGGTGGAAGACGGAGTCTGGTGGTTCCGCAAGAGGTTTGCCGCGCCGAAAAGCTTCCAGGACAAGTGCCTGCGTCTGATAGTCGAGGGCACCGACTACTACGGCCACTACTGGCTCAACGGCAAGTACCTGGGCCGCAGCGAAGGGGCGTTTGGCGCCGCCAAGATGCCGATTCACAGCCTTCGAGCCGACGGGCAGAACGAGCTGGTCGTCCGCGTCGAATGTGCTGGCTACAAGCTCGGCAAGGAGGGCGGCGCGCCGCACGCCTCGCTGGTGAAGTCCGAGCTCTGGTCGGGATGGAAGGTGGGCGCCTACGACCTGAACACCGTGGGCATCTGGCGGCCCTTGCGACTGGTGGCCACCGGATGGCCGTGCCTGGAACGGCCGTTCGTGCGCACGCTGTCGTTGGGTGACAAGTCGGCCACGATCCGCACGACCGTCGAGGTGTGCTCGCTCGAGGACCTCGAGACCGGCTACGACGTGGCGGTCACGATTCGCGGCCAAGGATTCGATATGCCGCCCGCAGGGGCCACGAGCCGGGTACGACCGCTGGCGAGCACAGTGCTGGCCGACGTCGACGTCGAGGTGCCCAGCCCGCGGCTCTGGTGGCCGAACGGCCTGGGCGATCAGCCGATGTACGAGGCCGAGTTCACGCTCTCGCACGCCGGGCAGCCGATCGATCGTCTCGTCGTGCCGTTCGGCATTCGCACGGTCGAGCGCGGGCTCGGCGGCGCCCCGCGGACCGACTACGCCCAGAAGGCGTGGGTGTTTCACGTCAACGGCAAGCCGATGTTCGTCAAAGGCACCAACTGGATGCCCATCGACGCCTTGGCCGACGTCTCGCCGGAGCGCTACGAGTGGCATCTTTCGATGGCCCGTGACGCCGGCATCCAGATGATCCGCATCTGGGGCGGCGGCATCCTCGAGCCCGACGTGTTCTACGAGCTGTGCGATCGTTACGGCATCATGGTCTGGCAGGATTTCCCGCTGACCTGCGGTTGGCGGGCGCGCGAGATTGACCGCAACTTGTGGAAGAACACGGTGATGTGGACGATCTTCCGCCTGCGCAACCACCCGGCGCTGGTCTTCTGGTGCGGCGGCAACGAGTTTCCGCCGGACGATCCGGCCAACAGCGACCTGGTAGGCACGATCGGGAGGTACGCCCGGATCCTGGACGGCTCGCGTCCCTTCATGGCCGCTTCGCCCGACGAGGGCGACTTCCACGCCTACCCGCAATGGGACGCCTCGCAGTGCTGGAACTCCCAGCTCGTGCGCGGGCCGTTCGGCAGCGAATGGGGCTCGCACAGCATGCCTTCGGCCCAGACGTATCGGGAGATCGTCCGCGCCGAGGAGGCCGATGCGGTGATCGGCCCGACGCTCTTGAAGATGGACAAGAAGCTGATGGAGGAGCGTTTTCCCGAGATCGCCTACCACTGGGTCGAGTTTCAGCCGAGCCGTCTGCCGCAGATGCTCTCCCGCGGATCGGCCTACGACGACCTGGCCTCCGTGCCGCTGGAGCGTTTCACCGAGGCGATCGCCGCGGGCTCGGCCGAGTTCTATAAGTTCTCGGCCGAGGCGGCGCGGTCCGGCTATCCGAACAACGGCGGGCTGCTGTTCTGGGTGTGGAAACGCCCCTGGCCGATCGTCGGTATCCAGATTTGCGACGGCTTCGGCCAGCCGCTCTCGGTCTACTACGACGTGAAGCGGGGCTACAGCTCGCCGTGGCCGTGTCTCGTGCCGCCCCACCTGAACTACGTGCCGGGCGACGAGGTGGAGATGAAAACGCTTGTCTTCTCCGAGGTGAACCGGGCCGACCTCCGGGGGGCGCGGCTCGCCGTGAGATTGCTCGATCCGCAGCTCGAAGAGCGACAGGTCTGGAACGACTGGCCGGCGATCGACGTACCCGCCGGTCCGCAGAGCGTGGCCGGTCCCACCATCCGCTTCACGGTGCCCGACGATTTCGCCCGCTCGTTCTTCTTCGTCGTCCTAGAAATCCATGATGCGGCGGGCAAGTTGCTAGCGCGGAACGTCTACACGTTCCGCTGCCCTCCGCAACTGGAAAACGACGCCTTTCGCGAGGAGTATCGCCGCGGGGCCAAGCAAGGGCTCCAACTCGGCGAAGGTCCCTGGCTCCGGCCGCAGTTGCAGAAGCTCCCTACGAAGCTCGGCGCCCGAGTCGTCGCGGTCGAGAAGGAAAGCGACACGCGCGGGCGCCTGGTCGTCGAGGTCGCAAACACGGGCGACCGCCCGGCGGTGATGACCAACGTCCACGTGGCCGGCCGCCTGCGTTACGTGGCCGACGACGCCTTCTTCTGGCTCGAGCCGGGCGAGCGGCGCACGGTCAAGCTGCGCCTCCGCCTGCTCCCCGGCGAGTCTCCGACGGATTGGCAGGTTTCGGCGCGCGCGTGGAACTGCCCTGATTCCCAAGCAGACAGGGGACGAAGCCAATGAGCCACAAAATGCAAACCGACCGGATTCAGGTCCTGCGTGATACGGTCGAGCAGATCGAGTTCTCCCGGCCGGAAGCGGAGATCATCGAGCGATACGAGAGATTGTACACGGGCGCGGTCAACGACGTGCTGCGCGAAATGTGCCTGACCAATCCGGCGCTGCCGCCGGAAATCGTGCCGCTGAGGGACGAGATGGTCGTGGCCGGTTTCGCCTTCACGATCCGTTCCGCCGCCGATCCGACGCTCGCGGGCGAGCTGGAGCTGCGCGTGAAGATGCTCGACGACCTGCGTCCCAACATGGTCTGCGTGTGGAACGCCAACGGCCGTGACGGGGCCTCGCACTGGGGCGGGGTCATGACCCGGGCGTCGCACAAACGGGGCGTGCGCGGCGCGATCATCGACGGGGGAATCCGCGACACGAAGGACGTCCTCCAGCAGGGATTTCCCATCTGGTATCGATATCGCACCTCCAACGGCGCCCTGTCGCGGTGCAAGATCACCGGGTACCAGGCCCATCGCCATCGAAGGGGTGATCGTCAAGCCGGGCGACCTGATTCTCGCCGACGTCGACGGGGGGTTGTGGCTGTGATCCGACCAGGGTGCGACGTCGTCAGGCACCGGACCTCACACTGAAGGAGCTAGTCATGAACGTGCGAGTTCGTTGGATCATCGCGGCCGCGTTGGCCGCCGTGGTTGCCGTTGGCCGACCCGCCGGCGCCGGACTGCCCAACAACTATCTCAAGCGGTGGGACGACCCGGCCGTCGAGAAGCGTATCGACGACGGCATCGAGCAGAATCGCAAGAGCGACGCCGTGTTGACGATCGTCGACTCGCAGGGCAATCCGATCCCCGGCGCGGAGGTGAAGATCACGCAGAAGTCGCACGCGTTCCTCTTCGGTTGCAACATCTTCGTCCTGGGACAGATGAAAGAAAAGAACCAGGCTTACCAGGAGGCCTTCCGCAAGCTGTTCAACTTCGCCACGGTGCCGTTCTACTGGGCGGGCACCGAACCGGAACAGGGCAAGCTGCGACTGACCGAGGGGAGCCCGTACTTCTGGCGCCGCCCGCCGCCCGATCGGGCCGTCGCGTTCGGCAAGAAGCACGGGCTGACGCTCAAGGGCCACCCGCTCTTGTGGCACGCCCACAATCCCGACTGGCTCCCGAAAGACCCGGACGAGCTGAAGCGGCTCTACCAGAAGCGTTTCAAGGAGCTTGCCGACCGGTACGCCGAGGACATTCCGATCTGGGACGGCACGAACGAATCGCTCGTCTGCCCGTCGAGCTACCCGCTCTTCTCGGCCGAAGACCGCGACTACCAGCCCTACGTCCCCTGGGCGTTTACCGAAGAGCAGACGGTGTTCCGCCCCGAGAACCTGCTGATCCTCAACGACGTGACCACCTTCAACTGGCCCCCGAACGAAACCAACCGGTTCTATCGCCAATGCACCAGGCTGCTCGAAAACCGGGTGCCGATCGAGGGCATCGGCTTCCAGTTCCACTACTTCAGCCGCAAGGCGCTCGACGGCTACCTCGGCGGCGACCGTTGCGATCCGAATGCGCTTCTGGACAATTACGAGATGTTCGCCAAGTTCGGGCTGCCGCTCTGGGTGACCGAGATCACCATCGGCTCGGCGGGCGACGACGGCTTGGCCATCCAGGGGCGCGTGGTCCGCGACATCTACCGGCTCTGGTTCGCCGCGCCGAAGATGGCCGGCATCACCTGGTGGAACCTGGGCGACGGCACGGCTCACGGCAACGAAGGCGTCGCCGGCGGCGGCCTGGCCGACCATGATTTCCAACCCAAGCCGGCCTACCAGGCCCTGGACCAACTGATCAACCACGACTGGAAGACGAACGTCGAGACGAAGTCGGACGCCGAGGGCCACGTGAAGTTCCGCGGGTTCCACGGTCGCTACGACGTCGACGTCACCGCCGGCGCCAAGACAAAGACGTTCGAGATGACGGTCGGCGCCGACGCCCCGGCGCAAGAAACGCTGATGATGCCGTAGTCGTTCGTGAAGACCTCCCCTCTCCCGCAAGCGGGAGAGGGGAGTCGTAGTAGGGCGTCTAAGCGACTATCCGATGAAGTGAATCACCGTCTTCCCACTTGAAAGGATCCGAGAAATGGCACACATGGCAGTTGCGGGAATACTTGCCCTGACAACTCTCGCGGCGGACGGGAAGGACGCCCCGCTCAACGAGCAACCGGCACGGCCGTCGCCGGAGTGGGTGACCCGCGGCGTGATGTACCAGATCCAGCCCCGTGCTTTCACGCCCGAAGGCACGCTCAACGCCGCGACCGCGCGGTTGCCCGGAGTCGCCGAGCTGGGAGCCGATATCGTCTACCTCTGCCCCGTATTCGTTTCCGACGACGACCCGGACCGCCAATTCTGGAGCCCGCGGCAGAAGGCCTCGGGTATGAACAACCCGCGGAATCCGTATCGGATGAAAGACTACTATCACGTCGATCCGGAGTACGGAACGGACGACGACCTGAAGGCGTTTGTCGCCGAGACGCACCGGCTGGGGATGCGCGTGCTCTTGGACATGGTCTACCTCCACTGCGGCCCGAAGGCGGTCTTCATCGAGGAGCATCCCGACTTCGTCGAGCGGGACAAGGAGGGCAAGATCGTCTACGCGGCATGGAACTTTCCGAAGCTGAATCACGCCAATCCCGAGCTCCGCGAGTATCTGTGGAAGAACATGGAATACTGGGTCAAGGATTTTGGTGCCGACGGATTCCGCTGCGACGTATCGGACGGCATTCCGTTGGATTTCTGGGAGACGGCACGCGACCGCCTGGAGAAGCTCCGGGCCGATCTCTGCATGTTGGCCGAGGGAAGGCGGCGCGAGGATCAGCTCAAGGCCTTCGACCTTGACTATGGTTGGGGCTTCCAATGGAACGACGCCGCCAAATTCAGGGCACGCTGGGAGAAGATGCGGGACGAGCGCCCGCGCGGAGGAGCGCGGTTCATCCGGTTTATCGACAACCACGACATTGCCAACGACGCGTTTCACAACCGTATCGAGAAGGCGTGGGGAACCCGGCACGTCGATGCCGCGCTGGTCCTGATCTTCACGCTCGACGGGGTGCCCTTCGTGTACAACGGCCAGGAGGTCGCCGACACCGCCCGGCACAGCATCTTCGGACGATCGGCGATCGACTGGGCCAACGGCGACACGCCCCCGGGCAAGGCACGGTTCGCCTTCTGCCGGAAGCTCTGCGCCATGCGTCATGCCGAACGGGCCCTGACGCACGGTGAAGTCGTTTGGCTCGACAACGACCAGCCCGACGCGGTCGCCGCCTTCCTCAGACGCACAGCCGATGAGGAGATCCTGTCGGTGGTGAACCTGTCGAAGCACGCAGTCAAGGTCCGCGTCACGTTTCGCGAACCGGCCCGGTGGTCCCACGACACGCTGATCGCCGACGGCGCGGAGGTCAACCCGGACGACGGCGGTCCCGTCGTGAACCTCGCAGGATTCGGCTATCTGGTGGCCAAGCGGAAATGGTGACCGTTCACGGCGGCCGTCGTAGCAGGCACACGGCGTGTGGGCTGCTAAAAGCAGCTTTGATTTTGGCAGAAATTGGGGTTTGTGGTAA
>CAZDHR010000110.1:0-17586 GCA_964505295.1 uncultured Planctomycetaceae bacterium
TGTGCGAAGCACCCGAAGGGCCTTTCAGGCAAAAGGTGCCTGTCACCTTTTTTCTCCCGCGGCCGATCCCATTTTCATCCGTGAAGCGATCTACGGCCAGAGCTTCAGTTCGAGCTCCCCGCCTTGGGGCCGCTCGAACGGCCCGGAGCACGGGTTGCTCGCGTCCCGCTTGTTCCCGAAGTAATCGGTGGCCACGCTGAGCGGCGTGTCGTCTGGGTGGGTGTAGCGCTGGCCGGGCAGTTTGGCCCTGCCCAGCAATTCGGTGGTCACCAGCTTGTTGGGCCGAGCGGGGCTCGACGTCTTCTCCAGCATAACGCGCAGGCACGTGCTTTTGAACGGCTGGACCAGCAGCTCGATCGCCGGGGCAGTTTGCGGGCGCACGAGCGGGGCCCGCTCGTGCTTCGACGGCTCGGCGCCTTGCAGGAAGACGTTGCCGTCCATCCAGACGGGCAGTTCCGCTCCATCGTAGGGGGCCAGGCCGCTGTGGCCGACGAACAGGTTGTTGTACCAGCGGTCGTCGCCTCCTCGGGTCATGCTCAGCCCGGCGACTTCAGTGGAGTGCGGCTTGTGGAAGGGCGTCGAACGCCCGTGTACGGGTCGCAGCACCACGTCTCCCGCGATGAGGTTGTGGACGAACGCGCCCCCTTCCGACCAGTTCCTCACCGCGGTCGGCGAAAGCAGCACGTTGTTGTCGACCAGGAACGGGCCGTGATTCACTTCCAGAAAGAGATCGTCCGTGGTGTTGTCGTGGAACAGGTTTCGGGAAACGTGGGTGCCCTGGGTCATCCAGTCGAGCCACAGGCCGCGTCCGGCGTGGTGGATGTAGTTGTTGCTGATGACCGTGTCGATGGCGCCGTGGAACTTGATGCCCCCGATCTCCGCGCCAGCGAAGAGGCGCTTCACCCAGACGTCGTGGATGTGGTTGCCCGTCACCGAACTGAACACCGCGCCCATGCTCCCGCAGATCCCCGCCTGTTCGCAATGGGAGATGACGTTGTCTCGGACGACGTGCGAGCCGATGTTCTCCTTCGACCAGCCGTTTTGCAAGGCGCGCCGGATGGTCCCGTTGTACTGGTCGGCCGAGGCTTCCAGCTTGTCCTTGGGATCGTGATACTTGCCCAGCGTAATGCCCGTGCACCGGGAATCGGTGATCACGTTGTTTTCGATGATCCAGCCCTTGCTCCAGTGCGTGCCGATCAGGCCGATCTGCTCGGCGGTCGGCGGGGCCCACTGGGTGGCCGCGTGCCGCATGGTGAACCCGCGCACGGTGATGTAGTTCATCCCGGGCTTGCCGGGATAGAAGCAGGTGGGGCGGACGTTGATCTCGACCGACCCCGCGTTGGGGTCGGCGCGGTCGAAGTCGGCCCAGATGGTGGTGCGATCCTCGTCCACTTCACAGTACCACCACGCGCGGTCGTCCTTCGACTCCAGCACGTCTTCCAGGCGGGCGGCCTCCCAGAGCGAGACGCCGCCCAAGTACACGTCTCCCGTGTGATGATCCCTGTCCATCCGGTTGAACCAGTCGCCCCGGATCAGGTCGTGGTAGGGGTTGTAGTCGCCGAAGAACGTGTTCGGGAGCGTGACTTTCCAGACACCACCCGACGCCTTCTCCCAGCCCTCGACGACCTCCGAGCCCTTGATTTCCACTTTCTCGCCGTCGGCCGCCTGGTAGACGATCCGCCGATCGTCGGACAGCCCTCCGCGCGGCGGAGTGACCCGTTCACGGTAAGTGCCCTCATGGACTGTTACCACGTCGCCCGGCTGGGCCAGCCGGGCCGCCGCCGAGATGGTCTTCAGCGGCTTCTCGGCACTCCCGTCGCCAGCGTCGTCTCCGGTCACCGACACGTGATACTCCCGGGCTGAAGCGCCCGACGCCACGATCAACAGCACCCCGAATACGACTCCCAGGAACGTTCTTTGCCGGTTCATCATTTGCCCGTCCTTTGCGATCCGAAGAATGGGAACGCGGATGTTCGACTTGGCGTCGGGCCAGAGCCGATCTCGTCTGACGACGCCACCGATTTTACCATCGCGCCCCATCCCGCTTGTCGAAAGCCGGCGGGAATCTCGGATTCTGGGGCCGATTTTTTGCCGCTGGAGCACCCATCGCACCCCTCTGGGGAGGTGCTTCGGGATCGGCCGAGGATTGACTTCGGCGTTGGCGCAGAAGTAGGCCACGCCGTGTGCCTGCTGCTGAAGTCGGGAAGTTCTTTTGTCGGCCGCCCCCAAAAGGCACCGTCCCCCAACGCGCCCACCGCGGCCCTGCCGCGCCGGGCACCCGCCGAACGAGGAATCAACACTCGAAGAACAGAGCTCCGCTCAACGGCCTTCCGGGGGCGCGCCGCGCTCGGGCACAGGAGGCCGTTCCCTACAGCGCGGTCCTGCGAACCCGTTTCTACGCTCGCTGCGCTCGAGCGCGGCCGCCCTGAGCCGGAATTGGCCAACCTGTGCACGCGCGCCCATCGCTCATCGAGTGCGCCCCGGCAGAGGCCAGTACGGTTCGCCGTAAACGTAGGGCGGCTCGAGCTCCTCCGGCGGCTCGCCCCAACGACCGTACATCACCTTGATCCACTGTTGAACCTGCTCCGGAGGCTCCAGGCGTCTGCCCTGGTCGTTGGTCTGGTCGATCCAATCGTCGAGCGCGCCGCGAAGCTCTCGAAGCACCCGACGATGCTCCGGATCATCGGAGCCGGCCAGGTTGTCGATCTCATAGGGGTCGTTTTCCAGGTCGTAAAGCTCTTCGTCGGGCATGCGCGGGGCCAGAAGCGCCTCCTGCACGGCGTTCAGCTTGCCTTCCTCGTGCAGCTCGCGCAGCAGACCAATGACGGGATACATCGCGTCTTTGTGGCCGTGGAAGAAGAGGAACGGGCGCTCGGGGATGAAGTTGCGCACGTACCGGTAGCGATCGTTCCGGACACTGCGGATCCGCTGCACCACCTCGTCGTGCCGGTCGCGGTGGGTGAACACACAGCGGCGCGGCGGGTCGGCATTCGGACCGAGGAACACCCGGCTTTGCATCCCCGCCGGCTTGTTCAGGCCGGCGCAGGCCAGCGTGGTGGCGGTAAGATCGAGCACGCTGACAAGCTGCTCGTTGACTGTCCCGCGAGCGTACTGGGGCGGCGGGGCGAAACTCTTCGGCCAGCGGATGATCAGCGGCACGTGGTTGCCCCGGTCATAGCACCAGCCGATCCCGCGGATTTCAATGCGTCCGTGGTCGGCGAAGAAGACGACGATCGTGTCGTCGGCCAATCCATCGGCTTCCAGCCGGTCGAGGATTTCTCCCACGCGCTGGTCCAGGCCGCAGATGCAGTCGAGATACCCGGCCCAATCCCGGCGCGCGATTGGGTGGTCGGGGTAGTAGGGCGGCAGCGTCACCCGATCGGGATCGACGACCGCCGGGTGCGTCTGGGTGCCGAAGGCCGGAGCGCGCCGCGAGCCGACCCAACCGCTACCGGGCCCGCGCTCGCGGCCGGGACGCTCTGCGATGGGGAAGTTGACCTGGGCGAAGAACGGCTGGTGCTCCTTGAGGTCGGCCCAGTCGTCGGTGTGGAAGAGGCGGATTTCGTTCTCGACGTCCTGGACGCGCGTATCGACTGTGCCGCCCTCCGGGGCCCTTTGGGCTTCCCGCCGCCGACGCTCGTCCGCCGCGGTCCGGCGCAGCACCGGCCCCTCCACCTCGAAGTTCAGGTCGATCTTACACGTACCCACCGGCTTGCCGTCCAGCGTGCGGAGGTTGGCCGTGTAGTAGCCCGCTTCGATCAACCGGCGCGTGAGCGGGCGCACGCCCTCGGGCAGATGGTAATGATCGTGGCGGTGCGAGCGCATGTGCTGCGCGTCAATGCTCGTCGCATACATGCCGGTCATAAACGCCGAACGGGCGGGCGCACAAATCGGAGCGGTGCTGAACGCCTTGGCGTATCGCGTCCCCTGTGCGGCCAGGCGATCCAGGCGGGGCGTCCGGACCAAAGGGGTCCCGTAACAGCCCAGGTCGGGCCCGATGTTCTCTGCGATCAGCCAGAGGATATTCGGCCGGCGCGTTTCGGAGCGAGCCGTTCGCGCGTCGTCCGGTTTCTTCTGCGGCTCGCCCAGGTCCTTGATCCGAACGTGGCGAAACTCGACGCGGTCGCCGTGTCCCAGAAAACCGATGTGACCGCCGGCGCGCTGTAGTCCCGGGTGCTTCTCGAACACCGCCGCGTCCTTGATGTCGTCCAGGTCGGCGTCCACCACGATCTTTCCGTTCACTTTCACCGTGATCCGCCGTCCTTGGCAGGCGATCTCCTGCTGGTTCCACTGGCCGACCGGATTCAGGGCGCCGAGCTTGGCGGGGACCACGTCGTAGATCGAGCCATGGTATTGCGTGGGGCGCAGCTTGCCGACGAACCGGGGGTTGTCGAGGATTTGGATTTCGGTCCCCTGATAGGCCGGTTTTCTGTCGAGCAGGGGGCTGCGGATCGCCACGCCGCTGTTGGCACCTTCTTCCATGCGGAACTCGAACCGGAGCACGAAGTCGGCGTACTCCTTCGTCGTGAACAGGTAGCCGGCGCTGCCTTTGGGACAGACCAGCAGGCCGTCTTCGACAACGAAGCCTTTCCGACTGGCGCGTCGCAGTTGCCAGCCGTCCAGGTTCGTCCCGTTGAACAGCGACACGAACCCCACTTCGTCTTCGCCCTTCCGGCGGTCGGCGCCCCGGGCGGCGCTTTGCGGCGACAGGAGGACGGCCGTCGCCAGCAGCACCGCACCTGCGACCCACGCAGCCAACGGCGAGCGAGGTAATGAAGACGTCCACGTCATCGTCGGTCTCCTCATGATCTCATCCGGTTCAATCCGATTCGCGCTCCACCATCTCCACCGCGCAGATTCCCGGCATGCGCACGGCAAACGCAACGCCCTACACGACGGGCATTTGCACGTGTTTCTGCAAGAAGACGTTGTTCTTCTTGGTGTCCTCGATGCAGTCCTCGGTGCTGTCGTGTCCGGTTTCGTAGATGTACCAGCCGTCGTACCGGATCTCGTGGAAGGCGCGAAACGCGGCGGCCCAGTCGATCGGGCCCGGCTCTTCGAGGAGCTGGCTCCCGTTCTTCACGTGCACCATGCAAATCCGCTCTTTGCCGAGCAGCTCGACGCCGGGGATCGCCTGGTCGCCGTGGCCGTAGTACGCCATATTGTGAAGGTCATAATAGACGCCCACCGCCGCGTGATCTACGAGGTCGACCAGCTTCTTGTTGTCGGCCGGGCTCAGCGAGTTTTCCAGCCCCATGACCACGCCGGCGTCGGCCGCGTGCTTCGCCGTCTCGTGCAACATGCGGACGATCGGGCCGTACGATGCTTCGTTGGTCATGTCGGGTGCGTTCTGTTTGAAAAACGCGACAAGGATCACCCCGGCGCCCAGCATTTCCGCCGCCCGGATCGACTTGATGAGACTGTCGCCGGCCGAGGGGCTGTGAATCTGCACGCCCCGGTCGAAGACGCCCGCCAGCGACGGAACGCGCATTGCCCAGCGATCCGCTTCCTCCTTGTACCGGCGTACGGTGTCCCAGTCGCGCAGATTGAGCTTGCCGCTGGTCGTCTGCAATTCGACGCCCAGGAGTCCGGGAATGCGGGCGGCGGTTCGGATGACGTCGAGGTCTCCGACCATCCGCATGCTTGCGGCGCGAATGCCGATCTTCAGCGGTATCTGCTGGCTCGCGTCGGTCTCGGCTTCCGCCGCCGCGCCGGTCGTGCCGGCGAACCCGGCCGCGGCCGTGCCCAGCGTCGCCGTCCTCACGAACCTGCGCCGCGTCAGCTGTCGATCTCGTTTCATGGCCTTTCCCTTCTGTTCACGCTGACGTGCCCGAAGCTTGATCCGTTCGGCCCGGGCACCTTGCTCACACAAAACCCGACAGACTGGGGGCTCACTTCGTTCGACCCCAGCCACCCCCGCTGCTCATACCAGGACCTCAGCCGCGCTGAAGTCGAAACCTATGGGAGCTCACTCCGCCAGGCAGGCGATACTCCCGTCCTGCATGGCAACGTAGAGACGGCCGCGGGCGGCGGCCATCCCGTCGAAAACCGGCGGGGCCCGAAGCGCGCACTCCCACACCTTTTCGCCATCGTCGGTTGAAACACCCCACAGCACGCCGCCTTTTCTGCCGTCGAGGGCCGACCACGGATCGTCGGGATCGACCACGTCGGCCGACCCCGCCGCCAGCAGCGTCGATCCGGCGAGGACCATCGCCCGGATCCGCAGCGGCGCCTGGATCGCCCATCGTTTGCTATGCCCGGGCCGCTCGTTGGCGAACAAGGTGTAACCCTTCTCGCCGGGCCGGAAAATGGCCCTGGAGTGCCGGGCGCTGCCGGGAAACGGTTTCACCCCGTACGCCGCATGGGCATCGAACACCAGGAGCTTGCAGTGCCCTTTGCCGTCGACCGTCCAGTACGTTTGGTTGAACCAGGAGTCGTCGAGCAGTCCGGCCACGGACATCAAGTGGCCACCCAGGTAGGGGTAGGCCCCTCGTCTCGCCGTCGGGCTCAGCGCGGCGCTCTCGTGGCTCAGGTCGTTGGGGTCGAGCCTCAGGTGACGCATGTAGAGATGGTCGCCGTCGCCCACCAACACGTCGGGCAACGCCCCCAACGCGTCCGGCGGCATGTCATACGGCAGCAGGGCTTCGACCATGTCTCCGGTTTTCGGGTCGATGCTGTCGATCCGCTTCTGGCGCAAGACCTCGCCGGTTTCCGGACGGACGGCATACACGTGAATGCCGCCGTCAAGAAACGACGAGCGGCCGGCGGCGAAGTAGGCCACGCCGCGTTGAACCAGTACGCTGCCGGGCACCGGCCACGGCGATTCGAGCTGGTCGTTGGCGACGATCTGCCGCTCATGCGGAGCCGCCCGCAGCCGCCAGACGAGCGCACCGTCGCCGGCCCGCAGGCAATACACGCATCCGTCTGCCGATCCGAAAATCACCAAACCGCCGTACACCGTCGGCGGCGAGTCGATTCTACCGCCCGCCGTGTAGCTCCAAAGCGGCTGTCCAGCGTCGGCGTCAATGGCCCAAAGCGTGTGCCCGTCGACCGACGCGGCGAAAAGACGGCCGTCGGCAATCACCGGACCGGTCAGGCGCCCGCCGATCGGCGCGTTCCATGCGGGCTTCAACTGGGCGGCAACGTCCGAGCCGGCACATCCGCTGCGCGCCGCGTCGTGGCGATAGGTGGGCCAGTCGGAAGGATGAATGCTGAATGCTGAATGATGAATGGTTGTCTGTCCGTACGCCGGGCCCTGTTCCAGCCGGGCCGTCCCGGGCCCCGGATCTCCGGCCCCTGGCCCCGGATCCCTCTGCGGGGCGAGCGCCCAAAAGCCGGTCAGTTTAGCCGTGATGTAGCAAATGCACGGATGCGGCGGCACGTACAACAGCCCATTGCACGGCAAAACGCCGTATCGGCAGGTTCCCCGCGTCCAGTGATGTCGCAGGGTCTCTCCGGAATCGACGTCGATGAATTCGACGCCGCGCCGCCCGGTCACGAAATAGCGCACCGTGGCCTTGTTGCGGTAGCAGCGATGATGGTGCCCTTGATCCAGGGCTTCCTGCGTGTCGAGCGTACGTTTCGTCTCGCCCGTATGCGGATCCAAACCGAGCATCGAGAACGATTGGCCGTCGTGGACCCAGGCGAGGTCGTCGATCACGAAAACGTCGCCCTGGCCGTAATGGCCCCACATGCCGCAGTCGCGGGTCCACAGGATCTCGCCGGTCGTGGCCGAGAGGCCCAGCAGCCGGGCTCGAGTCGGCTCGTTCCACGACTGCCTCTTAACCGTAGGGTCGGGCTCCATGAAAAGCACGACCCCATCGTGATACACCATGCTGCACAAATTGGTGAAGTAGTAACTCCCGTAGCTCACCGGCCGCTCCCGCGGCGCCCGATCGGCACGCCACAGCCGTTTGCCGGTCTGCAAATCCAGTCCGACGACCGCATCGTCCTCGATCGAGAACAGCTTGTCGCCACCGAGCACCATCTCCAAGTGCGTCACGCGCTCGGTCGCGTCGGCCTTGGAGGCGATTCCCAGGAAACCCCCGGTCCGCCACCGAACGTCGCCCGTTGCCGCGTCCAGGGCCACGATCTCCTTCTTCACCGGCGGGTTCTCTTCGATGCGTCCGGGGCCCTGCGCCTCGGTGTTGACGGCCAAGACCAAGGTCCCTTCGTCGTAGAGGATCTCGTCGGTGAACTCGGTTTGCCGATAGGTCATCAGCGTGCGCCCGGTGGCCGCGTCGAGCGCCGCCAACGGAGCGTTGAAACCCAAGGTCACGTATACCCGGTCGCCCACGGCAACAAGTCGTCGCGCAATGTGGGTCGGGTGATTCCATCGGCCGTGCCCGTAGGAATGATCGCTCCATTGGCTCCAGCCCCACTCGGCGATGGGCCGTTTCCACAACCGCTTCCCGCTGAACGCATCCCGGGCGACCAGCGCCCAACGGTCGGGCATCCCGTCGATTCCGGGCAATGCCTCGTTGATGATGGCAAACAGCCGGCCGCCCGACGAGACCACGGCGCTGACGCTCGGCGTCGCCTCGTGGTGCCGTTGCCAACGAGGGGGAGCGATCCACTGCACGTGCCGCGGCGGCCCGACGATTCGGTCGTTGGCCACCGCATTGCCGTCGGGGCCGTGCAGCCAGTGGGTCCAGTCGTCGATTTCCTTGGGCCACGGCTTGCTCTGCTTCGTCCACTGGCCCTCGCGCTCGACGTACGCGACTCCGTTCGGCGCCAGCACGCGCAGCACTTCCGCCATCGGCACCTGGCCCGGGTCTTCCGCGACGACCAGGTTGACCAGGTTGTCGGCGTAGGGCAGGTGCCGGCCGTCGAACCGTCGGACCGACACGTCGCCGTAGCATCCCTCCGAGAGGAGATACTTGCGCGCCTGCGCGACGTTTCCTTCATCCACGTCGAGCCCCTGAACTAGGTAGCGATCGCTCGGCCGCAGCGCGGCGGTGAGCCGGCCGCCCCCGCAACCGACGTGGACAACCAGGCCGCCTTCGACGCCGCTCGCCTCGAGAATCTCTCTCGCGTCCGCAGCGTGCGAAGCCTCCGCAGCTCCGGCCGTCGACCAACCGCACGGCGCCAGCAAGAACGCCAGAACCGCCGTCGCCATCAAGCCGCTTGTCCTCTGCATGACTTGTATTCCTTTGGTCAGTCTCTGCATGTAAACCGCGTTGTCGGCCAGTCTACTAAGATCCGAGCCGGATGTCCAAAAGACCGTCTGATTGCCCGTCCGCCTCGATCGATTCACGGCCCATCGACCCATGCGAGGGTGGCCAAGAACCGAGCTGGATTCTCGGCGATTTGTCCAGTACGGTTGAGGAGGACGCTTGTGCCACGGCGTGGCGGCAAGTATCCGCGTGCTCCGATCGAGAGAGGAAGAAGATGAATTCAACCAGGCATCGAAACCTCGTTCGCTACGGGGAAGTCCGCGAAGAGATCCAGGACGGAGACCTGCTGCTGTTTCGACGGCGGAACCTGATCTCCATTGCCGGACGCGGTGAGCACAGCCATGCGGCCAAGGCCGCCTGGTGGGCCGGAGACCTGTTCTGCCTGGAGGTCCGTGAGCTTGCCGGCGGCCGGGCGGTCACGCTGTCGAGTCAGGTGGAGCGTTGTTCGGGCAGAATCGACGTTTACCAGACCAATCCCGAGGGCCGCTGGCCGGAATACGACCGGGCCGGAGCCACCCGGTTCATGCGGCGTTTGGCCGGATGCCAGTACGGCTGGGCCAACTTAATTGCGGTCAGTTTCCTGCATCTCCCATGGATTCGGCTTTGCATTCGAGCCAACACCGATGATCGGGCCGTGAGCCGCCGGCCGCCGTTTTGCTCTCAGGCCGTGGCCATGGCCGACCGGATCGGCGGTGGGGTCGACCCGGTACGACACCTGACCGATCGGCTGACCGAGCCCTGCGACTTGGCCCGGTCCCCCTTCTATCGCTATCGGTTCACGCTTGTTCCGTAGGGTGTGCGAGCGGCTCGCTTTCCAGCCACACCTTTCTGCCCACGTTATCGCTCCGGGCGGCCAAGAAGAAGCCTTGCAAGGCGGACGGTGAATCCGTAGGTTACGAGATAGCCATGATGCTCGGCAGCAGGTCTGCGGCAGCGCAGGCAACGTAGCGCGGAAGGAAGACGAGAATTCTCCCAGGACCGCCGTCGGGCTGAAATCGCGAGGCGCGGGAGCGCATAGGGGACAGGGTGGAACTGATCAACAAGTAGGCGACAATCCGCGAGGCATCGGAAGGGCCTGCCCAAGAGGTGGGTATCGAGAAGAGCCCGCCGTGAACCGTCCTGGTTCCCGGCGGGCCTTTTGTTTGGGGTTTGCTGTGCCGGTGGGATACGGCCCGAAACCGTGGAAGATCAGTCGCCAGCTTATGGGAGAGGCACGTTGAGGATCTTCGTCACCGGAACCGGACGCTGCGGCTCGGTCACGTTCCACAGGGCGTGCCGGCACATCCGCAATTACACGTCCGGCCATGAGACGCACACGAACAAGGTCGTCGATGCGCGGCTCGCCGGTGACATCGCCAACTGGGACTACCCGGACAATCACATCGAGGTGTCGCCGCAACTGGCGATCGCCATTCCCATTCTGAGGAAGCGTTATCCCCGAGCGAAGTGGGTCCACCTGGTACGGACCGATCGGGACGCCTGCGCGCGGTCGCTTCACAGCAGGTCCGACATGCGGGCGTTCGCGGGATACTGGTTCCTCAATTCCGGGCCGGACGAAGTGGCCGTGGCCTACGCCGTCTACGATACGGTCTGTAGTCTCTGCGAGTCGTTGCTCCCCGACGCGTTCACGCTGGAGTTGGAGCGAGCGGCCCAACAGTGGCGGGCCTGTTGGGATTTCATGGAAGCCCGGGGGGACTACCAAGCCGGCCTGGGTGAGTGGGACACCAGACACAACGCCACGGAACCCCGGAAAAGGAGACGCGAGTGGCCGTCCTTCTCTCGCAGGCGATAGAACGACGGGGGCATTTCGCGGACCTCGGCAACCGCCGTCGGCTGCTTGGGCACGCGGTGGAAATCGGAACCGAGAAGGCCGAGGCGCGCTGGAAGGAGTACCGGAGGAAGATACGTGAAGCTGTCGATCCTGATGCCGGCTCTCGCCAGCCGCCGACCGATGCGACGTCGCCTCGAGGCGTCGCTCCTTGCCCAGTCCCGCGCGTTCGACGACGTGGAGGTGCTCGTCGAGGAGGACGACGGTCAGGCCCCCTCCGGCGCGAAGCGCAACCGGCTCATCGAGTGTTCGCAAGGCGAGTACTTCGCCTTCGTCGACGACGACGACCTGGTGCAGTCGGGATATATTCGGGAGTTGCGGGCCGGGTGCCGGACGGGCGCCGACGTGGTCAGCTTCTGGGTTCGTCGCACCGATCCGACAAGGCCCACCCGTATCCAGGCTTTCTCCATTCACTACCAAGACAGACAGCAACTCGCCGACGGCAAGGTCGGGATGATGGCCAATCATCTCTGTGCCTGGCGCCGGGAGGTGGGAAGCGCGGTCTCGTTTCCACCCAACCTGGGCTACAACGACGACGTGTTCTGGTACAAGTCGCTCTTGGCCAGCGGGCTGGTGAGAAGCGAAGAACACGTCGCCCGCGTGCTCTACACCTATCGATTCCATCCGGCCCGTACCGTGAATGAACGCCGGGCCGTCAAAAGGGCGACCTACCGATGGGCCGGGCGGGGCATCGAGTGCTTCCGGCGGGGCGCCGAAATCCTGATTGCCGCCCAAAGTATCGACCGAATCGGCGGCCTGGCCGTCATCCCGGTTCGGAATCGGTTCGGCCGCATCGAGCGCGTCCGGCGGTCCGAGCTGAAACGCTACTACGTGTGCAAGGCGGTCTGAGATGATCCCACCGCGTGAGCAATGGTGCATTCAAATCGACGTGACCAACGCATGCCCGCGGCGGTGCTCCAACTGCACGCGGCTTCTGGCCCATGCGCGCGAGCGATGGGACATGTCGCTGGAGGACTTCGCCCGGGCCGTCGAGGCGCTCGAGGACTTCCCGACCGACAGCTCGCCCGATCGGCGCGGCCGGCGTAAAGTGGTGGGCATCATCGGCGGCGAGCCGCTTCTGCATCCGCGGTTTCCCGAGCTGTGCGAGATCATGATCGAAGCCGTTCCGGAAATGCGGTACCGCGGACTCTGGACCGGGATTCGATACGAAGAGCACCCCCACCGCGCCGCCGTGGACCGCCTGATCGGGCCGAGACCCTCGCCGGCGGAAACGCCGGATGAAGGCAGCGGATATCTCAACCAGAACCTGCACGACAAGGAGTGCTTCCATCAGCCGGTCCTGGTGGCCGTGGACGACGTGGTCCAGGACGAAACGGCGATGTGGCAGTTGATCGACCGTTGCCCTCTTCAAAAGGAGTGGTCGTCCGCGATCACGCCCAAGGGGTTCTTCTTCTGCGAGGTCGCCGCGGCCATGGACCTGGTCTTCGACGGCCCCGGCGGCCTGCCGGTTACGCCGGGCTGCTGGCGGCACGACTTGGCATCGTATCGTGGGCAAATCGAGCGTTGGTGTCCCCGCTGCGGGGTGTGCCTGCCGCTGGAGGGTCGATTGGACCACGAGCGCGTCGACGACGTCAGCCGCAGCAATCTGGAAACCCTGCGCCGGCTGGGAAGCCCTCGGATCCTGGCCGGCGGATACGCGCTTTTCGAGGCGGGGGAGTACGACCCGTCGACGCATCGGCCCGACTGGGCCCCCCTGCGATACCTGCGAAAACAGCCATGAACGTCAAAGGTCTGACGGTCTGTGTGGAGTTCGACGACCTGTTGCGCCTGACGCTTCCCCGCAACGCCAGGCATTTCGGTCATCTGCTGGTCGTCACGTCTCCGGACGATCGGGGCACGCTGGAGGCCATCGACCAGGTGACCAGGGAGCACGGTCTGGACAACGTCGACGTCTACCTGACCAACGCCTTCACCAAGCGGGGCGCCGTGTTCAACAAGGGCATGTGCCTCGAACACGGCCTCGACGTCGTGGGGCGATCCGGTTGGCTGCTCGTCTGGGACGTCGACGTCGTGATGCCCGACGTGATGGATCTTTCGCAAGCCGAGGCGGGCAAGCTCTACTGCCCCCGCCGGCGCATGTGCCGCAACGTCACCGAATACACGGGCCAACGCGACTGGAGCAGGTGGCCGATTCTCAAGGAGATCGAGCTTGCGGGCTACTATCAGCTTTTCCACGCCGAAGATCCGGTGCTGAAGACCCGGCCCTGGTATTCCATCGACTGGCGACACGCCGGCGGCTATGACACGGAGTTTCAGGCCCGCTGGCCGCGGGAGCGCAAAGCCCGTCCGCCTTTCGAGGTGCTGCACCTGGGTGAATCCTACGTCAACTGGCACGGTCGCGTTCAGGCCAGGACGGACGGCACGGTTCCGCCCGAGGCCGACCGGCGACGGCAAGCCCAAGAGGCCATGTACGCCCAGCGGCGCAAGTGGGGCTTCCGGAAGGAAAAACTGGGGTGATCCCGGTCTTGTCGTTCCGGCGACCGGGGATGGAGCGAACGAACCCGGTAGGAATGCCCGGCGCCGGGATCACGCTTCCACTGGAAGAACGTGGGGCACGCTAGGAGGGCTTGATCGGGCGGTTGGCCTCGTCGTCGTCAAAACGCCCTTCTCGGGGGTCGAGCCGCAGGCCCCGGCCGACCGTGGCGGCTGGATTCCTGCATGAAGGCTCTCCCACGGGCAGCGCGAAGCAGCGTGGAATCGGGGGGACGTGTTGGGGACCGTTCGCACCGGCTAGCCCGGCGGCCAGCCGAACTGGCGTCCGCCGAGCATGTGGAAGTGGAGGTGCATGACCTCCTGGCCGGCGTCGCGCCCACAGTTGGTGACGACCCGGTATCCCCCGTCCAGGCCGAGCTGGGCCGCGATCTTGCCCATCGCCAGGAAGAGGTGGCCCACCAGCGATTCATCGGCCTCGGCGACGTCGTTGACCGTGGCGATTTCCTTCTTGGGGATGACGATCAGGTGCGTGGGGGCGGCCGGGTTGATGTCCTTGAAGGCGATGCAAAGGTCGTCCTCATAGACGATCTCGGCCGGAATCTCCCCGTCGATGATCTTCTTGAAAATCGTCTTTTCGGCCATCGGGCGAGGTCTCCTTGTGGAAGGATGACGCGTGGATCATTCAGCCTGCCGCCTACGCCGGCCCTTCCAGCGGGATGGCTTCATCGACGAGCATGACCGGAATTTCATCGCGGATCGGATAGAGCAGCGTCCCGTCTTCGCGCACCAGCCCGCCGTCGATGGGCTCCGTGACCGGCTCGCCGCCGCGGTTGGTCACTCCGCCGGCAGCGATCGCCGCGTTGAGCTTCGCCACGAGCGGTTCCTCGGCGAGTTGCAGCCGGGTGTGGTTTTCCGGGCAGGCGAGGATTTCCAACAGCTCCTTGTCGATCACGGTTTGATCTCCCGCTCGAGAATCGGTTGACTCACGCCGGTGCCGGCGCGCTACCGGGGCAAGGCGGCCGGGCATGCCCCTTCTGGAGGGTCCGTCGTCGGCCCTCTCAAGATGGCGAATTGGCCCCCGCTTTGCAAGCCGCGCCTCGGGGAAAACTGGTCGAATGGCCGGGCTAAAGAAAATGGGCGGGAAGTTCCGATTATAGCGACCAGGGTCGTTGTGCCCCGGCTCAGCCGGTCGTGAGGGCAAGGCACGGCCTATGGGAGATACGGTATGGCAATCCGCCGACTCGTCGCCGCCGCGCTTTTCGCCTCGCTTCTGGGCGCTGTTGCGCCAAACGGCCGCGCCGACGACGTCCGCTACTACGAGAACAACGGCGTCACCTGGCGCGAAACCCGACGGACGGTCGAGGACCGGGTGCCCGTCTCGCGCATGGAGGAGCGGACGGAGACCGTGTATCGCGAGGAGTTTACGACCGAGATGCGCGACACGACGCGGACCGCCTGGACGCCGGTGACCGAATACCGCTGGGAGGCGTTCTGGGTGAACCGGTGGAATCCGCTGGCCCAGGCGTACGTGGCCTACCGGCAGGTGCCCCACACGCGGTGGGAGATGCGGACCGAGACGGTCCAGGAGCCGGTGAACACCCGGCGGCTCGTGCCGGAGGCGCGCGTCGTGCGCCGCCCGGTGGGGAGTTTTCAGACGGTCAAGCGGGAAGTGGTTAGCCGCGTGCCGGTGGGAGGGAGCCGCGTGCCCGTCGGCAGCACGCTCGCCGCCCGACCGCTGACTCCCGTACAAGCCTCGGGCGTCGCCCAGCGTCCCGCCATCGGCGGCATCGCCAGGATGCAAAACGACCCGCCCCGCTACGGAACCGCCACGGCGTGGCGGGCATCGACGAACGCCGTCCGACGATAGGCCCGATCTCTCGTTCCCCAACTCCAGCGAGCGCCCTCGCTTCCAAACTCCGGCACGCCTCCTCGTTCCCAGGCTCCGCCTGGAAACGCCCTAACGCGAGGCTCGGCCTCGCCGCGTGTGTCTGGCAAGTCTTGCTGGCACCTCAAGGGGTGGCTGGGGTCAGCCGGAGGCTGCCCCCAGTGCGTTTCCCTGGAGGCTCGCTGCGCTCGACCCCAGCCACCCGGGACTGCCAGGAGATCTTGCCGCACACCGCCGCGTCCACCGATTGCCTCTCCAACGTTGGCCAGGTAGACTGGGTCGTCCCAGGCAAGCAGTCGCCCCCCCATTGCACACCGCGTTTCGCCGCGGGTCGGGAGCCTCTAGGCGCTGTTGCCGCTGCACACGCCAGACTGGCCGAGAATAGCATGCCGGACTCACCCCCGCATCGGCCTGCAACGGATGCTACTGCGGAGCATCCGCGTTGCCGTCCCTTTGCCGGGCGCTGGATCGAGCTCGGACTCTTCGTGGCTGCTTACATGGGTTTCGCGGCCCTGGTTCGGGCGAGTGAAGTAGGGTGACTGGGAGCGGCCGCAAAACGTGGTATGGCAGCCCCCCGCAGGGCATGCCGGATGGATGCTTGGAAAATCCCGAAGGAGATAATGGTGTGTTTCACGCACCCTACGCCTCTCTTCCGTGCTCAGACGGTAAGCCGAGTTGAAAGACCCAGACGCGAAAGCCCGTGCTACGGGTTTGCGTTCACCATACCCAGGAGAGGCCGAGGTGCGGGCCGTGATACACCACCTTGCCGTTGTCGACGAGCAAGGCCGGGCCGGAGGCCAGCACGTCGATGTCCTGGCTTATGTTCTCCGAAGCCAAGGCCACCCCGTCCAACCATAGGGCGTGATACCCGCCGATGACGGCCAAGCGGGGCGTGACCAGCACGGTCGCGTTGAGTCGTAGATCGAGCACCCAAGAGGTGATGTTCTCGTCGCGACGCCTGGCGTTGCCGTTTGGGTAGTCGCGCACGTTGACGGGCGTGAAGACGGTCTTCTGACTGGCCTCGTTGCTGAGCACGCCCCCTTTGATCTCGCAGTCGATCCACCAACCGGGGTCGACGAAGAACTCGAACATGGCCCCGATCTGGGCGCCGATCATGCTGTTCTCGGTATCGGTCGTCACGCTGACGGAGGCGTTCGCGGGGCTGGTCGATTCCGTGTAGTAGCCGAACTGCTCGCCGAGGTTCATGTAGCGTCCGCCTACGAGCACCGAGGCCTGCAATTGGCCCGGGCCGTAGAGGATCCACCGTCGCAGGTTCCATTCCAGGTTGTCCAGGCTCGACGTGTAGCTGATTCGGGCGAGGCTGTTGTAGTCGAGGCCGTCGATCGGCGGGTCGCCGAAACTCGAGAAGGGCGAGAACAGACTCGCGGGATAGGTGAGCGTTGGGTTCCCGTCCCCGTCTACTTCCTGGATGAACTCGGTCGCGTCACGTACGGCCGCCACTTCATCCCAATCGCTCACGTCGAAATAGGAGACCTCGAACGCGTGGCAAGCCCCCAACGTGCGTCCGACCAGGGCACGTCCCCCGCGCTCGAAACCGGAATGCAGGTCTTGTGTGCCAAGGGCGGAGGTCACCGTGTCCTCCCACTCCCAGATGTATTGCGGCTCCGGGTCCGGATCGTCTTCGTGGTAGTTTGGGTTCTCCACTTTACTCCACGTCCGGTCGACGAAGGCCTGCCACGTCCGGTCCCCGGAGACATCCCGCTTCAGTGCCATTCCCTCGATCTGGCCGTACCAAGCCGGCCCGACCGTGCGATAGCGGGAGGCAAACGGGGCGGGGAGGCACGTGAACTCGCAGGGCGCCAACGCAGCCTCGGTCAGAAGGGGCTCCGCCTCGGTCGGAACCAGCTCCGTTGACCCCGATTGCTGTGCCAAGCCTGGGCCGTCCATCCCGACCGAATACCCCTGCGGAGCCACCGTCCATGCAAAGGCCACGATCAGCAGGCTCAACTTCGCTCTTGCGTTTCGCATGCCCAAAGGTCCCCTTTCCGCGCAGTTTGAGGCTCAGGCGACACCATGTCACCTAATACTTTCGACGTTTTGGCTTATCCGCATTACCAAAAAATCGGACATATCCATTAGCCTTTTCCTAGATCTCGCAGCTTTTCCAACCGAGACATCCGGAAAGGGGAAGCGTACCTCTTTCTAGGGGGTCCTTATCGGTCTCCCGAGGAGAAAAAAGGTGACAGGCACCTTTTGTGCGAAGCACCCGAAGGGCCTTTCAG